>JBGFRN010000116.1:0-12568 GCA_041695105.1 Bacillota bacterium | reverse complement strand
GTCGCACATCTGTTCGATCATTCTCCAATCCGATACGTTTTTCCTGTCTTGAGAGCGCGCATTTCTTGATCAAACGTGCATTGCCGCAAACAAAAATTCTCGAGGGGGTCCGTGTATCCCCCGACTTAAGTCGGAGGGATTACAGCCCCCTCGGGCTCCCCCATACTTCTAAAGTAGACTGAAAAAGCTATTAGCAACGCCCATGAAGGGACTTTTGCGACTAGCGAATCAAAGAGTTTTTCTATTCATCTCACTCCGGCTACCTATTTGTTTTGAGAGAATGTTCTACGGCGGATTAGAAACTCCTCCCCAAATAGGAAAAACCAGTCAATCCCACTTATTCCCACGTGCTCCCGGGCATGCAAGTAAAAGCGGCCCGACGCGTTGATTCCGCGTTAGAGCCGCCCTCAATCAGCACCACCAAGGGACTTAAACCCTTGTGGCTGTAATTGGCGGGAGTATGTGGGAATCGAACCCACCGAACGCCCTCGTCAGACGTCCCAACGGTTTTGAAGACCGCGAGCGACACCAGTCTTCCTTCTACTCCCGAAAACTTACTTGTCTATTTTAACAAAGCTGCTCTACGCCTTCAAGTCAGCTGTCGCCAGCCGCATTTTGGCTAGCGGCGCTTCGTTTTCCTGCGGGTAAATGCGTTCGAGCGCGGCGTCGTCCAACTCTTCTGGCAGCCCGTCAAAAACAACCCTTCCCCCCGCGATGCCGATAATCCGCCGGGCGAAGCGCCGGGCCAAATCGACGGCGTGCAGGTTGATGACCATAGTGATGCCGTCCTCGCAATTGATCTGTTCGAGCACGCCCATGACCGAAGCGGCCGTCACCGGATCAAGGCTCGATACCGGCTCATCGCCGAGGATCATCCGCGGGCGCTGAAGCATGGCCCGGGCGATCGCCACCCGCTGGCGCTGTCCCCCGGAAAGCTGGGAGGCTCGCCGCTCCTCATAACCCGTGAGACCGACCCGGGATAAGACCGCCCGCGCCTGGTCGACATCCGCCTTGAGAAACGAGGCCGTCAGGATCCGCCAGAGCGGGAGGCAGCCGAACCGTCCAACCAGGACGTTGGTCAGTACGTCGAGCCGGTCGAGCAGATTAAAGTTCTGGAAGATCATCCCGATCTCGCGGCGGTGGGTCGGCAGCTCGGACTGATCCAGGGCAGTGACGTCCCGACCCCGGTAAAGGATCCGGCCTGAGTCAGGCCGGATCAGCCGGTTGACGCAGCGAATAAGGGTCGACTTTCCGGCGCCTGAAAGACCGAGGATGGCGACGAACTCGCCCTCGTTGACCCTAAGATCCAACCCATCGAGGGCTGGGCGTACCTGGCCGCGGTACTCATGCCTCAGGCCGCTGATCTCAAGCAGCAAGTCACAATCCTCCCTCCGACGAGCCGGCGTGGGGGCCTCAGGTCACTTTTGAACGGACCCAAGCGCCCAGATAGTCGATGGCCGCGACCATGGCCATGATGGCCAGGACATCTACCAGGACCTTCTCGTAGTCGAAGATCTTGAAGTGGATGAATAGAAGGTTGCCGATACCCCCCGCCCCGACCAAACCGAGGACGAGCGAGGCCCGGACGGCCACCTCCAGGCGATAGAAGGCCTGAGAAATGATCAGCGGGATGATCTGAGGGATGACCCCCCAGTAGACAACCGCGACCCCGGGGGCCCCGGTCGAAGCGACCGCCTCGCGAGGCCCGGGGTCCGAGGCCTCGATCAGCTCGGAGATCAGCTTGCCCAGAACCCCGAAGTTGTGGATGGCCAGGGCCAGGACGGCGGTGACCGGCTTGAGCCCGACGGTCGGGACGAAGACCAGGGCCAGGACGATCTCAGGAACGGCCCGCAGGAAGCTCAATAACCCCCGGACCAGATTATAGATCCAGGGGTAGGGTGTGACGTTGCGGGCCGCCAGGAAACTGACCGGCAAGGCAAACACCAGCCCGAGGAAGGTTCCGAGAACGGCAATCTGGATGGTGATCGCCGCCTCCCGGGCCGTTTCCCCGGCGGCACTCCAATCGGGCGGCAGCCAGCGCGTCAGGACGAAATCAAGGCTGTTGCCGATCTTGAGAAAGTCGGCCGGATCAAACCCGGTCCCAGAGGCGCTCCACCAGACAACGGCCGCCATCAGGACCGGGTAGATCCAGCGCCCGGGAGATTTCACTTCTTCAGCCGCCCGGAAGCCTCGGCTGCCTTACGGATGGCCTGGTAGTCCTTATCCTCGGCCTTGGTAAAACCACTGGCACCGAAAGCGTCCAGGATGTCCTTGTCGGTGATCTTCACGAAGGCCGCCCGGAGTTTCTCGACCATCTCCGGTGAGGTTCCCTTTTTGACCGCCCAGGGGTACTGGAAGAGCTTTTCCGACTGCCAGATCACCTTAAATTTGTCGCCGTCAACTTTTTTCTTCTCCTTAAGGATATCGAAGAACGCCTGGTCGATGGCCCCGGCGTCAACCCCCTTGTCCTGCACCGCCAGGGCGGTGACGTCGTGCGAGCCGGTGAACTTGACCTCTTTAAAGTCGTGGTCGGTCGGACCGCGGTAGATCTTGCGGTTCCTGAGCTCAATGCCGGGGATCAGCGAGCCTGAGGTTGAGCTGGGATCGCCGAAGGCAAACCGGATGTCCTTGGAGTTTTTGACCAGATCCTCAATGCCGCCCAGCGGCGAGTCCTTGTGGACGATGATGTACGAATAATAATAGGGCTGACCCTTAACAAGTTGGGTGATGATGGCCTGGGCCCCGCCCTGGTGATTGGCGATGACATAGGTCAGGGGGCCGAAATAGGCCAGGTCGATATGGCCGTAATTCATCCCCTCGACCACGCCGTTATAGTCGGGGAAAACCTTGAGTTCGGTCTTGACCCCCAGTTCCTTGGACAGGTGCTCGCCTAATTTATCCATCCCGACCTTGGTGTTCCCCTGGTTGAGGGCCGGGATAATGCCGATTTTGAGGGTATCCTTGACCTCGGGCTTGGTTGGCCCCCCCTGGGGCACCTGGCCGGAGCAACCGATGAGGAACAGGGCAACGATAACAAGGCTGATTAGATTCAGAATCCTTTGATACACGATCCTCCCCCTTAGCTGATACTTAGATGGCTGCAATATTTTTTATGGGTGTATTAATTTAAATTATGGCTTGGAATAGATTATAGACCAGGCTATAAATCATGCGCAAGCCTCTGTCATCCTTTTTTTCCCCGGCGAATAATAGTCCCCATGAGAATCAGGGGGTGAGGGCTCGTGTTCTGGTTTATGGATCTTTCCCGCAAAAACCGCTGGCGCTACCTGGTCACGGCCGTACTGATATTAGTGCTGGTTTGGAGCTGGTACCAGGAGAACCCCGTCCAGATCGCCCCGGTCTCGGCCCTGCCAGCGGCCAAAACCAAGGAGCGGCCGCTCTACATGATCAGTACCGCCGAGAAGAAGCTGGCTCTGACTTTCGACATCAGTTGGGGCACCAAAATGCCGGGCCCGGTCCTGGACGTCCTGAAGCGGCACGGGGTCAAAGCGACCTTCTTCCTCTCCGGCCCCTGGTCGGAGCGCTACCCCGAGATCGCCCGCCGTATCCAGGCCGAGGGCCACGAAATCCAAAGCCACGGGCACAAGCACGTCAACTTTAGCGGCCTGGGGCGGGAGGGTGTCATCCACAACATCCGGTCGGCCCACCGCATCCTGGCCGAGATCACCGGCCGCGAACCGACCATGATCCGGCCCCCCAACGGCGACTTTAACGACATGTCTGTGGCCACCGCCCGGGAAATCGGCTACCAGACGGTAATTTGGAGCGTAGACTCACGCGACTGGATGAACCCCGGCGTCGACCAGATCGTCAACCGGGTGCTCAAGCTGGCCCACCCAGGAGCGATCGTCCTGCTGCACGCTAGTGACTCCTGCAAGCAGACCGATCAGGCCCTGCCATTAATCATACAGGGCCTCAAGGATCGCGGTTTCGAGTTCGTCCTGATACAGGAGCTGCTCAAACTCGGGCCGGCTGCCATTCCGACGGCGGTGCAGTAGTCCCCGGCGGTTCACTCTCGGACCAGGCGGAGCTTGACCTCTTTGGAGTTACTTTTGATCGTCAGGTAAGTCCAGCCGTTTTCCCGGCTGAGTTCGACTTCGGGCTCCTCCCCCGAGGCGGCGATATGGCCCGGTTCGGCCGGGCGGACCTCCCAGTCGCCCTCGCCGGTCGGCAGGGCGAAGGTCATCATCGAAAGCCCCTCTGGGTTCGAGACCTCGAGGTAGTAGCCGGTTTCTTCCCGGCGGATCTCGAAATCGGTCTTCTCACGACGGTTCAGAAAGTGAGCGAACGAGCCCATGGTGTCGACCTGGAGACGCCCCTCCCTAATCAAGCGCAGGGCCTCGCCCTGAATTGACCGCCACATCTCGGAACGGGAAGCCAGTTCAAAGGGGTGACTGTAGAACAACCTGATCTCTCTTTTACGGGCAATGATCTCGAACAAATCGGCCACATCGGTGACGATTTGGACCGGTGACCTCCCCAGCCGCAACATGTTTTCAACTTCATGCCCGAATTGGTTTCCGGAATAACCAAAGACCCAAAAGCGCTTTTCCTGGCGTCCATTGAACCAGACCCGGGTCGGCGGGGAGTTAAAGGCGCTCGGGATCGAAGCCGCCTGAGCGCCCAGCCTGGCCAGTTCGTCATGCAAGTCAGGGCTGTGGGCCCCACCAGGGGCCGCGTATTCCTCGACCCTTGTCCTGGCGGCGGACTCAAGGGTCTTGAAGTTGAGTTCAAGGTACTGGCGGCGCTGCTCCGGGGCGATCTTGGAGTACTCGAACCCCCAAAGGTTGTGGATCCATCCGCCCTGCGAGCCGATTGAGCCGAATCTTTTGATCTTCTGGATGATCCGGCCGCCTTTTTGTGGATTGGCGGCGTCAAACCCTTTGCGGTCGCCCGGCCGGTCATCGTCGGGCCCGGCCGTTATGGCGAACGAAATAGGGATTTCCTTGTAAAAGAGCCCCCGCTCGACCATTTGCTCCAGGTCTGGGATATAGCGTCCTGAGCAGACATGCAGCGATAATACCAGCCCGCCAACGCCTCCCGGGGAACCCATCAGGCGCGGCATACCGGCCAGTTGGACCAGGAAGTACTTCAGGGGAGCCCTGAGGAGGAAGTCGTCGTTTACGCGAACCTTAGTTTCCCCGGGGCGGGCGTTCATGTACAGGACCCAGCCCCAGCCCTGGGTCTGGCGCTGGACGATGGCCGGGTAATTGCCTCCGGAGGCCAGCACCTGGGCTTCGACCGCTTCAACCGGCTCCCGAAAGTCCTCAAAGTGCGGGTAGGCGTACATTTTAAGCTCATCCCCGGCAAAGACCTGAGGATCGTAAAACTCCCGGATGGGGGATCCAGCTGGAATCCGCCAGGTTGTCCTTTGAAGTTTGGCCGGATCAAGGCCCGGTTCGCCCGTGAACCTGAGGTCGGCGGTCTTGGCCAGGATCTCCCGGGCCTCTGGAAAGGCGGCGGCAGCGTCCTGGCCGATCCAAAGGCGCCCACCCCTGGCGGCGAAGGCGGATAGAATCCGGGCCACCTCCGGAGTCAGGTCGCGGTTAACCCCTTCGGGCAGGATCAGGGCCTGAAAATAACTCGAAAGGTCATCCCCGAGAAAATGGACCCTCGATGGGCTCATCTCCTCAAAGGGAAACCCCTCTTCGGCCATCACCTGACGGTACCCCTGTATCGACTGATCATCTGTCTGGTGGTCCGGGCGGATCAGCCCAACCTTGAAACCAAGCGACCCCCACCCCGGGGGCAGTCCGGCCAAGAGTGGGAGGAAAACAGGGGACGACCGTTCCCAGGGCCAGGCCGGAGCACCGGCCATGATCAGCCCGACCAAGATCGCGATTATGATTGCAATTATAATAATCAGTTTACGCCTTCTGGTTGTTACCAATTTTACTATCTCCATGGAGGATATCGTCGGAGGGGTGTGGAATAATAGCGCGAGGGGGGAACCATACTTGTTAGGAAATCTCGGTTTTTCTGAGCTTCTAATAATATTCGTGATTGCCTTGGTGATCTTCGGCCCGAGCAAGCTGCCGGAGCTCGGCAAGGGCTTGGGACGGGGCATCAAAGAGTTTAAGAAGGCCACTCAGAGCCTGGAAGAAGAGGTCAGCCAAGCGGTCAAGGATATGGATAAGGCGACTGAGCCCAAGAATAACTCGCCGACCCCGGTCCAGAACGCCATCCCTACGGCTGCGGCTCCCGCGCCAGCCTCCGCGCCGGCCAAAGAGGAGTCAAAACCCCAGTCCTAGCGCCAAAACCCGACCCCATCCGGGCGGGTTTTTTCTGTGGTCAGAATTTCGGCGGTTTGAACCCTATTCCTGCCCTGAATTCCTTTATCGTATTTTGGGTAACTTTTTAAAGAACTATTGAAGGAATATGAAACATTTACTAGAAAGTCAAGTGTTATGTATCAACATGGCTTGGGCTGGCTAGCCGCCGCGGGCATCGCTTGGGTCTCTTTCCGGCGGGGCTGGTTGACAGCGGGCGGCGCGGCCGGCGCAACCTTAATCGGTGCGGCCGTCTTTGGGTCCGGAGGGCTGGCCTGGGCAATACCGCTGATAGTCTTCTTTCTCAGTTCGAGCTGGCTGACCAGATGGGGCCGCCGGCTGAAGTTCCAAGCCGAATCGGAGTACCAGAAAAGCGGCGCCAGGGATCTTGGTCAGGTTCTGGCCAACGGAGGACCGGCCGCACTAGTGGCTCTGATCGCCCCCTGGGCGGGAGCCGACCTCTTCCCCCTCTATCTGGGCCTGCTGGCCGCTGTGACGGCCGACACCTGGGCGACCGAAATTGGGGGGCTTTCCAAAACCCCGCCAAGGCTGATCACCAGCTTGAGGCCGGTGCCTCCTGGGACGTCGGGCGGGATCACCCCCATAGGCCTGGCCGCTTCAGCCGCCGGGGGTACCCTGATCGGCCTGATTGGCAGCCTTCCTTTAGCCGGCCTGTTGGGTGGGCTGGCCGGTTCGCTGATCGACAGCCTCCTTGGGGCTACCGTCCAAGCCCGGTATCTTTGCCCGGCCTGCGCCAAGATTACCGAGCGCCGGGCTCATGGGTGCGGGGCGGTAACGCTCCCGTCCGGCGGGCTTGGCTGGATGGATAACGACATGGTGAATTTAACCAGCTCAGTTTTGGGCAGTGGGGTTGGTTGGGCCGCTTCCCTAATTAATTAGAGGTCACAAAACAGTAATGGTGGTGAGGCCCGGTTTTACCTGGTGTAGAGTTTCTGGGAATCCCGCAAATGTCTACAACGAAAAGGGGATAGATATGTCCAAGCGTTCCTGGCTGATCTTGGTTGCCCTGACCCTTGTTCTTCTCACCCTGGCAGCCTGCTCAAAGCAACCCAATACCGGTCAAATGGCGGCCGGCGACCCAAACAAAGGCAAGCAGATCTATGACCAGACCTGCAGCGCGTGCCATTCGACTGGTGCCGACGTGAAAGTCGGACCGGGGCTGAAGGGAATTACGGCCCGCAACATCAAGGCGACCGGCAAACCGGCCAACGAGGAGAACCTGCGTGACTTTATCAAGGTCGGCGGCGGGCAGGGCATGCCCGGCGGCCTGGTTCCTGATGCCGACCTGCCGCACGTGATCGCCTTCCTAAAAACTCTCTAGCCCCGCGATTCGGTCAAGGGAAGCAGCCTCCGAGCCACGATACTGGCGCCGTTGCCCCTCCTTTGCACCGTTCCCAGCACCTTGAGCGGAACCAGGCGCCCCGAAAAGATCAGGCCGCCGCAGCGCTGGTAGAGATCTTCGAAGATGGTGATATCGATCATCCCCTGCTCGTCTTCAAGCGAGAGGAAGACGACGATCCGGCCGCTTTTGGTCGGCGGGCGGTGAGGCCGGACCGGCAGGCCGGCGACCTTAACCAGTTGCCCCTCGCCGGCCTCGCGCGCCTGCTCGCTGGTTAGAAAACCCTGGCGGTCGAGGTCGGGGCGAAAAAACTCCATCAGGTGCCCTCGGAGCATGATCCTGAGAAGGCGGTACTCCCACCAGAACTTCTCCTGGGGGCTGAAGTCGCCGATACCTTCGGCCACTCCCCCGGCCGCCAGCAGGGGGAGTTCTTTTTGCCCGGCCGCCCAGAGCAGGGCCCGGCGGTTAGGCTCGATCGAGTCGAAAACCCCGCTTAGGATCAGGTTTTCGATCAGATCCCGCGGGAGCGTCACCCGGCGCTGAAAATCCTGGAGTGACCTGAAGTCGCCGCCCTCGCACCGGGCCTCCAGGATGGCCGGCAGGGCGGCCAAGGTCATTCCCTGAACCTGCCTCAGGGAGACGCGGATCCCGGAGGCCTCCTCGACGTTGAAACCGGCGCCGCTCCGGTTGATGTCGGGAGGAAGGATCGCCACCCCGCGCCGCCTGGCCTCAACGCAGAGGGTGTTGGGCGGGTAATAGCCCATCGGCTGGTGAGAGAGCAGGGCGGCGAAGAACTCGGCCGGGTGGTGCTCGACCAAATAGGCCGTTTTGTAAGAAGTATCGGCGAAAGCCGCGGCATGGGCCTCGCAAAAGCCATAGCTGGCGTACCCGGCCATGTAGGAGAAGACAGTTTCGGCCACTTCGGGCTCGATCCCGTTCTCGACCGCCTTGCGGGCAAAGTCTCGCCCGATCGCCTCCATCTCGTCGTGGCGGCGGGCGTGGGTCATCACCCGGCGCAGCCGGTCGGCCTCGCCCGGGGTGAAGCCGGCCAAGACGGTGGCGATCTCGATCACTTGCTCCTGGAACAGGACCACTCCGAAGGTCTTCTCCAGAATCGGCCTGAGCTTCGGGTGAAGGTAGCTCACCTCCTCGCGACCCTGGCGGCGGGCGATGAAGGGCTCGACCATGTTGCCCTTGATCGGCCCGGGGCGGATGATGGCCACCGAGGCGACGATATCCTCGAAATTATCCGCCCCGAGCCGGCCCTGCAGCGCCCGCTGGGCCGGGCTTTCGAGCTGAAACATCCCGATTGTCTCCCCACGGTTGATCCTTTGGTAGGTAGCCGGATCGTCGTGGGTCAGGCGATCCAGGTCGAAGCCGCCTGACCCGCCCCCTAACCCGCTCCCTGAATCGCCTGCCCGATCGGCCAAGCGCCGGTTAATGGCGACGACAGCGTCGTCGACGGCCGATAGGGTCCGCAGGAAAAGCAGGTCGAGCTTGATCAGGCCGAGGTCCTCGACGTACTCCTTGTCAAACTGGCAGACGACGATGCCCTTGGCCGCCATCTGCAGGGGGGTGATCGAGGTCAGGGGTTGCCGGCTGATCACCAGACCGCCCAGGTGGGTACCGGTGAAGCGCGGAAAGCCGGCCACCGACCGGCAGGCCCCGATCAGCCGCTCGAACTTGTGCCAGTGGATACCCGACATCCTGAGCTCGGGAAAGCGCTTGATGGCCTCGGTCAGGGCGTCGGCCCGGCACCAGGGAACGCGCTTGGCCAGTGCGTCAAGCTCGGACTCAGGGATCTCCATCGCCTTGCCCAGGTCCCGGACGGCCGAGCGGGCCCGGAAGGTGTTGTAGGTGCAGACGGCGGCGACATGGTCAGCCCCGTATTTTTGGTAGACGTACCCGGCCACCCGATCACGGTGCCGGGCGTCGAAGTCAATATCGATGTCCGGCTTCTCGGCCCGCTCCAGGCTCATGAAGCGCTCGAACATCAGCCGCCGGCCGATGGCGTCGACCCCGGTGATGTAGAGGCAGTAGGCCACGGCCGAGCCGGTGGCCGACCCGCGCCCGGCACAGCGGATGCCCTGCTGCCGGGCCCAGCGGGCGACGTCCCAGACCAAAAGAAAGTAATCGTCGTAGCCGAGGCGATTGATGATCGAGAGCTCGTGCTCCAGCCGGGTGATGATCTCCTCGGTCAGCCGGCCGTAGCGCTCCTCGGCCCCCCGGTAGACCTGGCCCCGCAAAAAACCGGCCGCGCTCACTCCCGGCGGCAGGGGAAATTCAGGGTAGAGCCGGGCCGAAAGATCGAGCGCCTCCTGGCACTCCCCGGCAATGCGCAGGGTGTTCTGGATCGCCCGGGGATGATCCCTGAAAAGCGCCCGGACCTCGGAGGGTGTCTTGAGGTAGTTTTCGGCGTTCAGGCGGCGCTCGGGGTGGACCTCGCCCAGCCGGGTCAGGGTTCGGACGCAGGTCAGCAGGTCATAGGTCGGAAAATCTTCCTTGTCCAGGTAATGAACATTACACGAGGCTGCCGTTTCGCACCCGGTTGAATCGGCCAGTTCGGCCAGAGCCCGGTTGAGGGCCCGGTCGCCGGGGAGACGGCCCCCCTGAAGCTCCAGATAGAGGTTTCTTTCCCCGAAGATCTCCTTCAGGCGGTCCGCGGCCGCAACGGCCTCGGCCAGCCGCCCCTCGAGGATCAGCCGGGGAACCAGTCCCCGCCGGCAGCCGGTCAGGCAAAACAGGTCGCCCGAGTTCTCGATCAGGGCCCGGTAGGAGGCGCGCGGGCTCAGGCGCTCGCTGCCCAGGTGGGCGGCGGTGAGGATGCGGCAGAGGTTGGCGTATCCCCGCGGGTTTTTCGCCAGCAGGATCAGGTGGGAGCCGTCCTCAAGGTCGATCTCAACCCCTTGAACCGGCTTGATCCCGGCCTCCCGGGCGGCCCGCAGGAAGGCCACCGCCCCGCAGAGGTTATTGTGGTCGGTCAGGGCCAGGGCCGGCATCCCAAGCTCAGCCGCCCTCAAAACCAATTTTTCGAGCCGCGAACCACCGTCAAGAAACGAGAAGGGCGAATGGACGTGAAGGTGGCAAAAACCGCCATCGTAACCGCTCAAAGGGCTAGTCATAGACCTTGTAGACCCTCCACCCGGAATCGCCGCGAGGCCCCTCCCGGCCTCCGGTTCCCCCCCGCGGCCGGTAGAGCTCAAAGACGCCGCCCCCGGCCAGCACCCGGTAAAAAACTTTCTCCTCCTCGCGGTCCCACCAGCAGCCGGTATCGGTCCAGGCCTCGAGGACCTCGGAGACAACCACCCAGCGCCTGGCCCAGAGGAAGCCGGCCGGGGCCCCGTCCGGACGGCTGGCGGCCTTGACAGGGCGGTCGAAGATCTTAGCCAGGGCCGGTCACCCCCCGGAGGCCGGGCCCCGGATGCCTCGCCCAGCGCATCGGGTCGACCAGTGACAGCATCCGCTCGCGCCGGAGAGCCGGGAAGCCGGAACCCAGGCCGATCTTTTCCCCGGGGTAGCGTTTTTTGATCGCCTCGATGACCTCGGCCAGCTTGCCGCCATCCGCCTCGGACCGGCTGGTGAAGAAGTCGATCTGGTCAACCCGGGCCGGGCGCAGCCCCCGGGCGGTCAGGGTCAGGGCGCAGACCTCGATCCCCCCGGCCGCCGGCTGACCCGCCCCTTTCCGACCCCCAGCCTCCCCGGTCAGTTCCCGGAGTTGGGCCCGGGCCGCGGCGGCCAGGAAAGAGGCCCTGAGCTCTGGTTTGCCGAAGGCCCTGGCCGACCGGACTTCGCCCCGAGAACCACCCGGACACGCCGCCGGGAAATCGCCCTCCATGACCAGGGCCAGGCTCGAGGCCGCCCGGCCGGAGGCCTCCAGGGCCTGGGAGAGAGAGGCCGCCAAAGCCGAAACGGCCCCTTCCAAAGCCAGGAGATCGGCGACCGGCGGCTCGAAAACCCGCCGCCGGGAAGTTTCCTGAAGCGGGTAGAGCCCAGCTACCGCCGAAAGGTCGATCCCGCGGGCGCAGCGAAAAGCCAGGAAACCTTCGGCTCCAAACCGGCCGGCCAGCTCCTCCTCGGGTACGGCAGTCAGTTCCCCGACCGTGGTGATACCCAGTCGCTTAAGGCCGGACCTGAGGCTGCCGGAGAGCGGCCAGAGGCAGTCGACCGGCAAGGGGGCCAGGAACTCCCTTTCCCGTCCAGGCGGGACCAGCCCCAGGCGGGCGGCGCTGGCTATCCGTTCAGCGCCGCTCCGTTCGGCGGCTATCCGTTCAGCGCCGATCCGGGCCAGGAGGCGGTTGGGGCCTAACCCGGATTTGATCTCAAAACCGTAGCGGGCGGCCGCCCTGACCAGGCGGCTCAGTTCAGCTTTCGGCCCGCGCGAGCCGGAAGATCCGCCCGAACCAGACGATCCGCCCCCACCGGAGCATCCCCGAAGGTCTAGGAAAACCTGGTGACCGAGCAGCGGCTGGACCGAAAGCGGCTCGACTACCGGACTGAAGCCGGCGACCAGGTCGAGGAACTCAGTCACCCGGGAGGCAAAGCGCCCCTCCCGGTACTCCTCCTCCCTGGCCCCGGGACAGCGGTGCCGGGCCTGGGGCTGGCTCATCCCCGGAGACACCCCCTCGGCGGCCGCCTCCCGGGATCGGTCAAAGACCCGGTTTTCCCGGTAGATGATTACTGGCCCTCCCACCACCGCCCCGGGCCGCCGCCCGTCCCCGGGCGACCCGGCCGCCCCCGAAGCGCTGGCCCCGGCGGCGGGCCCGGCCCGCCGTGCGCGGGGGCGCCGTGGTGGGTGGGGGACGGGGGCGTATTTTCGCCACAGTCTGCGCGCGACCACTTCTCGGGGGGTGGCCCCCCCGCGCCCACCACGACGTTGCGCGTGAGGGTGCTGCGCCACTCCAGGGTGTCCAGACGCTCC
>JBGFRN010000099.1:0-12658 GCA_041695105.1 Bacillota bacterium | reverse complement strand
GTTTGGCCGAGCAGGGCGGCGTGGGCCTCCAGGGCCAGGTCGGTGTAGATTTCTCGGTCTGATATGGCCGAACTCCTAAACTCCATTGAGTTCCCTCCGTTTTACTGGCAAAAAAAAGTGGTGCAGTGATGCTGCACCCGAGTGTGGGAGAGGAGAAACCGGAGGAAAGAGCCTCTGGGGGAGGGTACAGTTATTGAGCTGCGAATCCTCCCAACTGCACAAGTGCAGGGACCATCGACCCTTACGGTCATATCTTTCCTCGGGCTCTTTGTTTTCATACACCCCGACTGGGTTTAGTAGCTGATTTTTTGATGTTTCCGGCCTGACAAGGGCTCAACGAGCCCCAGGGTTGGTCGGGAAGGCGTTGGGGAGAGAACCGCGGCCGCCGTTAATCTGCTTGACCACCGCCTGGATTTCGTCAATCCGGTCGGTTACCGGGCGCCCGGAGCGAATATCGTTGGCCAACGAACCGATCCGGGCCACCAGGTCAGCATCGGTTGTCACCAAAGCCTGGGTGACACCCACGCGGGCGGCAACAATTCGGTCAGCCACCATTCTGGCCGGGTCGCCGGTGAACCCGGGAACCCCGCCCAGCCCGCCAGCCGCCGGGCCTGGTCCGGCTGGAGTGTTGGGAGCTCCGGGGGTGGCGGCACCGGGATCAAGGCCTCCCGGCGTTCCCGGGCCGGTAGGCGGAGCCGCGGGTCCGCCCGGGCCGGGGATATTTCCGGGGGGCTGGGCTCCAGGGCCGGCCGGTCCGGCCGGTCCGGTCAGATCTAGGCCGACCAGAGCGACGTTACCAAGGACAATCACGTCCGAGCGCCGGTAACCTGGCACGCCCAGGCCAGTTACCAACTGCGTCACGCGGTCGGTCACCGCAGACAGGGTGGTATCGGTCGGGGTGGGAACTCCGGGAACCGAAGGAGTAGTGCCGCCCCGCGGGGCCGGGCTCCTCTGCGGCGACGGGCAGGCGGTGAGGTTGAGGGTCGCGGCTATCAGGGCCGCGACAGTCAGGGCTCTCCAGATCAGCTTGGTTTCCTCCTTCTTTAAGTCGTGTATAATTCATGGCTACTTTTTCTCCGAGACGGTGGAAATATACATACCTGACGGGGTCAAAGGGAAGCCAAAACCAAGCGTCGAAAAGGATTACTGATACGGCTGTCGAATCAAAAGGGGGATTCGGGACCGTGCGTGTCATCAGCGGTTTGGCCAGGGGGCACCGTCTTCGAGCGCCAAAGGGCACGGATACCAGGCCCACCGCCGACCGGGTTAAGGAAAGCCTCTTTAACGTTCTAGGGTCGAGAGTACCAGGAGCACGGGTTTTGGACCTTTTCGCCGGGACCGGTTCTCTGGGAATTGAGGCCTTGAGCCGGGGGGCGGAGTCGGCCATTTTTGTTGATTCGGGGGCTGAATCCAATCACTGCATTAACAAGAACCTAGAAGCTACCGGCCTCAAGCACCTGGGCCGGCTGTTTAAGAACCAGGTTCATTCGGCACTTGGCCACTTTTCAGCTGAGGGACTCAGGTTCGATCTGATTTTCGTAGATCCGCCGTATGGAAAGGGTTTGGCGGGAAAAACCCTGGGCGATCTGGTCCGTTGGGGCCTCCTGGAGGTAGACGGGCTGATCGCGGTTGAGCACGGCAAGCGGGAAAACCTCACTCCCGAGGTGAGGGCCGGGGGCGACGCCCTTGGGCTCTTGCGCCGTTTGGATTACGGCGATACCTCAATCTCTTTATTCTGCTATCGGAAAGGCACCGAGGAGGCCTGACATGAAGATTGCTCTCTACCCGGGGAGTTTTGACCCGGTTACCTTAGGACACCTGGACGTGATCGAGCGGACAGCCAAAATTTTCAATAAAGTGATTGTGGTTGTGTTTCGCAACTCGGGCAAGAACCCGCTTTTCAACACCCAGGAGCGGGTCGACATGCTCAAGGAGGCCACGGCTCACCTTCCTGGGGTCGAGGTCGACACCTCAGACGGGCTGACGGTGCACTACGCCAAAGCCAGGGGCGCCAAAGTCATCATCAAGGGCCTCCGGGCAATTTCCGATTTTGAAAATGAAATGAAGATGGCCCAGATGAACCACCGTCTGGAGCCCGACATTGAGACTATGTTCATCATGACGGCCACCCAGTACGCTTTCCTCTCGAGCAGCATCGTCCGCGAGGTCGCCTGTTACGGCGAAAGTGTCGAGGGCCTGGTACCCCCTCAAGTCGAACGGAGGCTGAAGGACAAGTTTAATTGGATCCAGGGAGAGGGCAGCCTATGAAACACATCCAGCAGGTCGACGGCCTCCTGGGCAGGCTTGAGGCATTGATTAACGAGGCGACCCGGATCCCACTGACTAATAAGGTAATGCTTGAGGCCGGCGAGGCATTTGAACTGGTCGAGATGATCCGCCAGACCTTGCCGGAAGAAATGCGTGAGGCAGTCGAGATCGTCAAGGAACGGGAGCATATCCTGGCCCGCGCCAGGATGGAGGGCGAGGCGATCGTCGCGCGGGCGGAGGAAGCGGTCTCCCGGATGGTTGACGAGACAGTTATCGCCGCTGAAGCCCAGCACAGGGCCGAGGCATTGCTTGATAAGTCCCGGACGGTGGCCCAAGAAATCCACCACCGGTCCATAAGGTATGCCGACGAGATCCTCCAGCAGATCGAAGCCCGGTTGGGGGAGACCCTCAGGCAGATCCACCAGCATCGGGAGGAACTTAGAAAATGACCATAGACTCCCCCGGGCCGGTCCGGCACCGGGGGTTTTATTCTTTGTGGTGCCCCGCCCGGCGCGCAGCCCGCTTGGTTCTGGCTATAGCCTTGGCCCTCGCTCTCTGGAGGCTACCGAGCGGTTATTACCTGCTGGTTCCCGGGGAGACACGCTTATCCAGGAATCTGGTTGCCGTTACGGGGAGTGACGGGCCCGGCCGGGGGCGGCTGCTGTTGGTGACGGTTGCGGCCAGACCAGCCGGTTTCGGCCTTTATATCCTTGGACGGTTCTTGCCCGGGGCTGAACTGGTGAGCGAGGCTGATCTAACCGGCCCGGGCTTGAGTTATGAGGAATTTCAGAAGCAAAACCAGAGGATGATGGCTGAAAGTCTCGTGGCGGCCAAAAAGGCGGCCCTGTTGGAGGCCGGGCGTCGCGGCTTCAACCCGGCCAGCGCTGTCTCGGTTCAAGGCGGCGGCATCGCCGGACCTTCGGCGGGCCTGCCCATTGCGCTGGAGGTCATCGACCAACTCACCCCCGGCGACCTGACCGGCGGGCGGATCATCGCCGCCACCGGAGTTCTTGACCCCGATGGCCGGGTCGGACGGGTCGGGGGTATGGCTCAGAAAGTCCTGGCTGCCGAAAGAGCCGGGGCTACCTTGATGCTGGTCCCCAAGGGGGACGAGCCGGCCGCCCGCCGCCTGGCGCACCGTTTGAGGGTGGTCGGGGTCGAATCGCTGGGCGCGGCCCTGGATTACCTGGGTGAATCGCCCCGCTGAACATCTGGGAATGCCTTCCTCAGAGACAGGGCACAATAGCCTGGATCTGATCCTTGCTTGTTCGGGGGTAAGGCATGTCCCTTGGGCGTCGATACCGCCACCTGGGCCGCTATCGCGAGATTATCCAGACCTTTTTTGGCCATGGTTTCGGTTATCTGGTCGATCAGGCCGGCCTCTGGGAGTTTATTTCCCTGCGGCAGCGGCTGTTCGGGCGCGATCCTGAAGTAGGCGCGCGCCTTTCGCGCGGCGATAGGGCCAGGAAGGCCCTAGAAAAACTCGGGCCGACCTTCATTAAACTGGGTCAGGTTCTCTCGACCCGTTCCGATCTGCTGCCGCGCGATATATTGGTCGAGCTGCAAAAGCTTCAGGACCGCGTTCCGCCATTTCAGTTCAAGCAGGTGACCGAAATGGTCCAGGCCGAACTCGGCCGGCCCGTCCTCGATATCTTCGCCGAGTTCTGCCCTGAACCGCTCGCCGCAGCCTCGATCGGCCAGGTGCATCTGGCCCGCCTGCGGGATGGCCAGCAAGTCGTAGTCAAGGTGATGCGGCCCGACCTGGAGCGGATTGTCGAGACCGACCTTGAAATCATGGCTGATCTGGCTGGAGTGCTCGAACGCCGGACGAACTGGGGACAGTATTACCGAATTTCTGAGGTCGTGGCCGAATTCGCCGAGAGCCTGCGCGACGAGATGAACTACACAGTAGAGGCGGCCAACGCCGACCGCTTCCGCCGGATGTTCTCTGGCGACGAGCGGGTTTATATCCCATCTGTCCATTGGGACCTGACTACTCCAAAGGTCCTGACCATGGAGTTGGTCGAGGGATTCAAGGTCAACGACCTCGAAGGGATCAGGCGGGCCGGTCTTAATCCGTCGGTGATCGCCCGGCGGCTGGCCGACGCCATTTTCCGCCAGGTGCTGGTCGAGGGATTTTTTCACGCCGACCCGCACCCCGGGAACCTCTTCATCGATGAACGCGGGACGATCATCTTCATGGATTTTGGGATGGTCGGGGAACTTAGCGGCGAGATGCGCCAGCGGTTTATTTCATTCGTCCTTGGTGTGGTCAACCGCGATTCGGATGAGGTTGTCGAGGCCATCCTGCGAATGGGCGAACCGCTAGGCAAAGTCAACCTGATGTCGCTGAAGCGGGATGTTTACCGCCTTCAGAAGCGCTACGGGGAGATCCCGCTGCGCGAGGTCGACTTTGGAAAGGCCCTTTTAGAAATTATTGCCCTGGCCTTCGACCACCGGATTGTTGTTCCGTCCGACTACTCGTTTCTGGCCAAATCCCTTATCACGCTTGAGTCGGTTGTGGTCGAACTTGATCCGTCCCTTTCCATGATCGACCTGGCCGAGCCCTATACCCGCCGGCTGCTCCAGGAGCAGTTCTCTTTCACCAACCTCCGGCGAACCCTGCGCCGCACAATTCACGATGGGGCCCGCTTGGCCACCTGCGTCCCCAAGCAGGTCTCAAACATCCTTTCCCTGGTCGAGGACGGGGAACTTCGTCTCAAAATCGAAAATGCTGACGGCGACCACTTCATCCGGCGCATCAGCGCCCTGTTCAACCGCTTGTCGATGAGCATTATCAGCGGCTGCCTCGTGGTTGGCACGGCCCTGATCCTCCATCGCTCGGATGGTTCGCGCCTCTGGGGCATACCTATCGCCGAATACAGCTTTCTGTTAACCGGGGTTCTCGGCGTCTGGCTGGTATTGGCGATCTTACGCTCTGGCAGGTTTTGAGCGGCAGGTTTTGAGCGCATTGACATTAGCCACCATAGATTGATATAATTTGGGACGTTTGAAAAAGGGGTGTTCGCATTGATCATTCGAGTGGCTGATCTGATCTCAAAGATTGGCAACCGCGAACGCCATCAGATCAGAGAAGAACTTTCGCCCCTCCCGTTTGACGGCGAGGACTATCCCCTGTCGGGCCCGGCTGAGATCGAGGCCAACCTCCTCTGGACCGGCAAGGAGATCGATGCCCGGGTTAGGGTCCAGGCCGAAGTCACGGTTCCCTGCGGGCGCTGCCTGGAACCGGGGAAGCTAGGGCTTGAGGTTGAGTTTTCGGAGGCTTTCCGGCCCGGTAGAGAACCGGCGAACCAGGACGAGGACGATACCGACGACAAGATCGTCAACTATTTTGAGGGTGATTCCATTGACCTGGCGCCCTCAGTCGTCGATAATCTGATTCTGGCCATGCCGATGAAGCCTCTCTGCCGGCCCGAATGTCGCGGTATCTGCCCCAAGTGCGGTCAGGATTTAAACCTCGGGCGTTGCAACTGCCCAGTGGAGATCGGTGACCCCCGGCTGGCGGTCCTAGCGGATCTGCTCAAGCCAAAACCAAATAAGCCTTCTTGAAGGGGGTGCGAAGAATATGGCGGTACCTAAGAAAAAGCTTTCCCAGTCGCGTCAGAACAGCCGTCGGGCCAACTGGAGGCTCACGGCCCCTAAAACCGTGGCCTGCCCCAATTGCCGGGAGCCGAAGCTGACTCACGCCGTTTGCCCTACCTGCGGTTATTATAAGGGCCGGGCGGTTGTGGTCGAACAAGATAAAGCTGAAGAGAAAAAGGCCTAGACTCAGAATCAGAATTTCAGGCAAGGAACTGTTGATATTAAGTTGATATTAAGGGAAAGGCGGGAGTTAACACCCGCCTCTCTAAATTATTGCCGCACAATTTCTCCTTTGGTATAATCATTGGTATCTGCTATTAATAGGTGGTACCATTATGGCCGGGTTTTCCAAGCAAGAGAGACATGACCAGTTGAGGGAACGGATCATCCAGTTCCCTTTTTCTAGTGATGAAGACCTGGCCCGGGCATTTGGGGTCAGCGTTCAGACCATCCGCCTGGACCGTTTAGCCCTTGGAATTCCCGAGCTTCGCGAGCGCACCAAGAGCATGGCCGAGCGCAGCCACGGCCTGGTCAAGTCAATCGGTCCCCGCGAAATCGTCGGGGAGCTGATCGACCTGGAACTCGGTCAACGGGGTATCTCGATCCTTGAGACCACCCCGGCCATGGTCTTCGAACGCTCCAGGATCGTCCGAGGCCAGCACATCTTCGCCCAGGCCGACTCCCTGGCTATCGCCCTGGTTGACGCCGAAGTTGCCCTGGTAGGACTAGCCAACGTAAAGTTCAAGCGCCCGGTTACTATCGGCGAGAAGCTGGTGGCCAAGGGCCAGGTGATCGGACGGCGCGGCAACCGCTGCACCATCCTGGTCGAGACCCAGGTCGGTCAGGATAAGGTCTTCAGGGGAAAATTCCTGGTCTTTGCTCTGGAGCCCAAGGGAGGATCAGCCGTTTGAAAATAGCCCTGGACGTAATGGGCGGCGATCACGCTCCCGGCGAAATTGTCGCCGGGGCGGTGCAGGCCGCCCGTGAGTACGGCATTGAGGTCATTCTCTCCGGTCCGGAGAGGGCCATTCGCGATGAACTGGCCAGACACCACGATGTCAAGGGCCTGGCCCTTCACTTGCTCGATGCCGATGAGATCATCGGATTTGACGAGCAACCGGTTCAGGCCATCAAAAAGAAGAAGAACTCATCTCTGGTCAAAGGACTTCTAGCTGTTAGGGAAAAGCAGGCCGACGCCCTGGTTTCGGCCGGCAGCACCGGAGCTCTGCTGGCCGGGGGCCTGCTTGTGCTCGGGCGCCAAAAGGGGATTGAACGCCCGGCCCTGGCCACTCTCCTTCCAACCCGAAACGGCATGACCTTGATTCTGGACGTCGGGGCCACTACCGACTGTACGCCGGAGAACCTGGTCCAGTTCGCCTTCATGGGCAGCCTCTATTCTGAAATCGTCCTGAAGGTAAAAAACCCCCGGGTTGGCTTGCTCAACATCGGAATTGAAGAGGTCAAGGGCAATCACCTTACCAAGGCGACCTACCCGCTCCTTCAGGAAAGCGGCCTGAATTTTATCGGTAATTCAGAGGCCCGTGACGCTTTCCAAGGCCGGGCCGATGTTATTATCTGCGACGGTTTCTGTGGGAACGTCCTGCTCAAGAGCGCCGAGGGAGTAGGCCTGACGATCCTCGACCTGTTGAAGGCGGAGCTGACCCGCAGCCCACTGACCAAGGCGGCCGCGTTAATTCTGAAGCCCGGCCTGAAGCAAATCTTGAAGCGCATGGACTACAGCGAATACGGCGGGGCCCCATTTCTCGGGGTAGAAGGGGCCCTGATCAAGTGTCACGGTTCCAGCCGGGCTCTGGCGATCAAGAACGGTATCCGGGTGGCCGCCGAATTTGTCGTCCAGGGTTGCCTCTCGCGGATTACCGAAAAACTGGCAAAAAGGGAGGCGACAAGCCAATGATAAATACTGTAAGGCGGGCGGCTATCGTCAGTGTCGCCGCCGCAGTTCCCGAAAAGATCGTGACCAACGATGATTTGACAAAGATGGGGCTTGACACCGCTGATGACTGGATCGTCAGCCGGACCGGGATCAAGCAGCGCCGGGTAGTTGAGCCCCACGTCGCCGCCTCAGACCTGGCTACCGAGGCTGCCCGCAAGGCCCTGGACCGGGCTGTGGTTCATCCCGAAGAGATCGACCTGATCATCGTGGCCACCGTTACCGGTGACATGCCCTTTCCGGCCACGGCCTGCTTCGTTCAGGCCAACCTGGGAGCCAAGAACGCCGCCGCTTTTGATCTGTCGGCCGCTTGCCCCGGTTTTCTTTACGCCCTGACAGTTGGCAACCAATTCATTGCCTCCGGCCAATATCAGACCATCCTGGTCATCGGCGTCGAAATTCTCTCCAAGGCCGTTGACTGGCAGGATCGGGCCACCTGCGTCCTTTTCGGAGACGGCGCCGGGGCGGCCGTGTTGAAGGCGGCAACCGCGGACCGGGGCATCCTGAGCTGCGTGCTCGGGTCGGACGGGACGGCCACGCATCTGCTAAACCTGCCCGGCGGCGGGTCGCGCTACCCGGCCAGTCATGAGACGATTGAAAATCGGATGCATTACCTCAGGATGAATGGCCCAGAGGTCTTCAAGATGGCGGTGCGAGTGATGAATGAAGCCGCCGGTCAGGCCATCGAGAAGGCTGGCCTGACCCGCGACCAGATCGACCTGGTCATACCGCATCAGGCCAACCTCAGGATCATCGACGCCACGGCCAAGCGTCTGGGGATTCCCTGGGAGAAGATCGTCGTCAACGTGCAAGAGTATGGGAATACCTCATCGGCCACAATCCCCATTGCTATGGAGGAATCGGTCATTAACGGTCGACTCAAGGATGGCGACACGATTATCGTAGTATCGTTCGGTGCCGGTTTTGCCTGGGCGGCGCTGGCCATCCGGTGGGGGGCATGAAGTGACAAGAACCGCTTTTCTTTTTGCCGGCCAGGGGGCCCAATACGCCGGTATGGGCCGGGACCTTCACGACCGATTTCCTGAAGTCCGCCGGGTTTTCCAAGAGGCCTCAGAGGTCCTGGGATTTGACCTGGGCAGGCTGTGTTTTGAGGGGCCGGAGGAAATCCTGACCGAGACGGCCAACACCCAGCCGGCCATCCTGACTCTTTCTTATGCCATCTACCAGTTGCTTTGCGCCAACGGCCTGCCCGAGCCTGACCTGGCCGCCGGGCTGTCTTTGGGCGAGTACACCGCCCTGGTGGCCGCCGGCTCGATCGACTTCAGGGCCGCCGTCGCCCTGGTGCGCCTCCGCGGGCAGTTCATGCAGGAGGCGGTGCCCCTCGGCGAGGGGGCGATGGCCGCCATCCTCGGTCTGGAGAGGGAGAAGGTCGAGGAGGTTTGCCGGGAGGCTTCTTCCGTTGGGATTGTCGAGCCGGCCAACTACAATTGCCCCGGACAGTTGGTCATTGCCGGGCAGGTCAAAGCGGTCGAGCAGGCGGTCGTGCTGGCCAAGCCGGCTGGCGCCAAGCGGGCGGTTCTGCTTCCGGTCAGCGCCCCGTTCCATTGCTCAATGATGAAGCCGGCCGGAGACCGCCTTTCCGAAGTCCTTGACCGGATCAATGTCCGTGATGCCAAGATTCCGGTCGTGGCCAACGCCTCGGCCAATTACGTGTCCGTGGCGACGGAGATCAGGCCCTCGCTGGTTCGCCAGGTCAGCTCCCCGGTGCGTTTCGAGGATTCGATCCGCCTGATGATCGAAGACGGCGTCACCAGGTTCCTGGAGATCGGGCCGGGCAAGACCCTGGCCGGGTTCGTCAAGAAGGTCAGCCGCGAGGCTGAAGCCCAGTCGGTTGAAGATTTGGCGGGCCTGACCAAGGTTCTTGATTCTTGGAAGGGGGTCTGCTAAGATGTTGCTGGCTCAGCAGGTGGCCCTGGTCACCGGCGCTTCGCGCGGCATCGGCCGTGCCGTGGCCCGGGCTCTGGGGGCTGAGGGGGCGGCCGTGGTCGTCAACTATACTTCGAACGAGGAGGCGGCTCAAGAGGCGGTCGACCAGATCGTCACCTCCGGCGGCCGGGCGATGGCCTTCAAGGCCGACGTCTCAAAGGCATCCGACGCCGAAGCGCTGATTAAGGTTACCTTGGATGCCTTCGGGAGACTGGACATTTTGGTTAACAACGCCGGGATCACCCGTGACAACCTGCTGATGCGTATGAAAGAAGAAGATTGGGACGCCGTCATGCATACCAATCTCAAGGGCGTCTTCAACTGCACCAAAGCCGTCACCCGGACGCTGCTCAAGCAGAAGTCCGGCCGCATCATCAACATTTCGTCGGTGGTCGCCCTGATGGGTAACCCCGGTCAGGCCAATTACTGTGCTGCCAAGGCCGGCGTCATCGGCTTCACCAAGTCGGTTGCCCGGGAACTGGCCTCCAGAGGCATCACCTGCAACGCGGTTTGCCCTGGCTATATCGACACCGACATGACCAGGGATCTGCCCGAAGAGGCCAGGAACGCTATGCGCTCCCAAATCCCGCTTGGGCGGGTGGGGTCGGGGGAGGATGTGGCCAGAGCCGTGGTATTTTTAGCCGGACCCGGAGGGGATTATATAACCGGACAAACCCTCTGTGTTGACGGCGGGATGACCATGCAGTAGACTCTCCAATAGGGCGCCTAGGTTGCCCTAATTTGGGAAAAGCATTTTAAGGTTTGTCCCTTGATTCAAACCGGAGCGGAGGTGAGGTTTTGTGGCTACCAAAGAGGCGATTTTCGAAAAGGTTAAGGGGATCATCGTCGATCAGCTCGGCGTCGAGGAAAGCGCCGTTGTTTCTGAGGCCTCCTTTATTGATGATCTCGGGGCAGACTCCCTGGACATTGTCGAATTGATCATGGCCCTTGAGGAAGAATTCGATATCGAGATTCCGGACGAGGACGCAGAAAAGATCTCAACCGTTAATGATGCGGTAGAATATATCAAAGAAAATTCCTAAGGAGCTGAAGTCCCGCCTGGCCAAAGCCCGAGCGGGACTTCTTGCTATTTGGCCCCCAGTGGGAGGACACCTTGAAACTGCCGCAGTTAAAAATTGGGAACCTGTTTCCCGAGCTGCCCATAATTCAGGGCGGCATGGCCGTTAGGATTTCGATGGCGCCACTGGCAGCCGCTGTTGCGTCCGAGGGCGGCGTGGGCGTCATCGCTGGCACCGGCATTCCCGTGACCGAGTTGGTCGAGGAGATTCGCAAGGCCAGGGCGATGTCCAAGGGCATCATTGGCGTCAACATTATGTTTGCCGCCAGCAATTTCGCCGACCTGGTGATGGCCTCTCTTAAAGAGGGGATCGACCTGATCATTTCGGGCGCTGGTTTTTCGCGCGATATTTTTGCCTGGGGCCAGCAGTTCAATATCCCGATTGTCCCAATTGTAAGTTCGGCCAAGTTGGCCAGGATCGCTGAAAGACTCGGCGCAGCCGCGGTGGTGGTTGAGGGTAAGGAGGCCGGGGGCCACCTCGGCACCGACCGGTCCGTCAAGGAGATCGTGCCCGAGGTCAGGGAAGCGGTTAAAATCCCGGTGATCGCGGCCGGCGGGATCATCGACGGGCACGATATCTGCGAGGCTTTTGGCTATGGAGCCGACGGGGTTCAGATGGCCACCCGATTCGTGGCCACCCATGAATCTTCGGCCCCGCCAGCCATGAAGCAGATGTACCTTTCCTCCAAAGCCGAGGATGTCGTACTAATTAACAGCCCGGTCGGACTGCCCGCCCGGGGGCTTCGCAATGCCTTTTCCGAGGTCCTGGCGACCGAGGGGCAAGTCGCCTATGAAGCTTGCCGTTCTTGCCTCAAGCACTGTTCCCATTCCTGCTGCCTTCTGGGACACCTGGAAGAGGCTCAGCGGGGCGATGTCGATATGGGGGCCGTCTTCTGCGGCGAGAACGTGCACCGGATCAACGAGGTTCTTCCGGTGCGGGAAGTCATGCGGCGATTGAGAGAGGAAATACAAAAATACTAGCCGGAGGATCTTGGGGGAGGACCGTATGAGCAAAAGGCGCGTCGTCATCACTGGAATGGGTGCCGTTACCCCCCTTGGCATCGGAGTCGAAAACTACTGGAAGGGCCTAATCGACGGTCGTTCCGGGGTTGATTGCCTGACCAGGTTTGATTTCACCGGTTTTGACTGCCGGTTTGGGGCTGAGGTCAAGGACTTCGATCCCACGGCCTGTATCGACCGCAAGGAAGCCCGGCGCATGGACCGCTACACGCAGTTTTTTTTGGTGGCAGCCATGGAGGCCCTCGGCCACGCCGGATTAAACCTGAGTGCCTGTGACTGCGAGCGGATCGGGGTTATTTTAGGAACCGGCATCGGGGGCATGGAGACCCTTGAGGATCAGTTCCGGACGCTGGTCAGCCGGGGACCGGGTCGCATCAGCCCCTTCTTCATCCCGATGATGATCGCCAACATGGGGGCCGCCCAGGTGGCGATGCAGCTCGGGGTCAAGGGGCCGAACCAGACGGTTGTCACCGCCTGCGCCTCGGCCAACGACGCTATCGGTTACGCCCTGCGGTCGATTCGCCACGGGGACTCCGACGTTATAATTACCGGCGGGGCCGAGGCTGCCATTGTCCCGATCGCTGTGGCCGGTTTCTGCGCTATGAAGGCCCTATCTACCCGCAACGACGACCCCAAAGGGGCTTCCCGGCCGTTCGACCGCGACCGCGACGGGTTCGTAATGGGTGAGGGCTCCGGGGCAATGATCCTTGAAGAACTTGAGCACGCCCAGACCCGGGGGGCTAGGATCCTAGCCGAGGTGGTCGGATATGGTGCCACCGCCGATGCCCACC
>JBGFRN010000257.1:0-12806 GCA_041695105.1 Bacillota bacterium | reverse complement strand
GTGAATTAGGGGGGATCGTCAGATTTTTTAGGGATAAAGGATCCAACCGAAGAAAATAATTGACGTGTTCTAGCTCCTGAAGGGCAAAAACTGGAACTAGGGGGGTGCTTTCGACACAAAAACCCCCAAACCATGCCTTCGAAGGGGGTTTGAGAGGATAAAAAGGGAGGTTTGGAGGGTGAATCGTCACGTATTTTCCGGAAAAGCACCCTTGTGGGGTGAAAAATCTTGATCATTGCACGCTAACGATCACCACTGGAGATCTCATTACTAGCGATCCCTCACGGACGTCCCCCCCCCATTGGGCACCCCCACTGGCGATCTCGCATAAACAAAGATCGCGGGCTTTCCGCGACCTTTGCCATAAATCTGACTCTTCCCTATGGTTTGGGAAGGGTCTTTTTAATATTGAGTTGAATCTTATTGGTCAGATCAGGTTAGGCGGCCAGGTTGCGAAGCTGGGCCGGAATGCGGGCCAAAAGCCTCGAACCGTCGGTGTAGACAACCAGGGCGGCCTCGCGGCTGATGAAGGTGTGGCCAACGGCCTGCCTGTGGTCGATCCGGCGGAAGAGCCAGACCGGCATGTCTTCCAAGGCGAGTTCTTTGATTGGGGCACCCTGGGCGATTTGCCCCCGAACCTTGGCTACCAGGGCCAATTCTTTAATATTAACCGGAGCGGTCATTGATCAGATTTCCTCCTTGAGATTAACCAAAAATGGCTCACAATCAATTTGTATATCATGTTTTTGGGTACCTGGCAAGGGTTTTTTGGAGCTTTTTTTGGATGTTTTTCTGAGCTTTTTCGACAGAGTGCGTTAACAATGTTATGAAGGGTGGGTCCAAATGGCCATTCAGGCTCTGTTATACATGGATACCATCTGCAGCCACTCCTGGAACGCCCGCCCGAAGATCGCACGGCTCAGGGAGGAGTACCGGGACCGGCTGGAGTTCGACTACGTCTGTTATCCGCTGATCGGTCCCGATGCCTCGGGGGTCTTGGACCGGCGCCGGCGGCGTTTTCTCTCAACCCACTGGGCCGAGGTCTCCGAGTACGCCGGCGAACCAATCGCGCATAGCCTGTGGATCGAGAATCCCCCGAACGGCTCGCTATTGGCCGGGGAGGCCTACCTGGCCGCTCGCCGGCAGGGTAATCATCAGGCCCATCGCTTGCTGGAAAGACTCCAGCTCTCGGTGATGGCCCAGCGCGGTCGGATCAGTGATCCCGAGCTGATCTTCGTCCTGGCCGGGGAGGTTGGCCTTGACGCCGGGCGGCTTTTTGTCGATCTAGAGGAAGTCCGGTCGGCGGGGGAGATGTCCAGAGTGATGGAAGTCGTCCGGTCCAAGGGGGTCAGGAGCCGCCCGACCCTGGTGCTCAGCAACCGGTTTGGGCAGGAATACTGGGTGATCGGCCCGCAGCCTTACGAGGAGTTTCGCCGGGGAGCCGAGACCTTGCTGGGCTCACCGGGCGGAGCCCCAGGGGTGATGGCCAAGGTTGGGGGCCGGATCCTGGGGTACAGTGACTTCGAAGCTCGTTCCCGGCGTGCGGTGCCCGGGGGATATGATTTCGAGGTGGGTTTCAGCGGTGGACGGCCGGAAGAACCCAAGCGGGACGGCTTCACCGCCGTAAGGTTGCTTGCCGTGCGGGGAGGCCCGGCGCTGGAGGCCCCGGCGTTTGAAGGCCCGGCGAACGGCGGCTCAAATCGGGGCGGCTCGACGCACAGCGACCCCAATCGGGGCGGCGGGCGACTGAGCACGAAATGGCTGGCGCCAGAAATTTTGACCCGGCTTTGGGCAAGGGGCCTCGGTCTGGTGACGATCTTCGGCCGGAGGGGAGGGCAGGCGGATGATCCGATATCGTTGATCGGAGTTAGGAGCAGCATGGCCGAGGCCGCCCGGACGGAGGCGGAGGCAGGGCTTGACTACCTGAAGACTGAGCTTGTGGCCTGCGGGCTCAAGGTTGCACCGGTCGAGACGGAACTGGTGGAATGGATGTCAGATCTCACGGACCGGTCCTTGCGGCCAGCTTTCATGCAGTTTGTTCCCGGAGAGCCGGCACCGGTCGATCTGCTGCTGGCCTTGCCAGGTGATTTTGCCCTGGTGACGGTCCTCGAACCGATCCCGGCCGCGGCGGTGGCGGCCAAGCGCGAGGCGCTGCTCGAAGCGTTCCGTGACTACCGCCGGAGGCTGACGGTCGACGCTCACCTGCCTCAGGCGGCCGCCCTCGCCGAGTCGATCATGATGCGCGAGACGCAGGCGGCCCGCTGGAATCCCGAAAAGGGCATGTGGCGGGCGATGGCCTATCTTCTGGCTGTTCCCGGTGGGGGCCCGGCCGGGACAGATGCCCCGGACGCGGCTGCCTCGGAGATCGTCGAGGCCCTGGAGAAGGTTTACCGCGATCCGGCCCTGCCCTCGCCGTTGGCGGTCAACCCGCTGCATCACGATACCTTCGGCCACATCATCGAGCACGTCCGGAGCTTCACCCTGTGCGACGAGAAGTGGCTGCACGGGGCTGACTGGTGGAACACCCCGCTGGCGGGCGAGGAAGCGGCCCGTTACTGGCCAATCATGCGAGAAGGATTTTTTGGCCGGGGAGAGTAATAAAGAAGTAGAACCACATTTCACAACCCCACGTTCAAGGATGTTCAAGGGGTGAGGTAATGCGGTCTTCGAGGATCTGTTATCCGAGGATCTGCCATCCGAGGATCCGTTGTCGCACGAGCTGTTGCCGGGCACCCGGCCCGGCCGAGGTGTCCCTTCTACCCAAGGCGCGCTAGACGCGATGCCTTGGGTTCCGTATTTTTATGGGTTTCTATGGGCCAAAATCAAAAGCCAAAGGGGATGGAAGACACAAGATGGCGAGCGGCAAGATAGCGAGTCAGAGGAATTCAATCCGCCAGAAGCACATCGGGATCGGGCAGGAAATCGGTCTGAAGGGTCCGGGGTCGATCATCAAATGGTACGAGGTGGTCGGAACCGAGCCCCGCGGGCAGGAGAACGTGCTTTACCTGCAGGGCATTGCTGATGGATGCCGGTGCCGGATGCTGGCCTCGGACATCGCCCGGGAGATCCGGGAGGGAACGGCGGAAATGCGTGAGGTTGAGATCTGTGAGACCGGGATCGCCAGGGTGTCGTAGGGCAAGCTGCGGGTCGTTTATCGTGAAGATCGACGGCCGAGTAAAAAAATTCATTGGACGTCTTTAAGTATTCCTAATGATGTTGTATATTGACGGTAGACGACGTAAACACTGAGTTTAACTGGACGGGCCATAAAACAGAAAGACACCTGTCGCGAGCAGGTGTCGTTTCTGGGACCGTGCAAGTGCCGGGCAAGTCAAATTGCGGTTATTTCACTTGAGGACGGGCCTTTGGTAGGGGGCCCGTTATCTCTTTTTTCTCAGCAGATTGACGACAACGATGCCGGCAATCGGGATGACCACCGCCGCGGCCACCTTGACTGTGACAGTGAGTTCGACCATCCGACCACCCCCTCTCGTTTCCGGATTGTCGCCCGGAACCGCACGGCCCCACGGGAGGGGGTAAGCCCGACCTGGAAGGCTGTTGCCAGCCTGGCCCAATTATACCCCGGCCACTGGGGGGCTTGTCCATAGCCACCTGGACGCCTTCGGTCGAGTGTGAGAGAACCTCTGATGCCGGAAGGCGTTGAGCGCTCCCAGCGTATGGCCGCCACCGTCCGGTCTTGAAGTTTTTATCCACACGTTTGTAGACCTTCCCCCAAAAATTAACGCGAAGTTCAAATAGTTCACACATAGCCCCCGCTAGGCGGGGGCTTTATTATTGAGCCAAATAACGACCATACTTGGGGCTCAAGGCCCCTGACGGAGGAGGAAAACGAACCCATGCAACGCTACTCCATTGGCGTCGATATTGGTGGCACCTTTAGTGATTTGGTCTGTATGGACAATGACTCGGGCGAGATCATCAACGTTAAGGTCCCATCGACGCCTCCAAGGTTCATCGAGGGGATTATGAACGCCCTTGATAAGTGCGGCATCACCCCGGGGGAGCTGTCGGTCTTCAAACACGGTTCGACCATAGCCACCAACGCTGTCATCCAGCGAAAGGGAGCCAAAACCGGGCTGTTGACCACCAACGGATTCAGGGATGTCCTGGAGGCCGCTCGCGGCGACCGGCCTGACCTTTATAACTTTGCCTGGGATCCGGGCACTCCCCTGGTGCCGCGCCGGAACCGGCTCGGAGTAACTGAAAGAGTTGATTATGAGGGCAATGTGGTCGAGTCCCTCAACGAGGATGAGGTTCGCCACGCCAGCCGGCTTTTTAAGAAGCGGGGAATTGAGGCGGTGGCGATTTGCTTTATCAACTCTTTTATGAACCCGGCTCATGAATTGCGGGCCAAGGAGATCGTGACCGAGGAGATGCCTGGGGTCTACGCTTGCACTTCTTACGAGGTCTTCCCCGAGGTTAAGGAGTTCGAGCGCACCAGCACGACCACGGTTAACGCCTATCTGGGTCCGGTGGTTGAAAGGTACTATGCGGAACTCACCAACCGGTTTGGGGAGTGGGGCTACAAGGGCGACCTTCTGGTCATCCACTCCGGCGGCGGCGTCATGACGGCCGAGTCGGCCCGGCAGTTTCCGGCCCGCACCTGCCAGTCGGGTCCGGCCGGAGGGGTAATGGGCGGCGCCTATGTCGGGGGTCTGGCGGGGTTCAAGAACGTGATTACCTTTGATATGGGCGGTACCAGCGCCGATCTGGCTCTAGTTTGGCAAGGGCAGCCTTTGATTGAACCGGGTACCAAGGTCGAGTTCAAAATCCCGATCCGTTTTCCCTGTGTTGACCTGATGGCGGTAGGGGCCGGGGGCGGCAGCATTGCCTGGATTGACACCGGCGGCACCCTCAAGAGCGGGCCGCAGAGCGCTGGAGCCTATCCTGGGCCGGCCTGCTACGATACCGGCGGCAATGACCCCACCAACACCGACGCCAATCTGGTGCTGGGACGCTTGAATCCTGATTCTTTCCTGGGCGGCGAGATGAGGATCAAGCCCGAACTGGCTCGCGAGGCCATTAAGACCAGGGTGGCCGATCACTTCCGTATGACGGTTGAAGAGGCGGCTGACGGGATCCTGCGGGTCTCCAACGCCAACATGATCAACGCCACCCGCCTGATCTCCGTGGAGCGGGGGTATGACCCGAGAGATTTCGCCCTGGTCGCCTTCGGTGGGGCCGGACCCCTGCATGCCGCGGACCTGGCCTTCGAACTCAACATCCCCAAGGTGTTAGTCCCCCGTTGGCCCGGTCTGACCTCGGCCTTCGGAATGCTTCACGTTGACATCCGCCATGACTTCCTGCGGCCTGTGCTTCAAAAAGAGAAAGACGTTGATCTTGACCGGCTCAACGAAACCTTTAAAGAGCTTGAGGAAATGGCCCGGAATCAGTTCGAGAAGGAAGGGGTCAGCGCCGGCCAGATCAAGTTCCAGCGGTCGATGGACGTCAAGTACTTTCCCCAGAGCCGGTACCTCAACGTTCCGGTTCGCAGCGGTCAGTTGACCTTCGAGGACGTTAAGGACGTGGCGGAGGCTTTTCATCAGAAACACCAGCAGGAATTCAGTTATACCATTCCAGGTGACGTGGTGGCGGTGGAACTGGGGAATGCACGCCTGACGGCCTGGGGAGTGGCCCCCAAGGCCCAGCTCAAGGAATATCCCGAGTTGGGGACGGCCGAAGAGGCCCATATCGGGAATCGTAAGGTCTGGTTCCGCCAGGCGGGCGGCTGGACCACGACCCCGGTCTACCTCCGTGATCGACTGAAGAACGGGGCGGTTATCCCTGGCCCGGCTATCGTGGAGCAGAAGGACTCAACCACGGTTATCCCGCCGGGCGTCACCGGGACGGTTAACGAGTACCTGCACATTATCCTGGACCTGAGCGCGATTCTCTAGTTGGGAGGTTGAGCGGTTTTGACCAGACTGACCGATATCATCGATATGGATCCGATAACGTTTGAGGTATTGCGGAGCGGCTTTCGATCCATGTGCACCCAGGGCAGCGCCATGGTTGAGCGGGTGGCTTACGGGCCGGTGGTGACCGAGGGCCACGACTACTCGGTCTCGCTTCTGACTGCCAACGGGCACCTGGTGGCCCATGGCACCCGGGACCAGAGCCCCCACCTGGGAACCTTTGAGTCCACCATTAAGGTGGCTCTGGAGGATGTGGATGAGTTCAGGCCCGGCGATATCTATATGTTCAATGACCCGTACCGGGGCGGAACGCACGCCCAGGATGTGCGCTTGATCCGGCCGATCTTTATAAAGGGCAAGCTCTTCGCGTTTGCGGTGGCTCTTTGCCACTGGACGGATGTGGGCGGTCCCGTCCCCGGGAGCTTTAACCCCAAGGCCACTGAGTGTTTTGCCGAGGGTCTGATGCTACCGATTATGAAGCTGTATGACCAGGATCGGCTGGTAAAGTCGTCCCTTGAGCTGATCAAACTCAATGTCCGCCTGCCTCATGACCGGATGGGCGACCTTATGGCCCAATACCAGGCTTGTAAGCAAATGGAAAAGCGTTTGTTTGAGTATGTTGAAAAATACGGCCAGGACGTGGTCCTCAAGGCCTTTGAAGAGTCGATGAACTACTCGGAGCGGATTTTCCGCAAGGAGGTTTCTCAGCTCCCGGATGGTGTCTATGAGTTCAGCGATTATGTCGATGCCGATGAGGGCCAGCCCGGCCACCCTCCGGTCAAGATCCACTGCAAGCTGATTATTAAGGACGACACCGTTACCGTTGACTGGACAGAGTCGGATCCGTCACCGGTCGGTCCCAGCGGTGTGACCTTGCCGGCCTGCCTTTCGGCCACCTATGACGGGACGCTCCACACCTTTCCCCACCTGGTTCCGCTTAACCACGGGATCATCCGGGCCATGAAGGTGATTACCAAGCCGGGCACGGTTACCCATGTGGTCAGGCCGACTCCGGTGGCGGGCTACTGCGCCGGGGCCTACGAGAAGGTGGATGCGGCCATGATGGGGGCCTGGTGCCAGGTCTGGGCCAAGGTCGACCCCACCCGGGTCCACGCGGGTACGGTCAATCTCCAGAACTGTGTCACCGGGGGAATTCACCCGAAAACCGGCAATACGTATGTTTCCTATCTCTGGCTGGAGGGGGGCCAGGGAGCCCGCTCCTATAAGGATGGACCGTCATACGCCATGATGACTTACGCCGGCGGGGCCTCCAACCAGCCAGTGGAGATCCATGAACGCTGGTATCCCTTGCTCTATACCAAAGTCGAGGCGGTCAAGGATTCGGCCGGCGACGGAAAATACCGGGGCGGGTTCGGAATCTACCGCAATTACCGGATGACTGGTGGGGGGCGGCTCTCCATTCACGGTGACCGGGAGAAGTTTACCCCCTACGGCCTGGCCGGCGGGCACAACGGTGGGCCCAACATCCTTATTCTTAACGAGAAGAACCAGGGAGGCCAGAATTTGGGGATGTTCGCCACCAACGTCACTCTTCAGGACGGTGATGAACTGACCTTCTATTCTAACGGGGGAGGGGGTTACGGCAACCCCCTGGAACGCGACCCCAACCTGGTGCTGGAAGATTTAATTGACGAGCTGATTTCTATGGAAAAGGCCAGGGATGTGTACGGTGTGGCTATCCGGGTCATTGACCCCGAGGCCCTTCAATATGAGGTTGACTGGTCGGAGACCGAACGGCTCCGCCTGAAGTTGGCCAACCGCCAGGATGAGGAGGGTTACGGCCCCGGTCAGGTCCATCCATACGGCAAGCGCGTGGGCGCATAAAGGGAGGGGAACCAGTGGCTTTCTCACCCTACTTTAATCCCAGGATGGAGACCATCTCCCCGGGCGAAATCGAGGAAATTCAGACGGCCAAACTCTCCCGGCAACTCTCACATGTCTATGAGAACTCTCCATTTTACCGCCGGAAGTTTGACCTGGCCGGGGTAAACCCCGCCGGGATCAGAACCCTGGACGACCTTGTTCACGCCCCCTTTACCGTCAAGGATGAGCTCCGGGAGAGCCAACTGGCGGCCCCGCCCCTGGGGGAACACGCCTGCGTTCCGATGGAGAAGGTGATCCGGATCCATTCCTCTTCGGGTACCACCGGGCGTCCGAGTTACGTTGGAATCACCAGGCGGGACCGTGACATTTGGATCGAGGTTGTGGCTCGCTGCTACTACTCGGAAGGGGTCAGGCCCGACAGCCGGGTGGCCATGGGGTTTGGCATCGGTTTCTTTGTCGGCGGCCTGCCCCTGCACGACGCTATTGAAGAGATCGGGGCCACGTTCATTCCGGTCGGCACCGGCGCCTCGGACCGTCTGATCAGCTCGATTCAGAATATCAAGGCCGATATTCTCACTTGTACCCCGTCTTACGCCGTTTACCTGGCTGACTATGCCAGAACCAGGGTCGGAATCGAGCCCAAAAGTCTGGGCGTTAAACGCATTCTCTGCGGGGCTGAGCCAGGGGGCGGGATTCCTGGGGTCAGGCAAAAGATCCAGGAGGACTGGGGGGCGGAGGTCACCGAGAGCTTGGGCAACGCCGATATCCTCCCGGTCTACGCGGCCGAATGCCAGGAAAAGAACGGGAACCATTTCCTCGGCGGCGAGTTTATTTATCTTGAGATCATCGACCCCGATTCCGGGGAGCGGCTTCCGATGGAAGACGGTGTGATGGGGGAGTTGGTGGCCACACATCTGGAGCGTGACTGCGTGCCCCTGGTTCGATTCAGGACCCGGGACCGGGTGGTGGTCTGGACCGAACCCTGCCCATGCGGGCGCAAGACTTTCCGGCTCCGCTGCGCCGGCCGGACTGATGATATGTTAATCCTCCTTGGCGTCAACGTTTGGCCCTCGGCTATCAAGGATGTGGTCTCGGGCTTCGAACCCAGGACCACCGGCGAGGTCCAGATCCTCCTGGATCAGCCCGGGCCAAAAGTCGAGCCTCCTCTCAAGATCAAGGTCGAGCACGGGCCCGGTGTGATCGATCTGCCGGCGCTCAAGAGTCAGATCGAGGAGACCCTGCGGGAAAAGCTGATCTTTCATCCGGATGTGGAACTGGTGCCGCCCAGGACGTTACCCAGGTTTGAGATGAAAGCCCAGCTCATCAAAAAGTTATGGGAGAGCGCTTGATCATCAAAAACGAAAGGAAGATTTTGATGCCTTTTGACGATTTTAGACAATTCCTTAGTTTTCTTGAGGAACAGGGTGAGTTGGTCCGGGTGAAGCGAGAGGTGGACCCTTATCTCGAGACCACCCTGGTGGCCAAGAAGTCGATAGAGGAAGAGGGCCCGGCCCTGCTTTTTGAGAACGTCAAGGGACATTCCATTCCGTTGGCCGTGGGCGTCTATGGCACCCAGCGCCGGGTCTGTCTCGGGCTGGATACCACCCCGCGAGATTTTGTCAGGGAGTACGTTCGCCGGGGCGAGAGGCTCTGGAATTACGCCCCGAGGCTGGTCAAGGATGGGCCTTGCAAGGAAAACATCATCCTGGGCGATGATGTTGACCTGCGCAAGTTTCCGATTACCTGGCACGCCCCGCTGGATAAGGGGTGGTATATCGACGCCACCGTCTGCATCGTCCAGCATCCCGAAACCAGGGTGCGCAACGCCTCGGTCCACCGGCTTTTCATCCACGAGAAGAAGCAGACCGGCCTGTGGATGAGCCCCTTTAACCTTTGGCATATCATCCAACTGTACTGGGAGCGGGGCCTGCCCTGCCCAATGGCGGTGGCGATCGGTACCGACCCGGCCGTGATGATGGCTGCCTCGACCAGCATGCCCCTGGAATGGGATGAGTTCGCCTACGCCGGCGCTCAACGCGGCAAGCCGGTCGATATGGTCAGGTGCGAGACGATTGACGTTGAGGTTCCGGCCACGGCCGAGATTATTATTGAGGGCCTGTTGCCTCCCCATGAGCGCAAGCTGGAGGCCCCCTTCGTTGAGTTCACCGGCTATTACGGCGACGAGCGCCTGGCCCCGGTTTTCAACGTTACCGCCATTACCCATCGCAATAACCCTATCTATAATGACATTGTCACTGGGCCGCCCCCCGACGAGAACCAGCCCATGCTGATCACCAATGCCGCAGAGGTCTTCCAGGTTTTGAAGCGGGTTTTCCCCGAAGAGAGCATCGTCGACGTTTACCTCACCCCCGGCGGCTGCACTTATTTCAACTGCGTCGTGTCTATCAAGAAGCGCTACCCCGGTCACGGGCGCCAGGTGGCCACGGCCGTCCTGGCCTATCAGGGAGTCAAAAACGTTATCGTTGTTGATGACGATATCGACGCCAGAAACCAGGTTCAGGTTGAATGGGCCGTTGCCACCCGGTCGCGCGGTCAGGCTGACATGATTTTTATCAATGATTCCCTGGGCTGTCCCCTTGACCCCACCACCACCGACGCCGCCGTCAATAAAGTGGGCATCGATGCCACCAAACCGGTCGGCACCGACAAGATCCTTTCCACCATGGTCAACATGCCGTGCTACTATCCGACCCACAACGTCGATCTGTCCGAGTACATTCCTGGGTGGGAGAAGCGGCGAGGGGACTGGTCCCCGGAGGGTTCACGGAGGATGCCGGGGGTCCAGGAACCGTTCGCTCGTGGACGTGTAGCCATGACCACCAAGAACGGCTACCGTTGCCACCGGTGCGGCGTGGTGGTCTATGTGGCTGAGGGAGATCCAGCCCCGACCTTCTGCAAGAACTGCGCCGTCACTCATATCAAGTCGGACATGCAGCCGCTGCCCGAACGGTGAATGCTGCCTGAACGGTGAATTTGGAAGGAGGAAAAGCATATGGCTTCTGGCGGTGAGAAATTCCGGTGCTTGGTCCCGGCGGTCCTGATGTTGTTGGTTTCCATTTTGGTTACTGGTTTGGTTACCGGCTGTGGTGGGACGACTAAAGTGGATCAGAAGCCAGGGGCGTCCCAGCCCGCCCAGAAACCAGTTGAAATCAGAATCGGCCACGGCTTCGCGGCCGAAGAGCAGCTCTGGCTGATGAAGGCCCGCCCTGATCTCACACCAAACCAGGGCAAGGCTTATACCCTTACTTTTACTCCGTTCAGGGCTAACTCCGACCGTTTCAACGCCTTCCAAGCCGGGCAGATCGACGGGGGCACCGCCGCGGCCAACACCGCCATCTTCGCCCGGGCTCAGGGGATCAAATTGAAGGCTGTCGCCAGCATCTCCAGAGAGGCCCGGCAGGGCTTCCAGACCACCTTCCTGGCCCGTGAGGACTCGGGGATCAAGACGGCCAGGGATCTCAAAGGCAAAACCGTCGGCATCGTGGACTATAGGTCAAGCACCGATATGTGGGCCCGCCAGGGCCTGATCTCGGCCGGGCTCAACCCTGACAAGGACGCCAAGCTGGTGGTTGTGCCTTTCCCGGCCATGGGCGACGCTCTCAGGTCGAAGAAGATCGATGCCGGCGCCTTTGTCCAGCCGTTCTATACGGTTGAAAAACAAAAGGGTGGCCTGGTTGAGGTCTTTAAGACTAAGGACGTCATCCCATTTGACGAGGAGCTGATGCTGGTCTGGTTCGGCGAGGACTTCCTGAAGAGCAGCCCCAAGGCCGTCAGGGCTTTCCTGGCCGACTATGCCCGGACCAGCAAGTGGTATGTCGAGAACACCAAAGAGGCCAAAAAGACTCTGATCGAGGCCAAATTGGTGCAAACCCAGGCTGACCTCTATATCAACATGAGCGATTGGAACCGCAACCCCAATGCCAGGGTTGACATTGACTCGATGAAAAAGGTACAGGATCTGATTATCCAGGCCGGTTGGCTCGAAAAGCCCATTAAAATTGAGGATCTGGTGGACCTGAGCTACCTGCCCTGAACATCGAGTTTTTCATGACAGGAGAGAGCCTTGATGGCCATCCTCCGGGTTGAGGCCCTGATGAAAGACTATGCCGCCGGCGGCCGGGCCACCCGAGCGGTCGATAGCGTGAACTTCACGGTGGAGCCAGGGGAGTTCATCACCTTTGTGGGTCCCAGCGGGTGCGGTAAGAGCACCTTGCTGCATATCCTTGGGGGATTTATACCCAAGACCTCGGGGCGCATCCTCCTGAATGGCCGGGAAATAACTGGCCCGGGCCCCGACCGGGGGATGGTCTTTCAGGAGCCGGCCCTTTTTCCCTGGCGGACGGTCGAGGATAATGTTACCTGGGCCCTGGAGGTGAGCGGCGCGCCCCGCGCCGGGCGCCGGTTGGTGGCCGGGCGCTACCTGGAAATGGTCAATCTGGAGAGGTTCAGGCATCACTATCCTCACCAGTTGTCCGGCGGGATGAAACAGCGGGTGGCCCTGGCCCGGGTGCTGGCCTTCGATCCCCAGATCCTTCTTATGGATGAACCCTTCGGGGCGCTCGACGCCCAAACCCGGGAATTGATGCAGGAAGAGCTCAACACGGTTTGGCAGCGGACCAGGAAGACGGTGCTTTTCGTCACCCACGACATCGATGAGGCCGTCTACCTGGCCGACCGGGTAGTGGTTTTCACCGCCTGGCCGGGGACAATCAAGGAGATCGTGACGATAGATATTCCCCGCCCCAGGGCGATTGAGATCAAAAAAAGCCCGGTCTACGCCGAGCTTAGAAACCGGATCTGGGATTCGTTGCGCCATGAGGTCTTGAAGTCACGGGGGGAGGGCGGCTCGGTCTATGGAGTCTCATCTGGTGCGGCAGGTGGGGAGGCTCGGGCGTAACTACCTTTCCCTGGTTATTTTTATAATCCTGTGGCAGGCGTTATTTGTTCTAAAATGGCTTCCCGATTATCTCTTGGCACCCACGGTCATCGAGATCGGAAGAGCAC
>JBGFRN010000109.1:0-12835 GCA_041695105.1 Bacillota bacterium | reverse complement strand
CAGAAATCCTCCCAGGCGCTTCCCGATTTCAACCTGGGTTTGTTCAGAAAGGCCTATTGAGCCGGCTAGGCCCAAGCCGCTCTTCAGTAGGCCTTTCCAGGTGTCGAAGGACCGGTTCGGGTGACGTTCTTTATCCAAAGCTAAGCGACCTCCCTTCATCTTTAACTAGATTTCCCCGAGAAGCTCGAACTATTTCGCCCTGGGCTACATCGTAAAAGTCCCGTCCGGCGCGTCAATGACCTGAAGAATTCGTTCTTCCTCGCCAGTCAGCGCATTAATATAGACCAGGAAGGTGACGTCGCCCAGGCGGGTTCGGAACTCCCAACAGAGAACCTCCTGGAGGGTCTCGAGGGGGATCAGGGCCAGTCTTTGTGAAATGACCTCGAGCCTGGGGTTTAGGCTGTTGCGGGCGTCCTCGGCCGCTACCGCCGGTTTAGGCAAGGTGCGCTGATGGTGCGCCATCAAGTAGCCGAGAGCCTCAAAACCGACAATGGTCTTGGTGTCACGGGCGACCTTGACCTTGATCAGGTCGGGGTAGAGCACCACCCCATCCTTCAGGGAGGCAAATGAGATCACCGTGGCCCCATTGGCCGACATCGAGTAGGTTGGGGTCATCGAGTCAAAGCCCCGGGATCTCAGGAAGTCTGCGGCCACCGTTCGGGCCTGGTCGACGCTCATTCCGTCGGGACCCGGTTCCCGGTCGGTAACCATCCAGACGATCTGCCCGCCCTGCCGTGTAACGTCGAGGGTGAAGGTGTCCCCGGCGGCTCCCCCGGCCGGGAAAACCTGCACGGAGTACGAGGGAAGCTTGGTTAGGGTCTTCTCGCCGACCACCCGGGCGTCGTATGGAATCCCGGCCGGCTTGGGAGCAAAGGCCAACGCCCGGCGGCGGGCCTCGTCAGGGCCGATTTGGTTGGGATCCAGGGCCTTGGGGGCGGCCTGTTCCAGGTGGTCGGAGAAAGGGCCATCGTAGATTAGCGAAGGGTTTTCCTGGGTTTCGGTATCCAGGTTCATGAAGTCCTCGGAAACCGGGGGCGGAAGCTCATGGGTGCCGGCCCCCCCGAATAGGCGGCGAAAGGTTTGAACCGGAGTCGGGCTTGGCGTGAAGCGCAGGTTCTCGCCGTTCATTCGTCCTCTCATATCCTGAAGCTGGGCGGCCAGGTTGGCTGCCTGAACCTGCAGATCCCGAAGGCGTTCCCATTGTTCGTTGTTCAGTCCCTGACCGCGCGATTGCTGTTTGGCCAAGGAATACGAAAAATCGCCGACCTGGGTCAAAAAGGTACCAGTCTTTTGAAGACCGAGATTTCCCACTGGGAGCCGGGTAAAGTTGGTCTGGGCCTGGGAGGCGTGACGCCAAACCTCAGAAAAGTGGATGATTTTTTGCCGGGGAGAGCCCGAAACCAAGCCCTTGCCGAGCCCGGAGCCGATAGCCTCGATATGGTCGAGCGATTCATCCAGCGAGCGCTGCCTTTCGGTCTCAAGATAGGTCTCGAGTTGACGGCGGGTGCCGTACTCGCCGAACCCCCAGCCAGCCAGGACGCCAAAGGCGGTGACCAGGGCCAGAACTCCAGCGGTAATTTTGAGCTTCATCAACTTGCTCCCTTCTACTTGGCAAAGACGTGCTTGCCGATCCGGGCGTGGATTTTTCTCGTCCAGATCCATTTGCTCTTGGCCGTGGCCGGGTTCCAGTAAAAGATGGCGCCGTGGGACGGATCCCAGCCATTGAGAGCGTCCTGAGCCGCCCGGATGCTTTGCTTCAGCGGCGGTTTGAAGAAGGTTCCGTTGGAGACGGCCTCAAAGGCACCCGGTTGGAAGATGACCCCCGCAATGGTCTTCGGGTATGAAGGGTGCTCCACGCGGTTGAGGATCACCGCGGCCACGGCTACCTGGCCCTCATATGGTTCGGCCTCAGCCTCGGAACGCACCGCCTGCGCCAGCAGAGTCAGGTCCCGAGAGTGCTTTTGCCCGCCGGCCGCTGCCGGGCTGGCACGGCGGGCCGGTGCCTGGCGAGCCGGGCCGGCGTAATAACCCAGAGCCGCCCAGGTTGTCGGACCGACCACTCCATCTGGAGTCAACCCGTTCCGGCGCTGGAAATGGCGAACGGCCGCCGAAGTGTCGGCCCCAAAGACCCCGTCCACCCTTCCATCGTAGTAGCCCCATTGCAGCAAACGCCATTGAACCGTTTTTACGTCCGCGCCCCTTGACCCCCAATAGAGAGTTGGGCGCTGGGCCTGAACCGGCGCTGAGGCTAGCAATAATCCCAGTGTTAGAAGAACCGCTAAGAATCTTCTTAACCGCGTAGATCGCAGAAAAACCCCTCCTGTGGTTTACCAGCCAAGTATGTCGAGCTAGGTTAGTCTGTCCCAAACCGGTCAAAAAGTTGAGGTATCGCGGGAGGTTATTCGGTGGTTCGCGAGAACTCTACAGAAAGGAACTACAACCGGCCGGCGGCCGTGGCTTACGCCGAGAAATGGTGGAACGATTACAATCCAGCCTTTCGAGCTTTTCCAGTCGACTGCTCCAATTTTGTCTCACAGTGCCTCTGGGCCGGCAGTTTTCCCATGGTCGGAGGTGCCAGGCGTGATCAGGGCTGGTGGTACCGGGGAAACGGCGGTCCTCGCGATACCTGGAGTTATAGTTGGGCTGTGGCCCACAGCCTGAGGTGGTATTTGGCTGGGTCGCCTTTGGTTCAGGCCGCCGCTTCAGCCGCGGAACTGCGGCTTGGAGATGTCATCAGCTACGATTTCACCGGCGACGGTCGCTGGGAGCACAGCACGGTGGTGACCGGGTTCGACGCCTCTGGCCAGCCGCTGGTCAACGCTCATACCAGTAACTCCCGGGCCCGCTTCTGGGATTACCGGGACTCCCCGGCTTACACCCCCCGGATTAAATACAGCTTTTGGCACATTATTGGAGGCTAGCGGGAATGAACCAGGCCATCAGCACGTTTTACCAGCAAGACACAACCTGCCCCGTTTGCCAGCAGAAGTTTATGCAGACCAAACTCCGCAAATCGGCCTGCCCGGTCGAGGGTCGTGATTCCGATTTTTTCGTCCGGTACGCCGGGATTGACGCTAATTGGTACAGCGTCTGGGTTTGCCCGCATTGCGGTTACGCGGCCAGTGACGCCACTTTCGCCGAGGTTAGACCCAATGAGGCCGCCCTGATCAAGGCCACGCTTACCGGACGCCCGGCCCCGCAGCTCAATGGTGAACGTGATTTCACGGCCGCAGTTCAGGCTTTCAACCAGGCCCTTTCCTGCAGCCTGGCCCGCAGGGCCAAGGCCAGCGCCCTGGCCGGGCTCTACCTGAAAATGAGCTGGCTTTACCGGGGACAGAACGAACCGTCGCTGGAGCGCGCATATCTTGACAAGGCCCTGGAGCAATACATCGAGGCCTACCAAAAAGAACCGACCCCGATCGGCAAGATGTCGGCCCTGACCCTGACCTATCTGGTCGGTGAGTTATCGAGGAGAGTCGGGAAATATAAGGAAGCCGTTCAGTATTTTTCTATGGTGGTGGCGGACAAATCCGGCACTGAACCCAATATCGTCAACCTGGCCCGCGATCAGTGGCACCAGGCTCGCGACGAGGCCGCTGGGGCGGCTCAGCCTTCGCCTACGGCCTCGGTGACCCCGGCCGGCCTGGCGCCGCCCGGTCCGGCCGAGGCCGTGGCCGCGCCGGCTTTCGTACCAGCTCCACCGGCAGCCCCGGCTCCGGACATCCGAAAAGCCTCCCGCCAGCCCCTGACGGTCGCCGCCAGTATCTACCCCGAGCACTGGCAGTGGCTGAGAAAATCGTCCGCGGCCGCCGGTATCGCTCTCGACCCCTGGGCCGTTCTCAGGGCCCTGATGGACCTGGCCTGCCAGCTCGATCCCAACTCGATTCAGGGTTCCAGCGAAGAGGAACTAAGTCAAACCTTGGAGAAACTGATCAAAGAAAAACGGGGCTGACCGTCAGGTCAGCCCCTCGACTTAGCCAGCGCCCGGCTTAGCCAGCGATGGAGGGTGAAGCGCTTGATCATCAGGGATCCGGTTCAAGGAGACATATTTCTCACCCGGGAACAGGCGGCCGTCGTTGACGCCCCTGAAGTCCAGCGGCTGCGCGGCATCAAGCAGACCGGCACCGCTTACCTGGTTTATCCGGGGTGCCTCCATACCCGGTTCGACCATTCCCTGGGCACCCTGGCCACGGCCAACCGAATAATTGAAGCCTTACGGCGTAACGGCTACCAGATCGAGAAAGAATATCAAAACCTGGTCGGAGTCGCCGCCATCCTCCACGACGTCACCCATATCCCGTTCGGCCATACTTTTGAAGACGAGCGGCAGATCTTTCCACGGCACGACGCCGGCCAGCGCTACGGCTACTTTTTCCGCGAGAGTGCCTTGGCTCGAATTTTGGAGAAACTGGCTTTGAGGGACTCGGTTCTGGAGATTCTCGGGAAATCGGTGGCCGCCGGCGGGGGGTTCCCTCCCTGGTTGGGGGAGATCGTCTCGGCCTGCATTGACGCCGACCTGCTTGACTACCTGCACCGTGACGCATACTTCGCGGGGCTTTCCCAGCGTTACGACGAGCGGATCTTCAGCTCGTTTGTGATCGAGCGGGGCCACCTGGCGGTTAACCTGGTCAAACACAAGATGGACCGGCCCGACACTCGCTCCGAGCTGGTCCACCTGCTGCGGATGCGATATTTTTTGACCGAGCGCATCTACACTCACCACGCCAAGCTGGCCTCCGGGGCGATGATCAGCCGGGCGGTCGAGCGGGCCAAGGCCAAGGGCTTTCGCGAGGAGGAGCTATACACCCATACCGACTATACCTTTCTTGACCTGATCGAGGCTCGCTTGGAGGGGGAGCCCGCCGCACGCCTGGTCTCCGACCTCAAGGTTCGCAAGCTGCACAAGCGCGCCTACGTTCTGTCGCGCGCAGCGCTGGGCCGCGAGCGGCAAGAGGCTTTGATCCGTCGCTTCGCCCCCGCCCGGGAGCGGGAGAAGGTCGAGGCCAAGATCGCTTCCAAAGTCGGGATTCCCAAGGAATGGGTGATTATCTATTGCCCGCCCGCCACCTACTTCAAAGAGGCGGCGGCCCTGGTCAACAGCCAGAAGGGGTTTGGCCCCCTGAATCGCCTTGACCTGGCCGGGACGATCGAGGTTCAGGCCCTGCAGCAGCAGTATGAGGATCTCTGGCGTTTCTACCTTCTCGTGCCGGAGGAGGCGCGCCTTCAGGCGGCCCTCGCCGCCGAAACCCTGATCGGTGAACGAAACGAGTTCAAGGGCGGACGGGTTTTTGAGGCTTAGAAGGTTTTACCGCCCGCGGTTGAGAAAACATAGGGGCTGGTCCTAAAAACAAGTCACAAAAGGGGGATTCAGGGGGTGCCGTTAAGCGGTAAAGAACTGTGGATTTCAGCCTTCGCGTCGGGCTGGATGCTGGTGACAGTCGGTCTTTTCGTTGTCTTCAACCGCCGGATGGCGGTGGCGCGGGAAGCCAAGTTTGAAAGGGTTATCGTCAAGTGGCGGGCACCTATCGACTTTTGGCGGGAGTACCTGGTATCAAAGCTGGCCATCTACGCCAATACCGTGATCATCTGGATCGCCTTCTACGCCCTGGCCATGTCACTATTTCAGGGCGAGGGATCTTTTTTTGACCGGTTTCTAGGCTTCGCCGGCTACTCGCTGCTCATGGTTGGGCCGGCCCTGGTGTTTTTCGGGTTAATCGCTTACTTCTTTCCCCCGACCTACTATTTGATATCGTCGGGGGTGGGTATCGCCTCCTGGATTCCAATCATCCTCCGGTCTGGGAGCGGTTTCCTCGATCAGGGCTATATCCCTCGCGACCGGATCGAAGACTTCCGCTGGGAGGGAGACTTGGCCGTCATCAAGTCTAAGAGGACCTTTCTTAGCCGGGGGGTGGCCGAACTCCTGGTTTCGGCAGAGGTTAGAGGACAAGTTGAAGATGCTATGAAAGAGCTCCAGATCTCCAAGGGAGATCCGATTGACTACGGGCGCCGGCCCAAGGCTAAAGACAAGCCCAAGAGCGACAAAACCAAGCGTAGGAAGCGTTGACGCCAAAATTAATAATTAGATATAATTGTGAGGGTTTTTTTCAGAGATTAGAAATCAAGCCCGCTAAGGGGGGTTGGCCCAGGTTTGGACAGCTATTTAGACGTGGGGGTCTTCGCCATCGTCGGGATCCTCTTCGTGGTTATCAGCATGAAGTTGAACGAGTTCCTTTCCCCGCGCAACCCGGTGGTGGAAAAACTCACTACCTACGAGTGCGGCGAGGAGCCGTTTCATGACGCCCGGATCAACTTCAATATCCGTTACTACATTTTCGCCCTGACTTTTTTCGTCTTTGACCTCGAAGCCATCTTCCTCTATCCCTGGGCGGTGACGTTCAAGGATACGGGGCTTTTCGGCTTTATGGAGATGGTCGTGTTTCTGGTGATCCTGGCCGTCGGTCTCCTTTACGCTTGGAAGAAGAAGGTGCTGCAATGGGTTTGATCCTGGGGAACGAACGCCTCCCAGGTGTCCTGACCACCAACCTCCAGAAGGTCGTCAACTGGAGCCGCAAGTCTTCTCTCTGGTATATGCTTTTCGGCATCGCCTGCTGCGCCATCGAAATGATGGCCACTGGGGCCTCGCGCTACGATTTTGATCGCTTCGGGATGGTCTTCCGGGCCTCACCCAGGCAGTCCGACCTGATGATCGTGGCCGGGACGGTCAACGAAAAGATGGCCTCCCGCATCAAAGCCCTGTACGACCAAATGCCGGAACCGCGCTGGGTGATCGCCATGGGGGCCTGCGCCACCAACGGCGGTCCTTATCATGATGCCTACAACGTCATTACCGGGGTCGACAAGATAGTTCCGGTCGACGTTTATGTTCCCGGATGCCCGCCGCGTCCGGAGGCCCTCCTTTACGCCGTCCTTCAGCTTCAGGAGAAAATCCGGACTGAGGGCCTGAATAAGGGGGGACGGGCCTGATGGAACTGACCGGGATCCTGAAGGAAAAACTCCCCTCGGCCGGGATCGAGTCCTCTCCCTTGGGGGAAATCATGGTGCGGGTGCCGGCCGGGGAATACTTGGCCTCGGCCAGGGAGATGGCCGCCCTGGGCTTCGCCCACCTGTCGTCATTAACCGCGGTCGACCATAAAGACCGCCTGGAAATCATCTCCCACATTTACAAGATGGAAAGCCGCGCCCCCCAGGTCTCCCTGCGGGCCGATTTGCCGCGGGAGAATCCCAGAATCGCCAGTCTGACCGGGGTCTGGCCGACAGCCGATTGGCATGAGCGCGAGGCCTTTGATATGTTCGGGATCGTCTTTGAGGGGCACCCGGACCTTCGGCGCATCCTCCTCCCCGAGAACTGGCAGGGCGGCTACCCGCTCCTTAAGGACTTTGTCGACAAGCGGCATGAGCGTCCGGTTCAGACCGAGGGGGGTGAGGTCCAGTGACCGATCTCACGCTTGAAGGCCGCCGCCTCGATGAGGTTCCGGGAATCCAACGCGAACTGATCATCAACATGGGCCCCCAGCACCCGTCGACCCACGGCGTTCTGCGAATAATCGCCCGGCTCAATGGCGAGACGATCACGGCCGTCCAGCCGGACATCGGCTACCTGCACCGCTGTTTCGAAAAGCTGTCTGAATCAAAGAGCTATCCCGGCGTCATGCCCTTCACCGATCGCTGCGACTATCTGGGCGCTATTTACAACGAGTGGGTTTATGCCCTGGCCGTGGAAAAGCTGCTGGGTATTCAGGTTCCCGAGCGGGCCGAGTACCTCCGGGTGATCACCGGAGAGCTGCAGCGCGTCGCCAGCCACCTGATCTGGTTCGGCGTCTTCGCCCTCGACCTCGGCGCCACCACCCCGTTTCTGTACTCCTTCCGCGAGCGCGAGGAGATCTACGATCTTTACGAGCAGCTTTGCGGGGCGCGTTTGCTCTACAACTACTTCCGCATCGGCGGGGTGCGCAACGACCTCCCGCCCGGATGGTTGGACAAACTTAACGGCATTCTTGACTTCATTGAGAAGAAGGCGCTACCGGAATACCACGGATTGTTCACCGGCAACCGGATCTTTGAATACCGGGCCAAGGGCGTCGGTCCGCTCCCGGCCAGGGAGGCCGTCGCCTGGGGAGCCACCGGTCCGGTCCTGCGCGGCTCGGGGGTCAAGTGGGACCTCCGGCGGGACGATCCCTACTCGATCTATGACCGATTTGAGTTTGAGGTGCCGGTCGGCAAGGAGAACGGCGACTGCCACGACCGCTACATGGTCCGGATGAAGGAGATCGAGGAGTCGATCAAGATCATCCGGCAGGCGGTCCGCGACCTGCCCGGGGGCGAGTGCCTCGGCAAGGTGCCCAAGGTAGTCAAGCCCCCGGCTGGCGAGGTCTACGTCAGGGTCGAGGGGCCGCGCGGCGAGCTCGGATGCTACCTGAAGTCGGACGGCACGGGCAACCCGTACCGCCTGCACTGGCGTTCGCCCTGCTTCACCCATCTGCAGCTTCTTCCGGTCATGTCCCCCGGATTCAAGATAGCCGACCTGGTGGCCATCATTGGCAGCATCGACATTGTCCTTGGGGAGGTGGATCGCTAGTGCCCCAGTGGCTTGACACCGTCATCTGGTCGGTCACCAAGGCGGCGGTTCTCCTGGGCTTTATGGCCTTAAACGTCCTATTTCTAATCTGGCTTGAGCGCAAGATCAGCGCCTTCATCCAGCGGCGCCTGGGGCCGATGCGGGTCGGCAAGTACGGTTGGGCCCAGACCCTGGCCGACGGGCTGAAGATGATCACCAAGGAAGACATCATCCCGGCCGCGGCCGACAAACCGCTCTTTGTGATCGCCCCGATCATCTCCTTTGCCTCCGCCCTAATGATTTGGGTCGTCGTACCCTTCGGCCCGACAGCCATCGCCACCGATCTGAACATCGGCATCGTCTACATCGCCGCCGTCACCTCGCTGGCGATCATCTCGGTCTTCATGAGCGGGTGGGGTTCGAACAACAAGTACTCGCTGCTGGGGTCCATGCGCGCCGCCGCCCAGATGATCAGCTATGAAGTGGCCCTGATCATGTCGATCATCGGTGTGGTGATGATGGCCGGGTCGCTCTCGCTTCAGGACATCGTCAACTCGCAGGCCCAGCGAGGGGTTTTGGGCTGGTACATCTTCCCCCAGTTCCTCGGGTTTATTATCTATCTGGTGGCGGCCCTGGCTGAGCTCAACCGGGCCCCGTTCGACCTGATGGAGGCCGAATCCGAGCTGGTTTCGGGCTACCATACCGAGTACAGCGGCCTCCGCTGGGGTGTCTTCATGCTGGCCGAATACGGCCATCTGCTCTCCTGGTCGGCCATTGCGGCCGCCCTTTTCATGGGCGGGTGGACCGGCCCGACCCCGGCTGATTTGCCGGTAGTCGGACAGTACTTCACCGGGCTGGTGGAGAGAGCTCCCGGATTATTCCCCTTCTTCTGGTTCATGTTCAAGACCTACATCTTCGTCGCTATCACCATGTGGATCAGGTGGACGGTGCCGCGTGTGCGTATCGACCAACTGATGGACGTGGGCTGGAAGTTCCTGATCCCGGCCGCCCTGGTGAATATTTTCGCCACCGGATTGTGGATGCTGGTTTCGAAGGGAGGCTAGGACATGGGAATTATCGATTACCTTTCTGAAGCCGTTCACACCTCGAAGACCATGCTCACGGGCCTGGGGATCACCCTCAGGGAGTACTTCAATCCCCCGATCACTATACAGTACCCGGATGAGAAGTTTCCGGTCCCCCACTGGTTCCGGAGTGTGCCGGTCCAAAAGACCGACCTCGAGACAGGCACCTACAAGTGCACCGCCTGCAACATCTGCGTCGGGGCCTGCCCGATCGGGGTGATCGATCTCAAGGCCCGGACCAACCCCGAAACCAAGAAAAAAGAGGTTGAAGCTTACACCATCGACATGTCGCGGTGCATGGAGTGCAACCTCTGCGTTGAGGCCTGTCCGTTCGACGCCCTGGTTATGGCCAACGACTATGAACTGGCCGAGTACGAAAAAGAGAACCTGGTCTACGACTTTGACCGGCTGCTCAAGATGGGCCTGCCATACAGCAAGAAAGAGGTCAAGGGGCCCAAACCGGCCGTCCCGAACTGGGTCTTCGCTGAGCGCACCGGAGCGACCGAGGCCGACCTGCCGCCCGGCGTCCCCCTGGGCACCCACCCCAAACCGGCACCCAGGCCCCCGGCACCCGAGAAGCCCCAGGCGTCCGAGAAGCCCCCGGCCGCGCCCGCCGTTGTGCAAGAGGGAGGAGAGTCATGAGCTCTCAAAAGGTAATTTTTCTCATCTTGGCAGCCATCACGGTGATTTCGGCCATCCGGGTCGTCACGGTTCCCCTGATTACCCACGCCGCCCTGTTCATGGCCATGGCCTTTGTGGCTGTGGCCGGCGTTTTCATCCAGCTCCAGGCCGACTTCCTGGCGGCCGCCCAGGTTCTGGTCTACGCCGGGGCCATCACCACCATGATCATCTTCGCGATTATGCTCTCTGACATCCAAGAGGTGCGGAGGCCCGAAAAGGGGATGGGGTTTCTTAAGGTGGTTTTTTCCAAGCGGTTCGGGCTGATCCCGGTGGCGGCGGCGACCGGCTTTACCGCGGCCATGTACTGGGTCTACAGCCGGGCCAAGTGGCCGCTCTCCGACGAGGCTCCGGTTTCGAGCACCGTCCGGGCCATCGGCTTGCAGCTCTTTAACCCGGAAGGATATGTTATCCCCTTCGAGGTGGCCTCACTGGTGCTTCTGGTGGCCATGGTGGGCGCCATCATCCTGACAGCGAAGGAGGAGCGGTAGTTGGAGCAGCTTCCAATTCAGTACCCGTTGTTGCTCGGAGCCTTCCTGTTCGGCATCGGTCTTTACGGGGCCCTGACCAGGCCCAACGCCATCAGGATTCTGATGTGTATTGAACTGATGCTCACCGCCGTCAATATCAACCTGGTGACCTTCTCGCGTTACATAACACCGACCGATATGCGGGGCCAGATCTTCGTCATGATGGTCATGACCGTGGCGGCGGCCGAGGCGGCCGTCGGCCTGGCGATTATTTTAGTCTTGGGCCGCCAGCGCCATCTGGTCGACGTCGACAAAATCACCCTGCTCAAGGGCTAGAAAGGAGGATCAGAGAGCTTGCTTCAATACGTCTGGCTGGTTCCTGTCCTCCCGGTGATCTCCTTTCTGATCATCGCCGCCCTGGCCCGCAAGGTGGGTGAGAAGATTGTCTACGCTGGACTGGCAGCCCTGGCGCTGGCCACCGTCATCTCGATCGGGGCCTTGGTTCAAGTGGCCGCCGGGGCGACCTACCCGGGACTCCAATTCGACTGGGTTATAACGAGCCAATACAAGATCCCAATGGGTATTCAGCTTGATCACCTGGCCGCGGTCACCCTTCCGGTCGTCGCTATCGTCAGCCTGATGGTCCATATCTACTCCCTGGGATACATGCACGGCGATAAGCGCTTCACCCGCTACTACGGGGTTCTCTCCCTGTTTACCGCCGGGATGCTCGGCCTGGTAGTGGCCGACAACTTCTTCCTGCTCCTGGTCTGCTGGGAGATCATGGGCCTGTGCTCCTACCTTCTGATCGGGCACTGGTACGAGAACCAGGTGCCGCAGGAGGCCAGCTTGAAGGCCTTTTTGACCACCAGGGTCGGCGATATTGGTTTGATGGTAGGCATCTGGGTGCTTTTCGCCGCCACCGGTTCATTTAACTTTAATGAAATCGCCGCCGCGGCCGCGGCCGGGAAGGTCGCCCCGGCGGTTCTGCTGCTCGGCACCCTGCTGGTCTTCTCCGGAGGCGTAGGCAAGTCGGCTCAGTTCCCGCTTCACACCTGGCTGCCCGATGCCATGGCCGGCCCGACCCCGGCCTCGTCCCTAATCCACGCCGCCACCATGGTCGCCGCCGGCGTCTACCTGGTGGCCCGCAGTTTCGGTATCTTCGCCGCCGCCCCGCCCGAGGCCCTGATGTGGGTGGCCGTCATCGGCGGGTTCACCGCCCTGTTTGCCGCCTCAATCGCCACGCTGCGCACCGACATTAAGCAGGTGCTAGCCTACTCGACAGTCAGCCAGCTCGGCTACATGATGCTGGCTCTGGGCACCGGCTACGCCGCCGCCGGGGCCTTCCATCTGGTCACTCACGCCTTCTTTAAGGCCCTGCTCTTCCAGTGCTCCGGTTCGGTCATTCACGCCGTTCACTCGCAAGAGATGCACGAGATGGGCGGGCTGCGCAAGAAGCTCCCGATCACCTTCTGGACCTGGATGGCAGGAACGGCCGCCCTGGCCGGTCTCCCCGGGTTCTCAGGCTTCTACAGCAAGGACGAGGTCCTGCTTGGGGCCTTCAACTACAGCCACCGTCTGGCCGAGCAGGGGCTGCCCCCCTGGGTCGGGACGATGGTCTTCAGCTTCGGGGTGATCACGGCTTTCCTGACCGCGTACTACATGACCCGGGCCACTATCCTGACTTTTTTCGGCCAGCCCCGCGATCATCACAAGTATGACCACGCCCACGAGTCGCCGCTGACCATGACCATCCCGCTTATAGTCCTGGCGGCCTTCTCGGTGGGGGCCGGCTGGCCGGCGGCCTGGTTCATCCGCTTCGTCAGCGTTCCCGGGGCGATCCAGCCGCACCATACGGCCATAGTCCCGATCGTGGCTATTTCGGCCGCCCTGTTGGGCATATTGACCGGATATTTGATTTATGGCCTCAAGATTTTTGACCGCTCGACAGCGATAAAAGCCTCCGGATCTCTTTACGGGATAATCAAGAACAAGTACTATGTCGATGAGTTGTATCATGCCACCGC
>JBGFRN010000114.1:0-12997 GCA_041695105.1 Bacillota bacterium | reverse complement strand
CCCCCTCCCGGAGCGGCGGGCTGAAAAGCAGGCCCCGCAGGCGGGTCATAAAGGTGGCGGCCACCCGGCAGCGGCTGCAGACGATGGCCCCGCGGTCAAGATTTCGCACGTAAAGATAGTTGTCCATAATCACATCTTATAGTTCCTAAGTATATGAATCACGGCCGGTCCTAGAATCACCAAAAACAGGGTCGGAAAGATAAACATAATCAGTGGAAAAAGCATCTTGACCGGGGCCTTCATCGCCTGCTCCTCGGCCCGCTGCTTGCGCTTGAGGCGCATGGACTCGGATTGCATCCGCAGGACCCTGGCCATCGAGGCGCCTAACTGGTCGGCCTGGATGATGGCCGCCGTGAAGGTCCGGTAATCGGGATGGTCGGTCCGGTCGGCCAGGTTGCGCAAGGCGTCGGCCCGGCTCTTGCCCAGCCGGATTTCTTTGAGATACAGGCCGAACTCGCCCGAGATCGGTTCAGAAAACTTCTCGCTAACTTTTTGGATGGCCCCGTCAAACCCTAAACCGGCCTCAACCGAAACCGAAAGCAGATCGAGGACATCGGGCAGGGCCTTTCCCAGGGCCTTTTTGCGCTGCCCAACCTTAGCCGACAGCCAGAACTCCGGCAGGAAGGCCCCAATGTAAGCAAGCAGGATCGGAAACATTAGCTGGCTCAGCACCGGCCCCTTAGAGTTGCCTAGGGTGAAAAAGACCACGCCCACCAGCATGCCAATTGAAGCTGAGATGGCCTTGATCCCGATAAAACGGGCGGTGTCCATCGGATGACCGGCCTGCGCCAGCTTGCGCCTGATCTTGTCTCTAAGCGAGAGCGGGGCGATCTTCATGATCCGACTATAAAGATTTTCAAAGATCGGGCGCAGCACCCGTTCTGAGAATGGTTGGCTCAGCTCTTCATCTTCAACCTTCTGTGGGCCCGCCCCCCGGCGCACGCGGAGGTCGCCGGCTCGCCGCCAGATCATGATCTGCTCGTCTGAGGGAGCGAGCAGCAGGTAGGTCATGGTTCCAAAGGTCAGAAAGACTAGTACCATTATCAGGCTGAGCATGGCCTAGACCTCCAGCGAGATGATCGAACGGATGATGATGATGCCGATGAACTGGCTGATCAGGCCGGCCCCAATCATAGCCCAGCCGATGGGGTACTCGAACATGGCGCCCATGTATTCGGGGTTAAGGATGTACAGGATCAGGCCGAGGGCGACCGGCAGGAGCGAAACGATCCAGCCCGAAAGGCGACCCTGGGCCGTTAGGGTCTTGATCTCGCCAAGAATCTTCAGGCGCTCGCGAATGGTGGCGCTGATCTTGTCCAGCACCTCGGCCAGGTTGCCGCCGACCTGCCTCTGGATCAGGACGGCGGTGACGATCAGGTCCAGGTCGTCCGAGGGCACCCGCCGCGTAAGGTTGAGCATGGCGTCCTCGATCGGAATGTTGACCCGGACCTCTTTCATCACCTGGGCGAATTCCCCGGCCAGGGGGTCGGGCAGCTCGCGGGAGCAAACCTCCATCGCCTGAAGGAAGGAATAGCCAGATTTAAGCGAGTTGGCCATCAGAGAGAGGGCGTCTGGGAGCTGGCCCTCAAAGGCTTTGATCCGGGCTTTGATACGGCTTTCGAGATAGTAACTCGAAAGCCAAATCCCGGCTGCCCAAAACAGAACGGCCAAGAAACCGTTGGTTACGGCCCAGCCGGTTAACCCAAGCAGCGCCGAGGCGCTAAGACTGATGGCGATGAATTCAGAGACCTGAAGCTTGAGCCCGGCCCGGCGGAGGCGCACGGCCAGATTGGAGGAAACCGCCCTCCCGGCGATTAGCCGGTCGGCTTCCTTGAAAATGGCCTGTTTCAAGGCCCGGGCTCCCTTAGATCGGACCGATCCGTCCTCTAGCGCGGCTTCATCAATGTCCTGAGTTGCCAGCTTCTGAACCCCGCGGTTCTTAACCAGGTATTCGAGCCGCTGATCGACCCGGCTCTGGTAATAGTCCGATGAGGTCATGCCCCAGACGCAAGCGATGACAGTCGAGATGAATACGGCTATCAGGATCATGGTCTCACTCATGCCGTCCGCCCTCCCCGGGCTTGATCAGGTAATGAACATGTCGTCGGGAAGCACGATTCCCGCGTGGACCAGCCGCTCGTAGCCACTGGGCCGGATGCCGGTTGAAACGTATTCCCCCATGATCTTTCCCTGGGGGGTGATGCCGATCTGCTGGAAGACAAAGATATCCTGCAGGGTGATGATGTCTCCCTCCATCCCCTGCACTTCGGTGATGTAAGTGATCCGGCGCGACCCATCTTTCAGGCGGGTCTGCTGGATAATCAGGTCGACCGCCGAGGAGATTTGCTCGCGGATAGCCTTGATCGGAAGTTCCATACCAGCCATCAGCACCATCGTTTCCAATCGGGCGATGGCGTCGCGGGGACTGTTGGCGTGGGTAGTCGTCAGCGACCCGTCGTGACCCGTGTTCATGGCCTGCAGCATGTCGAGGGCCTCGCCCGAACGCACCTCGCCGACCACGATCCGGTCGGGCCGCATCCGGAGGGAGTTCTTAACCAGGTGGCGGATGGTGATCTCGCCCTTACCCTCGATGTTGGGCGGTCTGGTTTCCAGCGACACCACGTGGTCCTGCTTGAGCTGCAGTTCGGCCGCGTCCTCAATGGTCACGATTCGTTCGTCGTGCGGGATGAAGGACGAAAGGACGTTTAGAGTAGTCGTCTTGCCCGAACCGGTGCCGCCGGAAACGACGATATTCATCCGGGCCTTGACGCAAGCCTCGAGGAACATGGCCATTTTCTTGGTCAGGGTGCCGAAGCGAATCAGGTCTTCGATCTTGAGGGGATCACGCGAGAACTTACGTATAGTAATGCTCGGTCCCTTGAGGGCCAGGGGTGGGATGATCGCATTGACGCGCGACCCATCAGGCAAGCGGGCGTCGACCATTGGACTCGACTCGTCGATCCGTCGCCCGAGCGGGGCAACGATCTTTTCAATCAGATGCAAGATCTGCTTATCGTCCGAAAACTGAACATCGGTCAGCTCCAGCTTGCCCTTACGCTCGGCGTAGACTTGTACGGCCGAGTTGACCATGATCTCCGAGACCTCTGGATCCTCCAGCAAGGGCTGGATCGGCCCGTAACCGATAATCTCGGCAAAAAGGCTTTCGGAAATCGCCTCCCGCTCCAGCGGCGGGATTCCTTCTTCCTCCCGGAGCAGCTCGGTAATCTTGGTCTTGATCTCCAGCCGCTTGACCTCAGGGAGGGTATTGATGTTGATGAGCAGGGCACTGTCCAGCTCATTGATCAGCCGGAGCTGGATCTTGTTTTTCAGGCCACGGTGGGCGTCCTGGCCCTTCCTTGGCCCCCGTTGATCTCGGGCCTGGTTGCCCCCCTTCGGAGCCTCGCGCCCTCCCAGTAGGTCGGATGCCCCACCTCCCTTGGTCGGGGGACTGTCCTTTAATCTCTGGTATAAACCTGACACTTAGTTCACCCCCACGGCCTACGAGCTCAGCCCGAAGCTAAAAAAGCTTTTCTTCTTGGGCTGCTCCTGAGCCCGGCCTTCGACCGGGGCCCCGCTGGTCAACGATCCGGCCATGGCCAGGATAGCCGTGGCAATTGGAGTTTTGCCCTTGCGCAAGACAAATGGCTGCCCGGAGTTGGCACCCCAGACGGCCGTCGGGCCGTCGGAAGGTACCAGGTAGCTGATCGGGTAGTCAAGGCTGCGAGAGATGTCTTCTTTCGAAAGACCTATGGTTCCGTCGGCCCGGTTGAGAAGAAGGCGTACCTTGTCCTGACTGTAATGGAGCCGGGAGGTCAGGATATCCAGGCACTTAGCCGTGTTGTGAAGGGTTGGGATATCCGGTGCCGCCACCAGAAGAATCTGGTCGGAAAGATCGAGGGCGGTCAGGTTAGTCTCCCGGAAATTACACCCAGTGTCGATCACCAGGTAGTCGTAGTTGGCCCTGAGCAGGTGCAGGATATCGCTGACATAGTCCCGATCTTTGACCTTGCGTCCTTCCCCGTCGACCTCGGCTGCCTGTTCAGGACTGACCGGCCCGGCCAGGAACCAGACCCCCGTCCCGGTATTGATCATGACGCGCTCGGCCAATTCAATGTTAAGCTCCCCGTCAAAGTGGCAAAGGTCGACGATGGTATGGGTCGGTTTCTGGCCGAACATGCTGGCCACGCAGCCAAACTCCAGGTCCAGGTCGACCAGGGCGACCTTCTTACTCGTGTTCAACGCCAGAGCCGAGGCCAGGTTGACCGCCACGGTTGTCTTTCCCACCCCGCCCTTGGTCGAAAATACGGTGATGACCTTGCCCTGGGCCTTGGGAGGCGCCGGGGCCTTGCCGTAAACGGCGTCCATGTCAACCGCCCGGTAGGCGCCGCGGATTGAATTGACCAGCTCGTCAACAGTGAACGGTTTGATTAAATAATCGCGGGCTCCGGATTTCATCGCCCGCCGGAGGTATTCCCCCTCGCCCTGGACCGAGATCATGACCACGGCCGTTCCCGGGCACTGCTGGCTGACCTGGCGGGCGGCCGTGATTCCGTCCATCTTGGGCATGTTGACATCCATCAGGATGACCTGCGGCCCGATCAATTTGGCCTTAGAGACGGCCTCGGCCCCGTCCTCGGCCTCACCCACTACCTCCAAGCCGGACTCGAGGCTGAGCATAGCTTTGATGCTCTGGCGAGTCTGGGCCGAGTCGTCAGCGATCAGAACTGTAATTTTACCGGGCATGGCTCTCACCTCCCCGCGGCCCCGAACCCGGTGATCAGTTGCTCGGCTTCCCCAATCGTTTTCTCCTGGATAGCCGGTCTCAGGAGAATCCTTAAGCTGCCTTTTTCCTCAGCCAGCGTGATCTTGAGGGCATTATCGGGCAAGACGGCCACGGTCAGCGAGGTAAAGGCCTTAATATCCTTCTGGTCGGCCGGCTTGGCCTCAATGTCACGGGCCGCGGCCAAAACTAGCAGGTTTTCGGCCACCATTCGAGTCTTGTCGATTCCCAGAACCTCTTTGGAAAAAGTGCCTAGGACGTCAACGTAGTCACCGGGCTCTGGGAACCCGCCAGCCCCGATTACCTCGTTGACCTTAACCGTCAGGGCACGCTTTCCTGAGGGTATAAAGTAAGCCAGACCACTCTTGTTCTCTTTGCTGGCCAGCTTGGTCTTCAAAATTGACTCTCCCTGAGCCAGGGGAACGGTCGTGATCTTGCCGATCACCTCTTCGGGGGCGGTAATTTCGTTAGGTGCCAGGTAGCTGGCTGGTATCTGGCGGGCGGCTAGCATCTCTTTGGTCAACAGGGTCTTGGCCTGGATGGCGTCCTTGGCCACCACCACGGCGGCCATCGGGATCTTTTCCGGCGCGGGAGGCTTGACCCGGGCCAGGAAGACATAGGCCGCCGTGGTCATGACCAGACCGACTAGCACCGGGATGAAGATAATTCGGATGATGCGTCCTCGGTTCACGGCCCGTCCTCCCCTTCTGCCTCTAATGTATGAGTTTGACGGTGCGGAGACCAAAATTGCCAGTTCCGCCACTTTCGCCCTGGGTCATGTATCTGATGAACTGGCCCCTGACCTCGCCGTTGCCGGACACGCCCCAATCCTGTACATAGAAGGCCCCAAACCCGACAACTTGGACCCGGCTACGGCCGCGGGCGTCAAAGAAGTCAATAATCGGGGAGAGTAGCACCCGCGGGGAGTTGGGCGGGAGATCGAGGTAGCCGTCGCCATCGGCGTCGACCGCGGTAGGAGCATTGCCGATCCGAGCGTTAAGGCCCTGCTCGGTTGGGCCGGACATATTGCCGGGCTGGGTCGTAATCCAATCACCGATCCGGAGCACCTCGGAGTACCCATAAGTAATGTTGTTGCGGTAAGTATTGGCACCATTCCCCCCCAGGGCCAAAGCGTGAAAATTACCGTTCCGGCCGCCCCCGCTCCCGGCTTTGAGGATATAGGTCATTCCAACCTGGAAATCTTGCCGCGGAACCCCGAATGGTGCCGCCCCTCGAATGGCGGTGATCCATTCGACTCTAGCCGCGGCGTTGCCGGTGACCCTGGCGTTGTCGATACCGAGAACCCGGGCAAAGAAAAGGTCGGTGTAGGTATCCATGGTCACCGATATCTCGAGATTATCAGCCGAGACGCTAATGCTGGCATTGTTCGGATCTCGGCCGTTGGCCGCCAAAATATCCCGGGCCACCCGCGCCGCCGCCGCCGGGTTGTCGGGGAGCTGGGAGACACCGGCCAGGGCGGCCGCGTCGAGCGAGTTGACCAGGCTCTGCCTTCTCAAATAAACATAGCCGGCGTCGACGCTGATGGCGGCAAACCCAAGCATCATCGTCATTGCCACGCCGTAGAGCACGAGGACCGCGCCCCGCTTGCCCCGAAGGTGATTGATTAGCCACCTTAATCCGCCCATGGCTCCCACCTTTTTCAATCTCGGCTGTGAAGGGTTGCCCGGCTACTCCACCCTCATCGTGACTTCAGAGGCCATGGTGAGCTGTGATCCGATAATTTGAGAGATGATTGGAACGACGATTTCCATCTGGTAGTTGACGCGGACCGTGATATTGCTGCCCTGCGTCCGGCTCGATTCGACGGGTGTCACCGTGATATTAAATCTGGAGGGGTCAAGGATGCTGGCGGTACTGTAAACCCGGCCGGTCACCGCCTGATCCCCGACCCCGGTCGCCCCAAGGCGGGCAGCCTCCCGGGCGGAGTTCTGCAAGGTCAACTGAGCGTTGATGATCAGGCCGAACTGGGCGATTCCCAGCAGGATAAGCAACACCAGCGGCAGCACCAGCGCCGTCTCAACCATGGCCTGACCGTTCTTTCTCTCCCGTGCCTCCACTTGGACCCACCAGCTTTCGAGGATCTGCCATCTAGGGAAAGGGGCCGGGGTTGGTTATTCAACCACCCCCGGCCCCCCTTGCACGGAGGCTACAACTATGGGCGAGTACGAGTAATATCTCCGGTGATTCTCGTGAAGAGAGCCCCGAGTTCAGTCCGGAAGGTGGTAAGCACCGCAATGAGGAGCACAGCCACCAGGCCGATGATCAGGGCGTATTCGGTCATGCCCTGTCCCCTTCTAGCCCTAAGCATAGTCATGAAGTAAGTAAGCATTTTAATCCCCATCCTTTCGTTTCTTGAAGACTTGATTGGGCTTCCCTATGGGACCAGTCCGGCCACGGGTGCGAGGGCCTGGGTGATCAGGACGCTAACGACTGACATAATGATTAGTGCGTGCTCGATAGTTGCTTGTCCCTTCCACCGCTCGCCGGTCGGCCTCACCTCCCCGACAGGATCCAAAGTAAAAGCTCCCTTTTACCGACCGGTACCGAAAGGGAGCTTTTGGCTCAGGCAAGTTGCCCTACCTTCGGTATCCCGGCAGTCATAGCCTTACGGCCTTAGACCCGAGGTTTTGCGACCACGCTCTTTCGAGCGTGCTGGCCATTTATCGGGGTTAAAACTATTAATTTGTTCTTTCTGGCTCAAGCTTATCACCGTTAGGCGGCCCAGCCCATGGTACAAACGTCCCATTTTTCCATCAAAATCTAGGCCGCCTGCTATCCAGGCTAATTGGCCCGGTCGATCAAGCGAGTCACAATGCCCATCTTGACCGCGCACACGGCCGCCTGGGTCCGGTCCTGGACACCGAGCTTCTCAAAGATGTGAGAGAGGTGGTTCCTGACCGTATTCTCGCTGATAAACAAAGCCTGGCCAATCTCCCGGTTGGAAAGACCCCTTGAAATCATCGCCAGGATCTCAACCTCGCGCGGGGTAAGGGGTGGACCGTGCACGGCCGTCGGGTCGGCCATCCCGGGAGGAAGATACCTTCCTCCGGCTGCCGCACGGCGGATGGCCTGGACCACCTCCCCGGGATCGTCGCCCTTGAGACAAAAACCGCTGGCTCCAGCCCGGAGGGCCGCCGCCAATACCTGAGGATCGTCGTGGACCGTCAGGATGACCACCCCCAAACCCGGCACAGCCGCTTTCAGATCCTGAGTCACTTTAATTCCGTTTTGCCCGGGGAGGTTCAGGTCGAGGACCACCACATCTGGAACCAAAGCCATGGCCAGTTCCACTACATCGCCGCCATTGGCCGCCTCGGCGACTATCTGAATGTCCGGCTCCAACTCGAGCAAACGTCGCAAGCCCTGGCGGACCAGGGCATGGTCGTCAACCACGATCACCTTTACCTTTTCCACGGTCTCCCCCCTTTAGTAGGGGCGTCATCACTGGGAATAGGGATAAAAAACTTGATTTGAGTTCCCTTGCCAACAGCCGTGTTGATTTCCATCTTGCCGTGGAGGAGATCGACTCGTTCCCTCATGCCCACCAGCCCGAAGCTGACCCCTCGACCGGCTTCCCTGACAGCCGGATAGTCGAAGCCTCGCCCGTTGTCGCCGATCTGGAGGACAACCGCTTCAGGCGTAAATTCCACCTTGACCTTTGCCTCAGAGGCAAAGGCGTGCTTATGTACGTTGTTTAAAGCCTCCTGGATCAAGCGGAACATAGCAACCTCGAAAGCTGGGGTCATCCGTCGCTCCGTTCCAAAAACCACCAACTCGGCCGGGATCCCAGCCTTATCCTGAAAGTCGGAAACGAACGACCGCAGGGCCGGGACCAAACCCAGGTCATCCAGGGCCATCGGGCGGAGGTCGAAGATAACCTTGCGAACATCCTGAAGGCTGGCGCGGATCAGCTCCTTGAGCTGGGCCAATTCCTCAAGCAGCCGCTCGGTATCGGTCTGGGCTAGCTTCTGGCAGATATCTATTCTCAAGACAACGTTGGCTAGAATCTGAGCCGGACCGTCGTGAATCTCACGAGCCAGGCGCCGGCGCTCATCCTCTTGCGCCTTGATGATCTGAAGCCCGAGGTCACGCCGCTCTTCAAGATTCTTGATCTGAGCGCTTAGATCCTTGAGATTCCCGGCCAGATAGTCCATGGCCAGGCTGACCCGCCCGACCAGGTTCTCGGCCTTCTCAGCCATGGCCTCAAGGGCCTTGAGGCGGCGCTCCAGCGAGTCGCGCTGGCGGCGGAGCTGTTTCTCCTTCTCCCTGTAGATTCCCAGCTTGACCTGCTGTTCCTGGGCGTCCTCGTAAGCCTGTTTAATATCGGCTTCGGTATACTTGCCCAGGGCCTGGCTGACCTCAAGCAATCGCGACCGGGCGGCCCGGTCGGCCTTCTCCAGCGCGTCGACTCCCCGAATATGATCTTCAACCTCATTCTTCAGCCTCTCAAACTCCTGAAAGACGCTCAGGTACTCGTTTCGAGCCGCCCCGGCGATCCCGTCGATTTCATGGCGACCGCGGTTCAGGGCTGAAAGGGTTTGCTTGATAATCTGATCAAGAACCGCGATTTCAACTTGGGGATTGATTTCAGAGCCCAAGGCCGTTTGCAACCTCCGGTTTTCTATGTCAAACGGGGCACTCTACAAATTTCCACTATTTTCGACAAATCCCTGCAAGTTATCAGTTATTCCGGGGTTGGCTGCTTCTAGCAACTTTATCCTCCAGAGATCGTTTGAACATCCGCCTGAATCCCCCGGCATCAGCCTCGCGGCAGACCCAGAGGTTCGGGCGCCGGCCGAGGATGCCCAGCCAGTCGATAATGAGCTGACCGCGGGCCAGCCCGTCCCCGGTCTCGACGTCGGCGTAAACCCAGTCCCACTCGCCGGCCAGCTCCGGTTCGAGGGCGATAGCCATAGCGATCGGGTCAGGGAAATCGACACCGTCGATTTGGGTAACTTCCCGGCAGAACTCCCTGACCGCCCGGTTGGCGTCTACGGCGAACTTAGCCCGCCTAGTTCCAATCCGGCGAATGTCGTCCAGCCCGGCGTCGTTCAGGACGCCGTAATGCCGGGCGATATCCCATCCGACCAGCCTGGGTTCGAAACCCCCGCGGATCACCGCCCGGGCGGCCTCGGGATCAACCCAAAAGTTGTACTCGGCCACCGGGGTGACGTTGCCCTGCCCATCACCGGTGCCTCCCATGATATACATCTCTCCAAGGCGTTGCGGCAGGCCGGGGTCGGCAACCAGGGCGGCCGCCAGGTTGGTCAGCGGGCCAAGGGCGACCAGGGTGATCTCCCCCGGGTGCTCTTCAGTCAGGTCAAGGATGGCCCTTACGGCCAGATTTGACTCGGCCCGTGAATGTTGTGGGTTAAAGCCGGTGTCGCTCAGCCCATCGCGACCGTGAACCTCGACCGCCGTCTCGAGGGGGCGGCAGAAGGGACCGGCGGCGCCAGGGTAGACCGGAACGCGGTAAGTCTCCGCCATCTCGACCGCCAACAGGGCATTAGCCACTGCCCGGTCGAGCCAGACGTTTCCGGCCACGACCGTCAGCGCCTCGACCTTCACTCCCGGGTGACGCAGGGCCATTATGATGGCCACAGCGTCGTCGGAAGCGGTGTCAGTGTCGATAATCAGACGCTTCAGGGCTTGCTTCGCTCCTAATCAACCGCTCTCAATCAACCGCTCTCAATCAACCGCTCTCAATCAGCCGCGCCTAGTTCACTTAGCACCGATTCGACCAGGGCCGGATCAACCTGACCGGTAATAAGAACCTTCCCCGGTTCTTCAATCAAAATCCACTTTTGAACACCATCGATCCTCTTTTTGTCCTGGGCCATGGCTGCCATCAGCTCGCCGGTTTTCAGGCCGCCGGCCGAGGTCGGAAGATGCTGGTTCTCAAGTATAGCCTTGAGCCGGGCGGTCAGACCGGGGCGGCACAGCCCGAGGCGCTCAGAAATTAAGGTTGCAGCCATCATTCCAACGGCCACGGCCTGGCCGTGGGTCCAGACGCCGTAGCCGGCTACTTTTTCGATCGCGTGGCCTACCGTATGGCCGAAATTGAGGATGGCCCTGAGTCCGGCCTCGCGCTCGTCCGCCCCGACCACCTCGGCTTTAACCCGGCATGATCCTTCCACCAGTTTGCCCAGGGCCTGGGGTTGGCATTTCCGGATCTCCTGGCCGTTAGCCTCGATCCAGGCCAGGTAGGCCCCGTCGCGGATCAGGCCGTGCTTGATTCCCTCGGCCAGACCAGAGGCCAATTCCCGAACCGGCAGCGTCACCAGGACCTCAGAATCGGCCAGTACCGCGCGTGGCTGGTGGAAGGCCCCGATCAAATTTTTCCCTAGCGGGTGGTTAACGGCCACCTTCCCCCCGACTGAGGAATCGACCTGGGCCAAGAGGGTCGTAGGGATCTGGACAAAATCAATTCCCCTGAGGTAGGTCGCGGCCGCAAAACCCCCGAGGTCGCCGACCACGCCCCCACCGAGGGCCACCAGCATCGAGCGACGGTCAAGGCAGCGCCGGATCAGGTCGTCGAAAATCCGACCGGCTATTTCCAGTGACTTCGACTCCTCGCCCTCGGGAATCACCGTGGCGGCTTCCTCGCCATCGGACAAGAGCCCTGCCCGGGCCAGGCCGGCCCTCACTCGGGGGCCATATAAGCCTTCGACACAAGTGTCGGTAACTAAATGGACCCCGGAGGGCTTGAAGGGGGCGAGGATATCGCCCGCCCGGTCCAGCAGGCCCGGCCCGATATAGATCGGGTAGCTGCGGCTGCCCAGGTTAACCTGGATCTCAGTCGGTCGGCTCACATTATTCCTCCAGCCTCAAGCGGTCGATGATTTCATCGGCCACCATTTCGGGCGGCCGTCCCCCAGCCGTGACGGCCAGGTCGGCGGCCGCGCGGTAGTGCGGCTCCCTCTGCTCCAGCAGTTCTATGATCCGGGCAAGCGGGTCTTCGACCGCCAGCAGCGGGCGCCCCCCCTCCTCTTGAACCCGGCGGAGAATTTCATCAGGCGGTGCCTCGAGCAGTACCAGGTGCCCGGCCCTCCTCAGGTTAGCAACGTTATCCGGATTAAGCACCACGCCGCCGCCGGTGGAGATCACCGCCGGGCCGGCCGCGGCTGCTGTTTTCACCGCCTCGGCCTCCAGGCGCCGGAATCCGGCCTCTCCCTCGGCCGCAAAAATCTCAGGAATGGTTCGGCCGGCGGCCCGCTCGACCTCAGCATCAAGGTCAATGAAGGTCAGACCCAGCCTGGCAGCCAGGGCCCGACCGACTGACGTCTTTCCAGTGCCCATGAACCCGATTATGATCAGGCCCTGAATCTTGGGGGCGCTCATCAGTAGCGGGCCACCTGCTCAAGGTAGGCCCGGTAGTTCCGTCTGACCTCCTCCAGGCTGTCTCCACTGAACTTCTCCAGCCAGGCGACGGCCAGTTCGAAGGCGACCAGGGCCTCCCCGATCACCGCCCCGGCTGGAACGGCACAGGTGTCCGAGCGCTCGACCGAGGCCCGGTGAGCTTTTCTAGTAACCAGATCGACCGTCTCCAGGGGACGGTAGAGGGTGGCGATCGGTTTCATGGCCGCCCTGATTATCAAGCACTCACCGTTGGTCATCCCGCCCTCCAGGCCCCCGGCCCGGTTGGTCCGGCGAAAAAAGCCCCGGCCGGGCTCGTAGTAGATCTGGTCGTGGACCTCCGAGCCGGGCCGGCAGGCCGCCTCAAACCCAAGACCAATCTCCACTCCCTTGACCGACTGCAGGCTCATCAGGGCCGCCGCCAGGCGACCATCAAGCTTTCGGTCCCAAGTAACGTGGCTGCCCAGTCCCGGGGGAAGGCCCCAAACGACTACCTCAAAGACCCCGCCCAGTGAGTCTCCGCTGGACTTGGCCTGGTCAATGGCGGTCACCATCCCGTCGGAGGCCTCCGGGTCGGCGCAGCGCACCAACGAGGCCTCGCTCCGGGCGTCCAGTTCGGCCGGCTCTACCGATCCGGCGAGCTCGGAGGCCCGGACCGGGCCGATCGAGACGACGTGACCGGTAATTTTCACCCCGAACTGCTCCAACAAGCAGCGAGCAACCGCGCCCGCCGCCACCCGGGAGGCCGTCTCACGGGCCGAGGCCCGCTCGAGAATGTCTCGGGCGTCGCGCCGTAGATATTTTATTACCCCCGGAAGGTCGGCATGTCCCGGCCGCGGG
>JBGFRN010000106.1:0-13007 GCA_041695105.1 Bacillota bacterium | reverse complement strand
AGGCACTTCTGGCTTTTTCGGAAATGGTGAACCTTGAAACCCTTCATACTACCGCATGTTACTTTCGGAAAGTGGTCTCATGTGTCCAGTGACTGTCGAACTCGGGACTAAATAGTCTTGTGAAATAAAGGCAATGCCACGATTCCAGGGGCAATCCTCGTCAGCCCCAGGGCTGATTATTGACTCTCTTAGAGCGGATCATCAGCATTTTTCCGGCAAAATAGACTAACTTGGGGAAAAACCTTGATGTTTCTAGCCCCTGAAGGGCAAAAACTAGAGCTACAGGGGTGCTTTCGACACAAAAACCCCCCTAACCATACCCTCCGAAGGGGGTTTGGGGGTATTAGAAGGGATCGTGGCGGGTAAATCGTCAATTGTTTTCCAGCACTCACTAATCGGAGGTAAAAAATCATGAGGATTCTCTCTGCAAAGAATTCTTTGGGCTGACGATTCTGTGCTGACGATTCTGGTAACCCGCCGATGGATGCAGCCGGCAACCTCAAACCACGGTCAGATTGGCACCCAACAGTGGCTTGACCGCGGTTCGCCTTCTCTGAACACTCTGCGATCTCTGCCTGGTTTTCGGCCTGGCATCTTGCAGCCGCATCGCCTCCGTATATGATTTGATACTTCGAGCCCGGGTCTAGGCCGGAGCCCGGGTCTAGGCCGGTTGGTAGCCGGCGTCGCGGACAACCTCCTTGAGAGCGTCGAGGCTGACTTTTGTCGGATCAAAGAGAACCGTGGCCCGCTTGGCACCCAGATCGACGCTGGCGTCGCTCACCCCATCCACGCCCTTCAAGGCCTTGGTGACAGCCATGACGCAGTGGCCGCAGCTCATCCCGTTAACGGTGAAAGTCGCTTTTTCCATCAATAAAGCCCTCCTCTTGAGTATAATGGCTATGGTAGGCTGGCATTCTGCCAGCATTCACGCAAATTTTTTATTCTAAATCAAACTCAGAGCTTTAAAAAATTGCGCGAGGCTAAAGAATCTTCTTCAAAACAACCAGATTCTTGATCAATCTAGTTCCAAAAGCTAGTTTATTATACCTCAGGGGGTAGCATTTGGCCCTAATTGGAAATCCTCACTCAAAATTTTAACCAAAATTTGAGTGTTGACCTTAAAAAATATGAGTGAGAACCCGGCCGCTCGGGATAATTATTCAACCCCACTGTTTTTTGGTCCGCCCGAACCCCTGCGCCTCTGGGGTGGACCGCCGCCCGTAGTAGAGATCACCAGTCATGACAGGCCGGCCTCCGGGCCAGCGGGCGATTCCCACCTCAGATCCTCCTCGGGTCGAAGCGCTTCAGGCGCAAGGAATTGGCGATAACCGAGACCGAACTGAAAGCCATGGCCGCCCCGGCCAGCATCGGCGAGAGCCACCCGATCGCGGCCACCGGGATGCCGATGACGTTGTAGAAGAAGGCCCAGAACAGGTTTTGTTTGATTGCTCGCATCGTCTGTTTGGAAAGTTTGATAGCCGCCACCATGCCCATCAGGTCGCCCGACATCAGGGTAATGCCGGCCGCCTCGATCGCAATGTCGGTCCCGGTTCCGATGGCCATCCCGAGGTCGGCGGTGGCCAAGGCCGGGGCATCGTTGATTCCGTCGCCGACCATGGCCACGACCTGGCCGCCCTGGCGCAGTTTCTGCACCTCGGAGGCCTTGTCCTCGGGCAGGACCTCGGCCAGAATTCGATCGATCCCGACCTGGTGCCCAATGGCCTCGGCTGTGCGACGGTTGTCGCCAGTGATCATCACAACCTCGATGCCGAGCTTCTTGAGCTCAGCTACCGCCCGGGCCGAATTCACTTTGACCGTGTCGGCTACGGCCACCAGCCCGGCTAGCCGGCCATCCACGGCCACTAGGATGGCCGTCTTGCCCTGGCTCTCCAGCGCGGCCAGGGCGGCCTCGGCCGGCTCTGGATCCATCCCACGGGAACGCATCAGTTTGCGGTTGCCAACCAGCACCTCGCGCCCTTCGATCACAGCCCGCAGCCCATACCCGGGAATGGCCTCAAACTCAGTAGCAACCGGAAGATCCACCACCCCCCCCTCGGAGCCACGGCTGTCAAGGCCATGCCCTTCGGCACCACGGCTCTGGGCACCACGGCTCTGGGCGCCACGAACGATCGCCTGACCGAGCGGGTGCTCCGAGTTCTTCTCGGCGGCGGCCGCCAGGCGCAGGATTTCATCTTCAGCAAGCCCGGAGCCGTCAAGGCCGGAGGCGTGATCGCCGGTTCCGACCAGGGCCACGACATCGGTCAGCGATGGCTCACCCCGGGTGATGGTCCCGGTCTTGTCGAGGACGACGGTGGTTAGCTGGTGGGCCTTCTCCAAGTGCTCGCCGCCCTTGATCAGAATGCCGCTTTCAGCGCCCTTGCCGGTCCCGACCATCACCGCCGTCGGGGTGGCCAGTCCCAGGGCGCAGGGGCAGGCGATGACCAGGACGGCCGTCATGTTCATCAGGGCCAGGGTGAAGTCGCCAGTGAGGGCGTACCAGACGGCGAAGGTCAGCAAGGCGATAACCAGAACGGCTGGTACGAAGTAGGCCGAGATCTGGTCGGCCAGCCGCTGGATTGGGGCCTTCGAGCCTTGGGCCTCCTCAACCATCTTGATGATTTGGGCCAGGGCGGTATCCTTGCCGACCTTGGTGGCCCGGAACTTGAGGGCACCGTGCTTATTGATGGTGGCCCCGACTACCTGGTCGCCGGGCTTCTTGTCTACCGGCAAGCTCTCGCCGGTCAGCATCGACTCGTCGACCGCCGACATCCCCTCGATGATTTCCCCGTCAACCGGAATCTTTTCGCCAGGCCGCACCAGGACCAAGTCGCCGGCGACGACCTCCTCAACCGGAAGGTCAAATTCCCGCCCATCACGAATGACCCGGGCGGTCTTGGCCTGCAGCCCGAGCAGTTTCTTAATGGCTTCTGAAGTGCGCCCCTTGGCCACAGCCTCGAGAAGCTTTCCAAGGGTGATCAGGGTCAAGATAACAGCAGCGGCTTCGTAGTAGACGTGCCCTTCAACAAGAAAAGTTGTAGCCACGCTGTATAAATAGGCCGCGCTCGTCCCGAGGGCAATCAGGGTGTCCATGTTGGCCGAACCGTGGCGCAGGCTGATCAGGGCCCCGCGGTAGAAGCGGTATCCGACCACTGTCTGAAGTAGGGTCCCGAGGACGAACTGGAAGAAGCGGTTGGAAAGCAGGTCTGAATGATAACCTAAAGGCATCAAGACCATGGCCTCAAGAAGGAGCGGTATGGTCAGCACGGCTGAAAAAATGACCAGACGAGTTTGAGTCTTGATCTCAGCCTCGCGCTCGGCCCGCTCGCGGTCGGGATCGCCCTTCCGCTCAACTATTTCTTTGGCACCGTAGCCAGCGTCCTCAACCACCCTGATCAGATCGGCCGGCGAGACGGTGCCTGGATCATACTCAACGGTGGCCCTTTCCGTACTTAGGTTGACGGCGGCCTTGGCGACCCCGGCCACCTTGCCCAGCGCCCTTTCCACCCGGGCCGAGCAGGCGGCGCAGGTCATTCCCTTAACGGCCAGTTGGACGGTTGCCATTGAGATCAAAACCTCCTCTAAATCCCAAAGGTCTTGCCGCACCCCGGCCGAACGGCCCGGACGGCTCTAACGGCCCGGACGGTTTCGCTCAGGCAGCCGTGCCGGGACGAATGGACCAGGTTGCCTACCACAATAGTATCGGCCGCCCCGCCCATCTCGGCCGCCCTGGCGGCCCTGTCAATGCCACCGCCGTAAAGCAGGTGGGCCTCGGGAACGGCCCGGCGGACCGACCGGAGTAAATCTGGGTCGCCGTAGACGCCGCTGTACTCGATATACAGCGTCTTGATTCCCAGCACACGGCAGCCGAACAGAGCCAGGGCGGCGGCTTCATCTTGGTCGGCCGGACTGACCGCCCGGGTCAGCGTGCCAACCGCCGAGCCGGGATTCATCACGATATAGCCCAGGGTGGATATTCGTTCCCAGGGGATGGACCAGCCCGACCGCAAAAGCCTGGTTAAAGCCGCCCAATGGGCCCCGGCCAGGTATTTGGCCTCGGGCGAGTTGAGGACAACCGGGATGAAGTAGCCGTCAGCTCCCGGAACCAAGGCCTCAAAGTCCGATACCTCGATCCAAACCGGGAACCCTCGCCCCCGGATCTGGCCCAGGCAGGCGGCCACCTTGGGCCCGGTGATGCCCTGAGTTCCGCCAAGTACAACGGCGTCCGTCCCGCTGGAGACTATTGAACCGACCTGTTCCGCCGTCAGCGTCTTATCCGGATCGACTTTAGTCAAGTGCCGCCAGTCGCGCCGCAAGCTTCCACGCCCTTTCTAAACTATAGTCTTCTCTCTGAGGGGCGCGGCCTCCTCCGGGCGGGGCGGGCGCCGGGCAGGGATTGAAGGAAAGGCACGTCCGGAGGCGAAGTTGGTATTGATGAACTACTTACACAACCTTACCCGTAAAATTGTCCCGGCAGCCGGAATCTTTCTGGCTGTTGGGATCCTCATCGGCAGTTGGGCGGCCTCGGGAACGGTCGCCCTGCTGGTGGTGGTAGGCCTGGACCTGATCCTTCCGGCTTATTTTCTCCCAACCGCCGCCGCCGCCTCGGCCCTGATCGCCTTCACCACTGGAACCTCTTGGGGCACCATCAGTACGATCGGAGTCGCGCTGATGGGAGTGGCCCGAGGGATGGGCCTCCCGCTTCCGGCCGCCGCCGGGGCCATCGTAGCCGGAGCCCATTTCGGGGACAAGCTCTCCCCGCTCTCCGAAACGGCGACTCTGGCCTCAACCGTGGCCGGGGCTAATCTGTACGACCATATCCGGCACATGATCTACACGACCGTTCCGGCCTTCCTGATCTCGCTGGCACTCTACGCCTGGCTCGGATCGGGCTCAGCCCCGCCGCCTGATATGGGAGGCTCGGTCTCCCTAAAGGCGGCTTTGACGGGCAACTTCAACCTTCACCCGCTGCTCTGGACCCCACCGCTGGTAGTTCTAGCCGCGGCCGTGTTTCGGGCTCCGGTTGTCCCCTCAATGCTGGTGTCGGCCGCACTGGCTCTGGTTTTAGGGGTCAGCCTCCAGGGCCTCGACCCGGCCGGCATTCCCTCGCTGATCCTGTTCGGCTACCGCCCGACCACCGGGCACGCCGAAGCCGACCAGCTTCTGGCCCAGGGGGGCCTCTGGCCGATGATTCAACTGGCGATCGTCGCCGGGTTATTGTTCCTGGCCGTTGACCTGGGGCTGAGGTCGGCCTGGGCTCAAAAACGGCTGGGCAGCCTGACCGCCCGGCTCAGGACCCCGGCCTCGCTCGTGGCGGCTGCCCTGGGCGTCGGTCTGATCCTAATCTTCACCAGTGGCAGTTCTTACCTGGCCATTATCCTGACCGGAGACCTGCTGGCCGCAGGCTTTCGCCGCTCCGGCCTGGCTCCCCAGAATCTATCCCGAACCCTTGAGGACACCGGAACAGTCGTGGCTCCTCTGGTCCCCTGGGGCGTGTCAGGCCTATTCATGACCCGGACTCTGGGGGTCAGCACCTGGGACTACGCGCCTTACGCCGCCATGAACTACTTGGGCATCGGCTTCGCCCTGCTGTATGCCTTGACCGGATGGACCATAACCAAAAGCTCCCGGCAGGAAAACCGGGAATAAAGCGTAACGAGTGTGGTAGTTTTTGGAGCTTACTAGTTTATTGCTCCCGGTTGCCGCTTTGGCCCTGGGAATGCGCCACGCCCTGGATCCCGACCACCTGGTGGCCGTCTCGACCCTGGTCGCCGAAGAGCGCCGCCTCTGGCCAGCCGCACGCCTCGGCCTGATCTGGGGATTGGGCCATCTGCTCCCGCTGGCCCTGGTCGGCCTGCCCATGCTGCTTTTGCGAATCCAGCTCCCGGAAACCATGGATCTGGCGGTAGATCTGGGGGTCGGGCTGCTACTGGTCGGGCTTGGGGTGCGCACGCTCTGGCGACTGCGCCAGGAACGGGCCCATTTCCACCTTCAGGGATCCAAAGCAAACCGGGGCTGGCTTCTTGCCTTTGGAATCGGCGCCATGCACGGGCTGGCCGGAAGCGGGCCCGCAGCCGTTCTCGCGGTAACTGCCACCGCCCCGTCTCTGGTTGGCGCATTCTATTACCTTTTGGCCTTCGGCCTGGGGACTTGCCTTGGTATGCTCGCCATGACCCTATGCATCGCGGCGCCGGCCCTGGCGTCGGCTTCCCGGTTCGAGACCATCCACAGGACCATCCGGATCGGGGCTGGCCTGGCCAGCGTCAGCGTTGGGCTCATGATGTGGTACGAGATCCTTCCCCAGTTGCTCGCCTGAGCCGTCCAGGCCGCTCCCGGCACTAGCGACGGATCAGCATTGTGAGGTACCGCTCCCCGGTATCCGGCAACACGGTGACCACCGTCTTGCCCGGGCCAAGCCGCCTGGCGACATCCAAAGCGGCGAAGGCGGCCGCGCCGGAGGAAAACCCACAGAGGATGCCCTCCTCGCGAGCCAATCGCCCGGCGGTGTCGATCGCCGAGGCGTCGGCAACAGTGATGACCTCGTCGATGACATCGCGATTGAGGATCCCTGGCACAAATCCAGCCCCCAACCCCTGAATCTTAGTCATGCCGGGCCGGCCTCCCGAAAGAACGGCTGTCTGGGCCGGCTCCACCGCGAAGACCTTGACCCCAGGGATCTCTTTCTTAAAGATCTCCCCCACCCCGGTCACGGTCCCGCCAGTGCCGACCCCGGCAACAAAGGCGTCAATCTTGCCGTCGAGGTCCCTCATGATCTCTCTGGCCGTCGTCCGCCGGTGGATGTCAGGGTTGGCCGGGTTGACGAACTGCTGCGGCATAAAATAACCTTTTTCCTCGGCCAGTGCCTGAGCTGTGAAGACCGCCCCGGACATCCCCTCAAGGGCCGGGGTCAGGACCAACTCGGCACCCAGCCATTCCAGAAGCCTTTGCCGCTCGGCGCTCATGTCCTCAGGCATGGTCAAAACCAAACGATACCCCTTGACGGCACAGACCACCGCCAGGCCGATGCCCGTGTTGCCGCTGGTCGGCTCGATAATGGTCGCGCCCGGTTTAATCAGGCCCCGGCTTTCCGCCTCTTCGATCATCGAAAGGGCGATCCGATCCTTGACGCTGCCGCCGGGGTTCTTGGACTCCAGCTTACAGTAAACCGTAGCCGAATTGGCCCTGGGCATGCGGTTCAGCCTGACCATCGGGGTGAGGCCGATAGTCTCAAGAATGTTGCCGGCCGGAGGGACGGGATAATCGGAACGCATCACCCGGCCACCTCTTCTTTCTTGGGGATGCCGCAAAACTGCTCGTAGTCGACCAGCTCGGTAATAACCGGTTGATCGCCGCAGACCGGGCACTGGGGGTCGCGGCGGGCGTTCAGTTTATGAAAATCCATGGTTAGGGTATCGAAGTAAAGAAGCTTGCCGGCCAGGGTCTCTCCGATGCCCAAGAGTACCTTCAGGGCCTCAATCGCCTGGGTCACCCCGACCAGCCCGGCCAGAGCCCCGAGGATACCGGCCTCGGAACAGGAAGGGACGGCCCCAGGCGGGGGTGGTGTCGGATAGAGGCAGCGGTAGCAGCCCTGACCGGGCATATAGACCGTGGCCTGGCCCTCGAAACGAAGGATGCTGCCGTCCACCAGCGGCTTCTTTAAAAAGACACAGGCGTCATTGACCAGGTACCGGGTCGGGAAGTTGTCGCACCCGTTGATCACCAGATCGTATTGGGAAATAATCTCCAGGGCGTTGCCCGAACTAAGACCGGTCGGGTGCGTAACGACGTTGACCTCGGGGTTGAGCTCAGCGATCGCCCGGGCGGCTGATTCGACTTTAGGCCGGCCGACATCGGCGGTGCGGTGAATAATCTGCCGCTGGAGATTGGTCAGGTCGACCAGGTCAAAGTCTACGATTCCTATGGTGCCGACCCCGGCGGCAGCCAGGTAGAGAGCGATCGGGGAGCCGAGCCCTCCGGCTCCGATCAGGAGGACTCGAGCGTCGAGAAGCGCTTGCTGCCCCTTGCCCCCCACTTCAGGCAGGATGATGTTACGGCTATATCTCAATACTTGCTGGTCGGTCAAACCCTTGGACGCTGCCATGATCCGGCTCCTTCCAGGCAAAAACCCAATTATATCTATCGGAATTACGGTTTTTATTTTACTCTCTATCTCCGAAAAATGTCAACCATGAATAAAGCTGGCTTGACCGAAATACAATATTACCAATTCTTAGTACAAGGGGGAGTGGTCATTGAGCCGGTACGTCATCCACGGATCTCAGCTCAACGGCCGGGACCAGTGGATCTTCGAGGCTGATGACTACAACATTAAGGACGGATTGATCGTGGCCAGCGGGAGCTTCGAGCGCAAACGGCACTTCACCGTTTTGCACGTCCCGCTGACCAGCATTATTTACATCGAAGAGCCACCGCAGCCCGCCTCCAGGCGCCCGCGACGCCTTCGCCGGACCTTTGAAGCGGCCCCGGACCCGCTAGAAGCAGCGGCAGCCAATGAGCCAGTCACCACGCCAGTTACTCAGATCGAATCCAAGCGCCGCCCGGGGCGCCCGAGAAAGAACCCTCTCCCGGCGGCTGAGAGCCACCCAGCCGTCCCCCGGCGCCGGGGCAGGCCTCCCAAAGCCAAGGTGGCTCAGTGAAAAAATAAGAGAACAAAGAGGGATCGCCCGGGGCTGGGTGATCCCTGTTTTTTGCGTTGGCTTAATTTCGCCCGCCGGATACTATTCCGGGTCGACCGGGACCTCCGGGGCGACGTGGGGAACCTCGTCAGCCGACTCGTCGGGGTGAACGGTCGGAGTCTCCTCAGGGGTGGGCTCGGTCGGGACAGCAGCCGGGGTTTCATCTTCGTCCGGCGCTTCGGGAACGACGATCCCTGGATCGGGCGGGGCATCGCCCAACCACCCGCTAGTCAGTTTTCGGCGGCGCCTAGACATGGGAACACCGCTCCTCGCGGATTTTACCCATATGTTCCCCAGCCGGCCAAGGGCTATCCGTTAAACCAGGTACTCCATCCGGGCCAACAACTATTTCACCCTCCGCCTGTAGCATTCCCCGCCGGTGGCATAATAGCGTCAGTCCCACTCCAAACGGACAGGTGAGGCAATGGCCGAAAAAACCCAGACGATGATTGACCTGACTCCGATGTTCGCTCCCAAAGCGGCCGCTGTCATAGGGGCCTCGAACAACCCGGCCAAACTGGGGCATTCAGTGATCTCCAACCTGACCAAGTCGGGTTACCCCGGCAAGCTGCTGCCGGTTAACCCGCACGAAACCTCAATTCTGGGCCACCCATGCTTTTCCACGCTGACCGAGGCAGCCCGGTCGCTCTACCCCGAAACGATCGACCTGGCGGTGCTGGTTATCCCCGGACGGGCGGTCATCCCAGCGGCAGAGGAATGTGGCCGGTTGGGCATCCAAACCATGATCGTGATTTCAGCCGGCTTCAAAGAAACCGGAAAAGAAGGCCTTGAGGCCGAGAAAAAGCTGGTGAGTCTCTGCCGGCAACATGGAATTAGGATGCTGGGCCCAAATTGCCTGGGCCTGATGGACACCCACACCCCGCTCAACGCCTCCTTCGCCGCCGGCTTTCCCAAAAAAGGGGACATCGCCTTCATCTCCCAGAGCGGGGCGCTCTGCGCCTCGATCCTCGACTGGAGCCTGGATCAAGGTATGGGCTTTTCCAAATTCGTTTCTCTGGGCAATAAGGCCGATCTCTCGGAGGTCGATTTTATCGCCGACGCCGCAGCCGACCCGTACTCGAGGGTGATATTGTCCTACATTGAGGACGTCCGCGATGGCGAGCGCTTCCTCACTGTGCTTCGCGAAGCGGCACGCCGCAAACCGGTGGTCATCATCAAGTCGGGCCTGAGCCAGGCTGGGGCCAAAGCGGCCTCCTCGCATACCGGGGCCCTCTCTGGCAGCGACCGGGCCTACGAGACCGCCTTCAAGCAAGCCGGGGTTCTCCGGGCCAGGAGCATGCAGGAACTGTTTGACCTGGCCTCGGCCTTCTCCCACCTGCCGATCCCCAAGGGCAACCGGGTGGCGATCGTGACCAACTCAGGCGGGCCGGGGATCCTGGCCAGCGACGCGGTCGAAGGGGCTGGTCTGGCCATGGCTTCCTTCACCAAGGACACTGTCGACAAGCTCCGCTCGAACCTCCCGGCCGAGGCCGCCGTCTACAACCCAGTCGACATCATCGGAGACGCCGGCTATAACCGCTACCGGTTTGCCCTCGAAACGGTCGCGACCGACCCCAACGTCGACAGCCTGCTGGTATTATTGACCCCAACCGCCTCGACCCGTCCGGCCGAGGTCAGCCGGGTGATCGTCGAGACCAAACGGGCCAACCCCAGCCTGCCGGTGGTGGGTGTTCTGATGGGAGGCGAATCGGTCAAGGAAGGCAAGCGAATCCTGCTTGAGGCCCACGTTCCGAGCTACTTCGCCCCCGAGAGGGCGGTGACGGCCCTGCGGGGCGTGACCGAATACGGGCGCCACCTCCGGACCCCCCCGGTCGAACCCGACCTGAGCTTCGTCGATCTCGACCGCCAAGCCGCCCAGAGGATCTTCGAGGGAGTCCGGCGTGAGGGACGGCTGGTGCTGCTAGGAAACGAGGCGGCTGAAGTGGCCCGGGCTTACGGGATCTCGGCCGCGCCGGCCGCCCTGGCCCGTTCTCCTGACGAGGCCGCCCGGATCGCCGCCGACCTCGACGGTCCGGTGGTTATGAAGGTCGCCTCACCCAAGATCATGCACAAGACTGACATCGGCGGGGTCCGGATCGGCATCGGGTCCCCAAGCGAGGTCAGGACGGCCTACCTCGAGATCTTGGAGGCGGTCCACCGCCACCTCGGTCCGGTCGAGGTCCACGGGATCGAGATCCAACCCCTAATGCCCAAGGGGCGGGAACTGATCGTCGGTATGTCGCGCGACGTCCAGTTCGGCCCGATGGTTGCCTTCGGTTTGGGCGGGATCTACGTCAACCTCCTGAAAGACGTCTCATTCCGCCTGGCCAGCGGGCTCTCTATGGCCGAGATCCGAGCCATGCTGGCAGAGACCAAGGCCTACCTTCTGCTCCGCGGGCTACGGGGTGAGGCTCCGGCCGATATCGACTCGGTAGTTAACACCGTTGCCCGGACCGCCCGGCTGGCCCTGGACTTCCCCGAAATCGTAGAAATGGATATCAACCCCCTGGTGGCTTACCAGGATGGGGTCCTGGCTCTGGACGTCAAAATCACAATCTCTCAGACTGAGGTGGAACATCAAGATGAAGGGCCTATACATAATCGGTCCGAGCGGGAGCGGCAAGACCGCCTTCGCGGTGGGGCTGTCCCAACTGCTTCTCGATGATGGGCTCCGCGTGGCCTACTTCAAGCCGGTGGCCGCCTCCCTGCATGGGCAGGAGGACCAGGATATCACACTGATGCGTTCGGTGCTGGGAATGCCCGAGTCCCCGGAGGAGATGTCGGTCTTCCGGGCCAGTTCCCACTACCTCTCTCGCTACCATCCGTCGGCCCGGCATTTAACCGATGTAGGCACGGCCTACCAGCGCCTGGCACGGGATCGGGACGTGGTCCTGATCGGGGGAGCCCCGCTACCCTTCGCCATGGCTGGGATCGGGCTTGACGCCCTAAGCCTGGCCGCCCACTTGAAGGCCCCGGTGCTGATCCTGATCAAGGTCGACCACGACTTCAGCCTGGACCGGGCGATCCTCTACTGCCAATATGCTTCCCAACACGGGCTGCGGGTCGTTGGAGCGGTGATGAATCACGTCCCTCGAACACTTATGGACAAGGCCACTGGGGTCTACAAGCCGCTGCTGGAGGAAAAAGGCTTCCGGGTGATCGGGGTGATCCCCAAGCGTTCGGAGATCTCCTCGCCAACCGTCAGGGAATACGCCAACGTCCTCGACGGCGAGGTCCTGGCGGCCGATGATCATCTGGACCGGCAGGTGGAGGATATCCTGATCGGGGCCATGACCCTTGAGAGCGCCTGGTCCTATCTCCGCCGCTCGCCGAAGAAGGCCTTCATCACCGGAGGCGACCGCTCGGACCTGGCCCTGGCAGCGCTGGAGACCGACACTTCGGCCTTGATCCTGACTGGAGGCTATTTCCCCGACGTCAAGGTCGTGGCCCGTGCCGAGGAAAAGGGCGTCCCGGTCGTCCTGGTCCAGCAGGACACCTACACCGCCATCGAGATGCTCCACGGGCTGGCCAAGAAAATCAAACCCCAGGACCGCGAGGCGATCCTGGGGGCCAGGGAAGTCATCTCCAAGCACTGCGACTGGTCCTACCTGAAAGAAGAACTCAGCGGCGCTCCTTAATGAAGAAAGTAGACATTGGCAAACCGCCAACGGCCATACCCCATGGTCTACTTTGTTGTTATTCAGCTTGTTATTCTAGTTCTCCTTCATGACTTCTTGGAGGTGTCGGGCTATTCTTAAATCTCCATATCCTCTTCCTCGGGCATCGAGCGCTCGGAGAATATCCGGTGGATGTTCTCAATCAGGTCCCGGGGAAGAGGCTGCTCTACCTCCATCCCGGTCAGGAAGTCGTGGAGCCGCTCCAGCTTGATGATCGGAACCGAGCAGTTCTGAGATCCCTGGAGCATGGTCTCCGCCCGGGAAAGGACAATCAGGCCGTAGACCGGTATGGTCTTGCCCGGAAACTGCTGATCCAAAAACTCACGCAGGATGACCCCGTGGCGCCGGATCTGGGCCAGGGGGTTTTTCATTCCCAGGTACCTCTTGCCTTCCCGGCGGATCAGCCAGTCGCCGTCAGGGGTGATGACGATCTTGCCCAAATCGTTCTTCGTCTCCAGGTGAATGACACCGGCCGGGCCGACCACCAGGTGATCGAATTCCTGCCCAATTTCGCGGCCCTTGACACGGAGATAAACCCGGTGGGCGACCCGGAAAACCCGGGGAAGAAATGCCAACTCGTGGGCCACGGCGTCCTCGCCCTCGCGCCCGCTCTCGCGGCGGCGATATTTGTGACGCC
>JBGFRN010000104.1:0-13162 GCA_041695105.1 Bacillota bacterium | reverse complement strand
CGCTCTTCCGATCTCTCAACCTGGAGGTGCGGCATGGAGGTTAAGGTCCGGGTAAAAAACCTTAGTAAGTACTACGACTCGTCACAAAAAAGGACGGTCGCCCTGGACAATGTCTCCCTCGACATCGGCCAGGGGGAGTTCCTCTGCCTGCTGGGGCCGAGCGGCTGCGGGAAATCGACCCTCCTACGCATTTTGGCCGGGATCTACGAGCAATCAGAGGGACAGGTCGAGTTCTGTCATCCGCCGGCTAAGGGAGTTCCGGCCAACTCAATGGTCTTTCAGGAATACGCCCTCTTCCCCTGGCGGAACGTGATCGATAATGTCGCCTTCGGCCTGGAAAACCTGGGGATTCCGCGGGACCAGCGTTACCAGGTGTCCCGCCGTTTCCTTGAAAAAGTGGGGCTGTCCGATTTTGAGCACGCCTACCCCCACCAGCTCTCCGGGGGCATGAAGCAGCGGGTGAGCATCGCCCGAGCCTTCGCCACCGATCCGGACATTCTCCTGATGGACGAGCCCCTGGGGGCCCTGGACGCCCAGACCCGCAATATCCTCCAGGAGGAGCTGATGAGAATTTGGGAAGAGTCCCGGAAGACGGTCGTTTACGTCACCCACAGCATTGAGGAGGCCATCTTGCTGGGTGACCGTATCGCCGTTTTCACGGCCCGGCCCGGGCGGATCAAAGCCATTTATGACGTTGATATTGAGCGGCCGAGGAGCCAGGAACTCAGGACCGATCATCGCTTCGCCGAACTGTACAACGATATCTGGCACTGCCTGCGGGAAGAGGTCGAGCGGACTATGAAAGAAATGGGGAAGGTTCGTTGAACCGGAAACGGTCAAAAACCAGGAGCGAGATCTGGATTTCGGTCCTTTCGCCTCTCGTGCTCGCCCTGGCATGGGAGATGGCCGCCTCGGCCGGGGTCATCAAGGTGGCCTTTTTCCCGCCCCCGTCCAAGCTTGTGATGCACGGTTGGCAGGTGCTGAAATCCGGGGAGCTCTGGCCGCATACCTGGGCCACCGTCCAGCGGCTTTGGTGGGCATTTATCCTGGCCTCGGTGCCTGGGGTGGGGGCCGGCCTGCTGATGGGCCTTTCGCGCCCGATACGGGTGGCGCTGGATCCGACCTTTTCGCTGATCTACCCGATTCCGTGTGTCCTGTTTCTGCCGCTGGTCTCGATCATTCTGGGGCCGGGCGACCTGGCGGTAGTGGTTACCTCTTCGGTCACGTCCTTTTTTATTGTCGCGGTCAACACCATGACCGGGGTGGTCCGGATGGACCGGGTCCTGCTGGAAGCCGCCCGGAACTTTGGGTGCCGGGGCTGGCGGTTGTTTTACAAGGTCCTGTTACCCGGGGCTATGCCGATGACCTTCACCGGACTGAGGATCGGGCTGGGTTTCGCCCTGATTGTGGTGATCGCCCTGGAGCTGGTCGGGACTAATCAGGGGTTGGGATCATATCTCTGGCTATCCTGGACGATCATGCAGATCCCAGATGTCTACGTCTCGTTGGGGGCCATCGCCATCCTCGGCTTGCTGACGACTTATGGGCTTGAGGCCGTGGCCAGTCTCGTTATGCCCTGGCGCCAGGAACTGAATATCGGGGGGAGGGGATAGGCGATGTCCCGATTGCTTGCCGCTTACGCCCCGACTCTCGCGCTCCCGGTCGGGATCCTCCTGGTCTGGGAGCTGCTCGGCCGGGCCGGGGCCCTTAACCTCAGCTACTTTCCCCCGCCCCTGGTGGTCGGGAAGGAGTTCGCCCGTCTGGTCTCAACCGGCGTCCTCTGGGAGCACCTTCAGGCGACCATCCTCAGGTTGGGCGCCGCCTTCCTGCTGGCGGCCGTTCCGGGAGTGCTGCTTGGGCTGTTGATGGGGATGTCGAGATTGGTCCGGTCGGCCCTTGAGCCATACATGGTCATGCTGTTTCCGATGCCTAAAATCGCCCTGCTGCCTCTGGTCATGATAATTATGGGGATTGGCGAGAAGGCCTTCATCGTTACCGCCGCCCTGACCGCCTTTTTCCAAATCGTGGTCAGCACCCTGGCCGGTGTGCTCTGCCTCGACAAGGTCCTGATCGAGGCGGCCGAAAACTTTGGGGCCAGGGGTCCGAGACTGTTTTTCAAGGTCATCCTGCCGGGGAGCCTTCCTTACATCTTTACCGGACTCCGGCTCGGCCTGGGGTTGGCGTTAATCCTGGTGGTGGTGATCGAGTTTGTGACCGCCAAGTCGGGCCTGGGCAACCTCGTCTGGGCCTCCTGGCAGACTCTTCAGGTCCAGACAATGTATTCGGCGTTTCTGGTGGTGGGCCTGATCGGCCTGGGCGTCACCCGGGGCCTCGAACGCCTCGGGGAGCGCCTGATGCCGTGGAGCAAATAGACAAATATGGTGGGAGGTAAAAAGTGATGAGGGGAATCAAGTTTCTGTCTCTAGTCCTGGTCGCCGTTCTTCTGATCGGAGCCGCCGCCGGCTGCGGCGGGAGCCAGCCGGCCAAACCGGGCGAACCGGCCAAGCCGTCCGGGGGAACCAGCCAGGAAAGCAAGTCGGCCGAGCTCAAAACGATCAGGATCGGCTACATTCCGGTTGACTCCTTCTCCGCACTTTTCCTGGCGGCCGACAAGCATATGGAGAAGCAGGGCCTCAAGGCTGAAATGGTCAAGCTCTCCAGCGGGGCCGATATCTTGGCTCAGGTTAGTACCAATGGGCTGCAGATCGGGGGCGGGGCGCTTGGTGCGGCTGGTTACAACGCCCTCCGGGGCGGGATGCCCGTAAAGTACGTGGCCCCGCTCCATGACGATTGGTCGGAAAACGTCTTCGTCATTAACAAGAAGGCATACGATGCCGGTGAGATCAAGAGACCCAAAGATCTCAAGGGCAAGAAAATAGCCATTAATGCCAAAGGCGTGGCCACCGAATGGCAAATGACTCAAATGCTGAAGAAAGACGGTCTGACCCTAAAGGATGTTACTGTCACCACTATGCCCTTCCCCGACATGGTTCCGGCTCTTGAGACCGGGGCGATCATGGCCGGGACCATGAGCGAGCCATTCGCTACCATGGCCGAGGAAAAGGGCGTCGGGGTGCGTCTTTATAAGCCTGAGGCCAATGCCAAGCCGGAGCCGATTACGATGATCTTCCTCAATACTGAGTGGGCTTCGAAGAACCCCGACCTGGCTAAAAAGTTCATGATCGCCTATCTTAATGCGGCCCGCGACCTGGCGGAAAACAACGGGGCCGGCCGGAAGAAAGATGAGAACCTGGCCATTATCTCCAAGTATACCAACCTGCCGGTGGAAACCCTGAAGAAGACCCGTCCAACCTATATCAGCCCCAATCTCGAGGTTAATACTGAAGGCCTGATGGCCCAGCAGAAGCTGGCCATGGATCTGGGCTATCTCAAGTACGAGAAGCTGATGGAAGTCAAGGAACTGATCGACTTCACCTATGTAGAACAGGCTGTCAAGGAACTCGGCAAGAAGTGAGCTGGGCGGAGGGCCGGACAGTCGGGGAGAGCCGGACTGTCCCAGGGTCGGACTGTCCCAGGGTCGGACTGTCCGGCCCTCCATTGCTTTTTTAATCTGAAAACATGTCAACGGACAGTGAAAATTTCACTCTGGGCTTGGGCAGTGGCTGGTAGTGGGAACCTGGTTCGGTAATAGCGCCAGGGGTGATTTGGCTGACTACTTCAGGTGCGGGGCATGGTCGGAAGGCCGGGGTTGGGTCAGATGGCTGCTCGGCCGGCCAGTGGTTGGGGGTATGGTTGGGGGAAGTTAGGCCCTCACTCAAATTTTTAACGATAAATCGCGATGTTGTGGTTAAAAATTTGAGCGAGAATTTCAGGGTAGGGTAAAATTCATCCCCCGGGGTGTGAAATATTACCCTAGGGGGTATGAAAACCTAAGTTTTTGACCTGGATTCCTGGGATTCGCCGGTTTTTGTGAACCCAGCCGGGGCCTGACGCAATATTTTAACGTCCGGAGCCTGGTTTGCTACTAAAAAATTGCGTGAGAGCTGCCGGGCGCCCGCCGGATGCGGACCCGCATGTCCGCTAGTGAGAGGAAGGGAGTCAATCACCCCTACCCCTACTACTCGAATTGGCAGTGTCCTCCTCCTTGATCCCGTCATGCGCATGGATTGTGACCGGCCCTTATAGATCGACACAGTCTCACGACATTTTTAATCTGAAAACATTGCCGGAGCATACCTTCGAAGGTTAAAGTAAAAGTATATGAAGGGAAGGTGACCGGCTGATGCCCGAGGCAACCGCAGAGGAAAGAGTTAAACTATTAGAACGCAATCTCAAGGCCATGGTCCAGATCTGTCACGGGTTCTATTTCGCCTGGAGGCAGGCCGCCACCGAAATCGCCGGGACCGATAAGGCCGAGCAGCTCGTCAAGAGATTTTACGAAATCGTCGGCGAGGACACCGCCAGCCTTTACCAGGGAGCGGGGGTCAACCCGGAGGATCCACTGGCGGTGGCCAAGGCCCTGGAAAGGTCCAGCTTGATTATGGGCGAGATTGCCCGGGCTGAACCGGGCAGCAGCCCCAATGAGGCCAGATTAGTGCATACGGCTTGTCCCTGGAAGGATTCGCACGGGCGGCGCGGGCTGCTCCACGAGTGCAACACTGGGTGCGACCAGTGGTTTATGACCGCCATCGAGAGGCTTTCTCCCAATCTCCACGTCGAGACCATTTCATCCCTGGCGCGCGGGGACGCCACCTGTACTCGCCGGGTTTGGAGGGACTAGGCTGCTCATCCTCCAGGCTGCTCATAATCCAGGCCGCTCATCCTCCAGCAGGCTGCTGCCACTCATCTGACGCCTTAAGGCCGGGGTAAAGCCCGGCCTTTCCCTTGCCCTAATTTCTGCCTTGCCCTAATTTCTTGACAACCAGGCGTTTGGGATGATACTTTTTGATTATATTAGCACTCTCTTGTTCGGAGTGCTAACAGCCTGCGAAGGTGGGTCCCGTTCGAGTATTCGGCGGGGGGTGACCGGCGTGGAGATGGATGATCGAAAAAGCCAGGTGCTCAGGGCCATCATTGATGATTACGTCTCGACGGCTGAGCCCGTGGGTTCGCGAACCATCGCCAAGAAGTACCGGATTGGCGTCAGTCCGGCGACGATTCGCAATGAGATGGCCGACCTGGAGGAACTGGGCTATATCGAGCAGCCTCATACCTCGGCTGGGCGGGTTCCTTCCTCGCGGGGTTACCGCTACTACGTCGACTACCTGATGGACACGGCTCACCTCAATCTTGAGGAAGAGGATCGCATCCGTCAGGCCTTTCAGCGTCGCATTGGCGAGCTCGACACCTTAATTCAGCGCACTACTCGCTTGCTTTCCGAGACCACCCATTACGCCAGCTTAATTTCCGGGCCGCAGTCCGGCAAGAGCGTTTTCCGGCAGCTTCAGATCATCCCGATCAGCACAGAACGGGCGATGCTGGTCATGGTTACCGAGAGCGGCGTGGTTGAAAACGAGATCATTGAGGTTCCAGTTGAGGTCACCTTGATGGAACTAACCCGGATCTCTGGGCTGATCAGCGAGCGGCTTCGCGGCCAGTTGCTCGACCGTCTCAACGACGGGGATATCAGGGCCCTTAGGTCAGAACTCTGCCGTTACAAGGCTCTGTTAGAGCAAACAGTTGACTTTCTCGGCCGCGGGGCCGGGGAGGAGCAGCAGGAACGGGTTTATCTCGGGGGAACGACCAATATTCTCGGGCAGCCCGAATTCCGGGACGTCAACAAGGTCAAGTCACTGTTTGAGGCCCTGGAACAGGAAAAGGTGGTCCACGATATCCTGATCGATGGCCCGGAAAGGGCCGGGAGCTTATCCCAGCCCGTCGGCATTGCCATCGGTGAGGAGATCCGCTACCGGGAAATGCAGGACTGCAGCTTGATTACCACCAGCTACCGGATTGGCGATCAACTGGTTGGGCGGATCGGGGTATTGGGCCCCAAGCGGATGGAGTATGCTAAGGTGGTAGCCGTGGTGGAGGAGGTTGCCAAACGCCTCTCCTCGGTCTGGCCCAAATGGTGAGGCCCATCAGATTTTGGAGGAAAAAGTTTGAACGTTAAACAGGTATCCGGATCCGAGATCGACGAAAGGCTCGCCGCGCTTCTGACCAACGCCAACGCCGTCCGGGCTATCGCCTCGGCGGTCGAGGGGACGATCGGGTCTAAAGGTTTGGACACGATGCTGGTTGACCGGTTCGGCGAAGTTGTCATAACTAATGATGGAATCACCATCCTGACCAAGATGGAAGTCAACCATCCGGCCGCCCGGATGGTTGTCAACGTTGCCCGGGCTCAGGAGGAGGAGGTCGGCGACGGAACGACCACCGCCACCATCGTGGCCGGGGCCCTCCTGGGCGAGGCCGTCAACCAGGTGGTTAAGGGGGTTCCGGTCACCCGCGTGATCGAGGGTGTCCGGTTAGGCACCAAATCGGCCATTGAGGAGATCGAACGCCGGGCGCGCCCGGTTTCCGGGGTCGAGGATCCAGCCCTGTTAAATGTGGCGATGGTGGCTGGCCGGGAGCACCAGGACATCGCCGAGTTGGTGGTGACGGCGGCCAAGATGTTTGGGCCGGGCAAGTTCAAGGATCCGGCCTTCAAACTGGCCGATTCGATTATCGCCCAGGAGGGGGCCGCTAACGAGGTCTTCTCCGGCGTAATCGTCGGCAAGCAGCGCCTGGACCGGCAGATGCCCCAGCAGCTCAAGAACGCGCGCGTCCTGGTTTTCGACGATGCTCTTGAGCCGGAAAAGGTGCCTGATGAAGCTCTGAAGACCGACTACGGCATTCGCAAGCAGGACCAGTACGACGCCGAGTTCGAGGCCAACTTGAACAAGATCCTCGACCTGAAGGTTAACCTGATCCTGGTTGACCGCGGGGTCGACGACCGAGCGGCCCAGCTTTTCAGCGAGGCCGGGGTTATGGTCTTGCAGCGCGTCTCAAACCGCGAGCTTCGCCAGGCCGCCGAGCACACCGGTGCCCGGGTAATCAAGCGGATCGCCCTGCGCAAGTCGGTTGAGGAGCTTCGGAAGTGCCTGGGCCGGGCCAAGGTGGCCTACGAGGATGAAAAGCTGGAGCACGTCCGGATTGTCGGTGGGGCCGGCAAGCCAATGGCTACCGTCCTGGTTGGGGCGGCCACCGAAGAGGTGGTGGGCGAGCGCGAGCGGATCGCCCAGGATGCCGCCGCGGCCGTTCAGGCAGCTATCCGCGGGGGTGTGGTCCCCGGGGGTGGAGCCATTGAGATTGCGGCCTCGCGGGCTGTTCAAAGCCAGAGGGAACAAGCCCGGGGCATGGCCGCTTACGGGGTCGACTGTGTGGTCGAGGCCCTAAAGAAACCCTTGTCGCAAATCGTGGCCAACGCGGGCTTTAACCCGCTCGAGAAGGTCGGCGACGTGATCGCCGCCCAGTCACGGGCGGGCAAAGATTCTCTGGCTGTAGACACCGATTCGGGCGAGATCACCGACATGTTTGATTTAGGCGTGCTTGATCCGACCATCGTCAAGACTCACGCCCTGAAGGCGGCCGGCGAGATCGCCGAGGCCATCTTACGGATCGACACGATTATCAAGAAGCGTGACGAGGGCGGGGGAGGATCCGGGGCCGCTCCGGATGGTCAGGATGATTCCGACTTAGACTTTTAGATTCACGGGGGGACCGATTTGGAAAAGGCTGAAACCGAAGAGATACAACAACCGGCGGCCGAAGAGGCGGCCGAGGAGGCGGCCAAGGAAACATCCGTTGAAGAACTGGCCCAACTCCGCGAGAAGGCGGCCTTGGCCGGCGAGTATTACAACCGCCTGGCCCGGGCTCAGGCTGATTTTGAGAACGCCCGCAAGCGCTTCAAGGCCGACGCCGACGAAGCCAAAAAGTACGCCGCCCAGCGGTTGGTGCTGGAACTGCTCCCGGTGGTCGACAATCTGGAGCGAGCGGTGGCGGCCGGCGACGGCTCAGACCCCGATGCCTGGCGCCAGGGCGTGGAGCTGGTCGTGAAACAGTTCCTAGGGGTGCTCGAAAAAGAGGGTATCAAGCAGATTGCGGCGGCCGGTCAGGCCTTTGACCCGAACCTCCATGAAGCGGTCATGCAGGAAGAGACCGGGGAGGTCGTGGAAGGCACGATTGTTCAGGAGTTTCAAAAAGGATACCAAATGCATGACCGGGTGATCCGGCCTAGCCTGGTGAAGGTGGCCAAGAGACCCGGCTGATAATCTGGGGCCGGGACTCGGCCCGCATCTTCAGGAGGTAGAAACCCGTTGAGCAAGATTATCGGTATTGATCTTGGCACCACCAATTCGGTGGTCGCTTTTATGGAGGGCTCCGAGCCGGCGGTCATCCCCAACGCTGAGGGCGGCCGCCTCACCCCTTCGGTCGTCGGTTTCTCCAAAACGGGCGAGCGGATGGTCGGCCAAGTGGCCAAGCGGCAGGCGGTGACCAACCCTGACCGCACTGTCACTTCAATTAAACGATATATGGGTACCAACCATCGGGTCAAAATCGACGACAAGGAATACACCCCCCAGGAGATCTCGGCTATGATCTTGCAGAAGCTCAAGGCCGACGCCGAGGCCTACCTCGGGGGCAAGGTCACCAAGGCGGTCATTACTGTCCCGGCCTACTTCTCTGACGCCCAACGCCAGGCGACCAAGGACGCCGGCCGCATCGCCGGGCTCGAGGTGCTGCGCATCATCAACGAACCGACCGCGGCCGCCCTGGCCTACGGTCTGGAAAAGGGCGAGGACCATACGATCCTGGTCTTCGACCTTGGAGGCGGCACCTTTGACGTCTCGATCCTCGAACTGGGCGAGGGCGTCTTTGAGGTCAAGGCGACCTCGGGCGACACCCGCCTAGGCGGCGACGACTTTGACGAGAAAATCGTGAACTGGGTGGCCGAGCAGTTTGCCAGGGAGAACGGCATTGACCTGCGCAAGGACAAGGTGGCCCTGCAGCGCTTGAAAGAGGCGGCCGAGAAGGCCAAGATCGAGCTCTCGGGCGTGACTGCCAGCAACATCAACTTGCCCTTTATTACGGCCGACCAGACCGGTCCGAAGCACCTCGACGTTACCCTGACCCGGGCCAAATTCGATGAGCTGACCGCCGACCTGGTTGAGCGGACGATGGGCCCGACCCGCCGGGCGCTGGCCGACTCCGGCCTTGAGCCCAAGGACATCGACAAGGTGATCCTGGTCGGCGGGTCGACCCGCATCCCGGCCGTCCAGGAGGCTTGCCGCCGCTTGCTGGGCAAGGAGCCCTACAAGGGGATCAACCCGGACGAGGTTGTGGCCATGGGCGCGGCCATCCAGGGTGGCGTGCTCTCCGGCGACGTTAAGGACGTCCTGCTGCTCGATGTCACCCCGCTTTCCCTGGGTATCGAGACCCTCGGGGGAGTTTTCACCAAGCTGATCGAACGCAACACCACGATCCCGACCCAGAAGAGCCAGGTCTTTTCGACCGCTGGTGACGGCCAGACCCAGGTACAGATCAGGGTCGCCCAGGGTGAGCGCGAGATGTTCTCGTACAACAAGCTGCTCGGTGAGTTTGAGCTAACTGGCATTCCTCCGGCCCCGCGCGGCGTGCCGAAGATTGAGGTCGCCTTCGATATCGACGTCAACGGCATCGTCCACGTCTCGGCCAAGGACCTCGGCACCGGCAAGGCCAACCAGATAACCATCAAGTCGCAGACCTCGATGTCTGAGGACGAGATCAAACAGGCGGTTAAAGAGGCCGAGTCCCACGCCGAGGAAGACAAGAAGCGGCGAGAGGAGGCCGAGATCCGCAACCAGGCCGACTCAGCCGTTTACAACGCCGATAAGCTGGTCAAAGAACTGGGCGATAAGATTACCGACGAACAAAAGAAGACGATTACCGAGGCCGCCGGCAAGGTCAGAGAGGCCCTGAAGGCCAACGACACCGCCGCTATCCAGCCGGCCACTGAGGCCCTAATGGAGGCCGTTTACAAGGTCTCGGCCGAGGTCTACTCCAAGGCTGGGCCCCAGGACGAGGCGGCCGGGGCGGGCGCCGGGTTCAATCCCGCCGCCGGTGCTGGCCCAAATGCGAGCAGCGAACGCCGGGAGAAGGTCGTTGACGCCGACTACACGGTGGACGACAAAGACAAATAACCGGACGCGACCTGCCGTCGTGAAAGGATAAGGCACATGGGCAAGCGCGATTTCTATGAGGTTCTCGGGGTCCAGCGCGGGGCCGGTCAAGAAGAAATTAAGAAGGCCTTCCGGAAGCTGGCCCGCAAGTACCACCCCGATGCCAACCGCGAGGACCCGAACGCGGCCGAAAAGTTCAAGGAGATCAACGAGGCCTACGAAGTCCTTTCAGATCCCGACAGTCGAGCCCGCTACGACCAGTTTGGTCACGTCGGCGCCGGGGGGTTCGGTGGAGGACCGGAGGGTTTCGGCCAGGATTTCAGTGGTTTCGGCGGGATCCACGATATCTTCGACATGTTCTTCGGAGGGGGCGGGGGCGGCCGGACCAGGGGTCCGCAGCGCGGGGTTGACCTGCGCTATGACCTGCACTTGACCCTCGAGGAGGCTGCCTCCGGTTTTGAGAAGGAACTAAACATCCCTCGACTGGAGGAATGCCCGACCTGTCACGGGTCGGGCGCCAAGCCCGGAACCAGCCCGGTCACCTGCAAGGCCTGCCGGGGTACCGGCCAGGTCCAGCACGTTCAAAACACCATTCTGGGCCGGGTCGCAACCTCGCGTCCCTGCGAGCGATGCGGGGGCGAAGGCAGGATCATCGAGTCGCCTTGCCTCGAATGCCACGCTCAGGGTCGGGTCAAGAAGACCCGCAAGATCACTGTCAAAATCCCGGCCGGGGTTGATTCGGGGCACCGGCTGCGCATGTCCGGAGAGGGCGAGGCCGGTGAGCGCGGGGGCCCGCCCGGGGATCTCTTTATTGTCATCCATCTTAAACCGCATTCGGTCTTCAGGCGCAAGGACGACGACATTCACTGCGAGGTCGATGTCAGCATCACCCAGGCCGCCCTCGGGGCCGAAGTTGAGGTGCCGGCTCTCAACGGCATGACCAGCCTGCGCATCCCGGAGGGGACCCAGACCGGGGCTGATTTCCGGCTTAGGGGCAAGGGCCTCCCGCGCCTGCGTGGGGTTGGGCGCGGCGACCAGTGGGTCCATGTCAGGGTTAAGACCCCGACTGACCTCTCGGATAAGGAGCGCGAGCTGCTTCGCGAGCTGGCCCGGATCCGGGGGGAGGAAGTCTCGGAAGAGAAGGGTTTTTTCAAGAAGGTTAAAGACACCCTGGGGATTTGAGAAATGAAGTGGCTCGAAGTTTCCGTCCGGTGCGGCCGGGCGGCCCAAGAAGCGGTTTCGGGGGCCCTGAGCGAGGTTACCGTTGGCCCCACCGGGGAAAGCGCCGGGGTGGCAATCGAGGATCCGGCCATGATCCTGGGCCGCGACCAAAAGGACTGGGACTATTGCGACCTGGACCTGGGCGACCCTGACCTTGTCACGGTTAAAGCCTACGTTCCGGGACTTGAGGGCTGGCAAGACTCGCTGGCCCGGATCGGTGCCGCCCTGGCCAGGATCCGCGAGCTGGACCTAGGCCCGGTCGAGGAGCCGGTCACCCGCTGGGTGGCCGAGGCGGACTGGGCCGAGAATTGGAAGCAGTACTTCCGCCCGCTGCGCGCTGGCCGGCGGTTGGTCATCGTCCCGTCGTGGGAAGATTACCAGCCCGTCCCGGACGACCTCATCATCACCCTTGATCCGGGGATGGCCTTCGGAACCGGAACCCACGCCACCACCCGTCTTTGCCTGGAGGCGCTCGAGGAGAGGCTCTCCGGGCTGGGAGGCCCGAGCGCGGGGGGCACCGGCTGGGAATGCCGCGAGCTAGGCGGCCAAGAAGCCCGCGTCCTGGATATTGGAACTGGTTCGGGCATCTTGGCCCTGGCAGCCGCTAGACTTGGGGCGGCGGAGGTGGTAGCCATCGACACCGACCCGGTCGCCTTAGAGGTGGCCGCCCGCAACTTCATGGCCAATGGGCTGGGGCCCCGGCGGGGGAGCCGTCAGGGTGATTGGAGACCCGGGGCGGTCAGAATTCACCTCGGGGATCTTAAAGAATGGGAGTGCCGGGGCGGCCAAAGGCCGTTCGATATTGTTGTGGCCAACATCATCGCCGGCGTGGTGGCCGAGCTGGCTCCGGAGGTGAGGCGCCTGCTTAAACCCGGCGGCCTTTTCATCGCCGGTGGGATCATCGATTCCAAGGCCGAGTCTGTCGCACGGGCCCTTGAGTCGGCCGGGTTGAGGACGGCGGGGAGGCGGGAAGCCGAGGGCTGGGTTGTCTTTGAAGCCGAAGCCCCCGGCTGGAATCAGCCCACCGGCGGGAGCCTGGCGTGAACCGCTTTTTTCTTGAAAAGTCGCCCGACCGCCAGGGGCAGGTAACCTTCGCGAGCGAGGACCGCAGTCATATCGCCCGGGTTCTTCGCCTGAGGCCGGGAGACTCGGTCCTCGCCGTCTTTGGCGGGGCCGAATACCAGGTCGAGCTGACCCAGGTTGGGGCCGGGGGAGTAACCGGGCTGGTCAGGGCGGAACTACGGCCTCACCGCGAGCCGGAGATCCGTGTGACCCTGGTCCAGGGCCTGCCCAAGGGCGACAAGATGGAGACGATCATCCAAAAGGGAACCGAGATCGGCGCGGCGGCCTTTTGGCCGGCCCAGGCCGAGCGCTCGGTCGTCAAGCTGGACCGGGGTAAGGCCGCCGGCCGCCGGGAGCGCTGGCAGAAAGTGGCCCGCGAGGCGGCCCAGCAGTCCGGCCGCTTAACCGTTCCCGAGGTGCTGCCCGTCGGAGATCTGAGCGAGATCCTGGCCGAGATCGGCCGGTGCCGGGCTCTGGCCCTGATGCTCTACGAGGGGGAACCCGCGGTCGGATTGCGCCAGGCCCTGGAACAACTCAGCCGAACAGCAGTTGGGGCCGAAGGGCTGCGGGAATGCTTTCTGGTGATTGGTCCTGAGGGCGGGCTGACCGAGGCCGAGGTCGCTGTCGCCCGCCAGGCTGGGATCATCCCGGCAACTTTGGGACCGAGGATTTTAAGGACCGAAACGGCCGGGCCGGCCGCCCTGGCCGCCATCCTTTACCATTTCGGCGATTTTGGGGACTGAACCTGACATGACTCCAGGCGCGACCCGGGCTTCAAG
>JBGFRN010000074.1:0-13211 GCA_041695105.1 Bacillota bacterium | reverse complement strand
GCCCGTCCAGCCCCGGCTTGGCGATCAGGATTTTGGCCGGGCGTTCGCCGGCCGGCCTCATGGCCGCGCGCTCCTCCATCTAAAACACCCCCAGGGGCTCTTTGAAGACCCCGTAAACGTCTTTCAAGACCCTGGTCATCTCGCCCAGGGTGGCGTAGGTCTTGCAGGCCTCAAGGCAGGCCTCGACGATGTTGTCATTACCCAGGGCCGCCTGGCGCAGCCGCCCCAGGGCCGCCTCAACCGCCGCATTATCGCGCCCGGCCTTGAGATGCAGGAGCTTCTCCATCTGCTGCCGGGCCGGTTCGGCATCCCATTCGTGCAGGTGCTCCGGCGGCGGCTCGTCGATGGCGAACAGGTTGACTCCGATCAGGGGCTTGCGGCCGGTATCGATATCGCGGGCCGTCTTGACCGCCTCGCGCAGGATCAGCTTCTGGATGTACCCGGACTCGATAGAGTCGATCACCCCGCCGCGCCGCTCGATCTCCTCCATCGCCCGGACGATCTCGGCCTCCATCTGGTCGGTCAGAGCCTCGACGTAATACGAGCCGCCCAGCGGGTCGACCGTGCTGCAGACCCCGGCCTCGTAGGCGATGATCTGCTGCGTCCGCAGGGCGGTCAGCTTGGCCTGGGCGGTCGGGATGGCGTGCCCCTCGTCCCGGGTATTGACCGTCAGGGCCTGGCAGCCGCCAAGGATGATGGCCAGGGCCTCGATCGTCCCGCGGATGATGTTGTTCTCCGGCTGGGCGGCGGTATAGGTGCTGCCGCCGGTCCCGGCAAAGTAGAGGAACTTCCATGACTTGGGGTCCTTGGCCCCGTACTTCTCCCGCAAGAGCTTGGCCCAGAGCCGCCGGGCGGCCCGGAACTTGGCCACCTCCTCGAACAGGTCCATATGGGCCGAGAAGTTGAAGGTCACCCGCGAGGCAAAGGCGTCGATATCCAGCCCGCGCTCCAGGGCGTTGTCAATGTAGGCCATGGCGTTTAAAAAAGCGTAGGCCACTTCCTGGACGGCGTTGGCCCCGGTCTCACGGATGTGGTAGCCGCAGACACTGACTGGGACGAACTTCGGGCTCCTCTTGGCGCAGTACTCAAAGACGTCGCCGATCATCCGCATCGACGGCCTTAAGGGGAAGATATAGGCCCCGCGAGCGAAATACTCCTTCAGGATGTCGTTTTGGACCGTGCCGGTCATCTTGTCCGAGGGCACGCCCTGCTTCTCCCCGGCCGCCAGATACATGGCCAGGATGATCGGGGTGACCGCGTTGATCGTGAACGAAGTGCTGATTCTATCCAGCGGGATGCCGTCAAACAAGATTTCCATGTCGGCCAGGCTGTCAATGGCCACGCCGGTCCGGCCGACCTCCTCGAAAATCTCCGGATCGTCGGAGTCGTAGCCCATCTGCGAGGGCAGGTCGAAGGCCACCGACAGACCGGTGACGCCCTCCTTGACCAGAAGCTTGTAGCGCTCGTTCGACTCCTGGGCGGTGGCGTAACCGGCGTACTGGCGCATCGTCCAGACCTTGCTCCGGTACATCAGCGGGTGAACGCCCCGGGTGAACGGGTATTCCCCGGGGGCCGCGAGCCGCTCGTCCAGACCGGGGGCGATGTCGACCGCCGTGTAGACCGGCTTCACCTCGATCCCGGCCGAGGTCCTGATCTTCTCATTCGAACCTGACAAAGGAGAACCTACCTCCTCAGCAATCCTTTGATATCGACTCTCTGGCGCAAAACAGCCAGCTCATCTTCGGTCGGTGCCTGCACCGGCCCGGCCTGTGGGTGAACCAGCGGCCGGAACCCGGTGTTTTCAATGACGTCCTCGACACTCACCGGCGGGAAGAGCCAGCGAATCCTGGCCTCCTTGGTCTCCTCGTCGAAATCGAAGACGCACTTGGGGGTAATGATGTACTCCGGCCCGCCCCCGGGCAGACCCAGCTTGCGGCGGGCACCGGCCCCGCCCAGATCCCAGCCGGCGCTGGAGCGGTGCTCGCACTGTTCGACCAGGGTCCGGGGAGAGTGCTCCCCGACGAAGATCCAGTACTTTTTCACCAGCGCCATCACCGTGGCCGTCCCGACGCTGCCCGGCCCTCGGAACTTCCACCCCCGCTCCTGCCTGCCCACCCCGATCAGGTTGGTGTTGCCGTACCGGTCGACCTGGAGTCCCCCGGCGAAGCAAAGATCCATCCTTGGGATGGCGTTGACCATGGCCTCGAGCGACATCACCGCCTCGGCCCATTTCTGGACCCTGGGGTTGGCGATCTGGGTCAGGTCCTCAAACCGCTCCATGGCCGAGAGGTTGACGAAGTAGCTTAGGACGTTGATCTTCAGGTCCGGGGCGTGGGTCAGGTGGGCCAGCAGCACCCCGGCGGTCGGGATCGGCAGATTTGTCCCAAGCGAGATGTAGTCGCCGTTTCTGACCTGACGAGCCATGAAGACGGCCATCGTCTCTTTGATGGTGGCGGGCGGGGCCCCCGCATCGGTCTCCGCTCCGGCCGCCGCCCGAACCGCGGCTTCGCTCATCGGGCGCTCACCTCCCCGTTTTCCAGCCCCAGCCCGAGAATTCGCTCGAACCCGACCTCCTGCAGGTAAGCGGCGTGGTTCTCAGGTCCGTCGACGTACCGGATCAGGTAATTGTTCCAGGTCTCCGGGCTTCCCTCGGCCGCCGACCGGGCCGCCCGGATATACTCCTTGACCCCGCCCTCGTCCAGCCCGTAGAACCCCTGGCCCGAAAGGGGGTGGCAGCCAAAGGGGGCCACCACCACGGCGTCGACGAACTCGCAGGGAAGGGTCGTGTTAAGGGGATCGCGCTTGATCTCCTCGTTCGAGACCAGCCGCTCGACCTGGACGATTACCTTCTTGGCCGCCTGGGCGACCAGAGAATCGATGAAGGTCGCCCCCAAATGCTGCACGTTCCCGTACTGGTCGGCCTGAGCGGCGACGATGATCCCCACGTCCAGCTCGATTGGCGGCACCGCCAGCAGCCGCGGGCCCCCGAACGGATCATCCATCCATTTGACCCGGCGGTTCAGCTCTGGGAGCGAGGTCCCGGCCGGCCCCCGGGCCGGCATGAAGGGCAGGCCGTAGACCTGAGCCCGCAGGAAAGCAATTACCATCCCCAGGTCGACCTCCTCAACCTGAAAAGCCCGGCCGGCCAGTTTCCCGAAGAACGGACCGACCGGGGCCAGCGCCTCGGCCCCGACGTATGGCGTCAGGAGGCTTTTGAGCATCCCGAGCCCGGCCATCATGTCGACCTCGATCGACGACGGCGGGGCCACCACCGTCAAGTCTTTCCGGCGCTCTTTCATCAGGCGGCGCAGGACGGCCATCGGCTTGTTAGTCGTCACAAACCCGCCGATCCCAATGGTGTCTCCATCTTTAATCCACGAGGCGGCTTCTTCGACCGAAACCACCAGCGAGGCCCGACCACCCATCCCGTTTTCACCCCTTTGGATATCTGCCCTAATGTTATCGCAAGAAGCGTGCCAAACGAGTCGCTTTTGCCAAAGTGTTGTATTTTCTTACTTCTCGCTCATTATCGCCTCGCCCTTCCCGGGGGATACTTTTAAGTTCTAGAACCCCTCCCGGGACAACAAAACGCCCCTCCAGCATTGAAGCCAGGAGGGGCGCGGATCGGGGGTATATTATAAACATTAGAAATCGATTCTTGTTATTAAAAAACTAGGGCCCGGCCCGGTAGCGGCCGCTTTTCAGGGCCGCGACCAGGGCCTCCTCGCTGGCAACCAAGTCTTCAAAAACTGTGTAGGCGTCGCCGGCGGCGTGGCCAACGTGGGCGTCGCTCCCCCCGGTGGTCGGAAGTCCCAGCCGCGCGGCTTCCTCCCGGGCCAGGGCCACCTCCTCAGGCGTGCAGCGGGCGTTCCAGGTCTCAATGGCCGTGATCCCAGGGATGCGGCAGATCCGCTCCGACCCATACCGGCCGTCATAGCGGAATGGGTGCGCCGCCACCACCGCCCCCCCGCGGTTGTTGACCCAACGGGCAACGTCCTCGGCCTTGAGATAGGTTCGCCCGTCCCAGGTGTTCCAGGAGTCATCCCCGAGGCCGAAAATCAGCAGGTGCCCGATGTCGGTCGAGGCCTCGGCCCCGGTGAGCACCACAAAATCGTCCATTACCCTGGCCGCCCGGCGCCAAGGGGCGCTCCTAGCGTAGGTGTGGTGCTCGGTGATGCAGACCCCGTCCAAACCCTTGGCCCTGGCCACCCGGACGATATCGCGCAGTTCGGTGCAGCAGTCGTATGAGAAGCGGCTATGGATGTGGAGGTCGATCTTCATGAAACATAAATTCTACCCACCCGGTGCCTTTCCTTCAGGACTCGCCCCTGGCCATCCACCGAACGGCAGGCCCCGCCGATTATGGCTGTCTTTAGCTCACCCCGGGCCACCGGGTTGCCTTTCAGGTCGGGAGCGTCGAGCAGGCCGGTCTCGACCGCGCCCGCCAGGACCTCCGGGTCGGTCAGAGATCCAATCGACCGGATCGCCTCGATGATCTCCCAAGCCTCTTCGACCACCTCGCGGCGGCGGGCCTGAACCTCAGCCGAGGCCGCCAGGTCAGGGAACCCGCCCGTAATCCACTGATCGAGAACCCCCTCCACAATGCCGCAGCTCTCGATAATCTCCGCGGGGGTGGCGGCGTGGTCAGCCTCGCAGTAAGCCACGACATGGATAATTTCGGGTTCCAGTGCCAACTGCAGGTAGGTCGAGGCCGCCAGGTGGCCCCGGGCCCGGGCCGGCTCGGCCGGGAAGCTGGCCAGACCGCCCCTGGTTTCTTTAATAATCGAAAAGTTTTCGTCCTCAAGGGACCGGATCAGGTCAATCATCCCCAGCATCTTGGCCAAATCCATGGCCGGGGCGCTACCGGGCGGGGTGTTGAACATAAACTGGGCCACATAGTTACGAACCCCGGCCGCCTTGGCGTTATATGCCGCCAGGTAGCCGGCCGCGACCACCAGGGCGTCATGGGCCCGCCTCAAGCCCCAGTGATGAGCCTCGTTTACCTCGACCGGAATCTCACGCTCGGCGTGCCAGCGCATCAGTTCCTGGGCCTCGGCGATCGATTCCCTTAGGGACCTCGGCCCGCGCCCATCCATCACGTTATACCAAAGCAGGGGGACGGCGCACCAGGCGTTATCGATCGTCTCTTTGAGCACCCCGGCCAGCCTGGTGACGTCGCGGGTGCCGCTGTAGCAGCGCATCAAGGGATAGTTGCCCGCCCGGGAGGCCGCCTTGAGCTGGCAGAAATGGCCCTGACCTCGCACCGGAACCCCGCCCGACCCATCCCGTGACGGGTCGATTTCCTCGGGACGAAAAAAGGACTGCTGAGTATTTTGGTCGATGCCCAGCGAGATTACGTCCAAGGCTCCGGATTCGGCAAGCCGGGTGATCCCCTCGACCGTGGCCTCAAAGCTCGGAAGGCCGAAGTGATGGCGCAAGATGGGTTTCGGTCGCTTCCAGTTGATCCGCTGGACCAGAGTGGACGGGTACCCGGCCAGGCCCTCAAGGTTCGGCCGCTCGCCGTCCTGCCCGCCCTCCTGCCCGCGCAGGGTGGCCCGGACCCCGGCTCGCTCGCTGGTGCCGTCAAAACAGGCTTCCAACCATCCCATCTCGGAGGCCGCCCGGCAGACCGGGGCCGTCCCGCCGAAGAGGTAGCGCCGGTTCAAGAGACCGCGCTCGGTGAGGGATTCCCTTAGCGACCGCAGGATCTCGACCGCCGTGGACGGAGTCAGGCGATAGCTCAGCCCGACAATCTCCGGGCGGTGTTCTTCAATCGCCTGGATCAGGCGCTCCGGGTCGACCGCCGGGCCAAGGAAGACGGTCCGATAACCCTCTTCCGCGGCCAGAGCCAGAAAGTTGATGACCCCGGCCACATGGACACAATCGCCGATGGCCGCCCCCAGAACTAATCCCCGGCCGTGCATGATGACGGCACCCCCCCGAGCCAGACCAGATCCCAGATGTCATCGACCGACATCCCCCGCAGGCCAAGACGGTCGATGGTCCGCCCGGCGGAGCGGTAATCGATGCCGTGAACCGTGGAGGCCAGATGAATGATGCTGTTGATCGTCGGGGTCGGCACCTCAAGGAGCTGTCCCAGCTCGGCCATCGGAACCAGCGAGGCCGGCACGTCTTCAAAGATATAGCGGTGATCCAAGGTATCAGGCGCTTTGATGCCGGCATACTGAGTGTTGTCCAAAATGGCCTCTCTCAGGCCCCGCCCGGCCGCCCCATAGGCATCTTTCAGCCACTGGCAAGCACTCCTGGCCTTGACCCCCAGGGCCCGGGCCAGGCACAGGCGCTCCTCATCCATGGCCTCAAGAACCTGGGCCACCGAGGGAGAAACACCCTGATGGTAGTAATCAAAGGCCCCTTTGGTTTCCTCGATCCATCCCGAATTCAGCAAGGTCAGGGCCGGATGCAGGATCGCTCCCATGTTGTCCAGACTAGTCTCCAGGACATTGGCCGCCGGTCGAAACTGGGGGAAGGCCGGCCGGATAGCCCGCAGCACCCGACCAGTTTCGATTGAGGGCAGGGCGGCCACGGCCAAGCTATGCTTAAAACCGAAGATCTTGGCCCGGCCGGGCCCGACCACCCGGCTGGCAAAGATGAAGGTCTGGGCCTCGGCTACGGTGACGGCCGCCCGGCCGCCCGATTCAGCCAGGGTATGGCGGAACTCAATCGCACCCCCAGTCCGTCCCGGGTTGAGGACGACGATTTGGTCGTCGGTCAGAAACGGGGCGCAGAGTTCGGCCACCATCCGGTGACCGGAGGCCGGGATAGCCACCATAATCACCTCGGCTCCCGAGACCACCTCCCCGATTTGGTCCGAGACGACCTGGAGGGGGCCAAATCCCTCGACCTTGCCCTCAAGCCAGATACCGCCTTGATCGATGATCGGAGCCAGTTTGGCGCCGGTCTTGTTGTAGAGGTTGACCTTGTATCCCAGTAGTCCCAGAAAGCCAGCCATGGCTTGCCCGCCGTGACCGGCCCCGATGACTGCGAACGTTTTCATCCAAAATCCTCCTTCCCGTTCGGGACTAGGAAGTCTCGTAGTAAAGCTGCCCCGGATTGAGGCTCCGGCTCCGCCCCATCTGGGCGATAATTCCCTCCTGGCCGAAGTGTGACCGGAAGTGCGTCCAGTAGAGGTACTCCTCTTTGGAGCGGATGACATGACCGCCGGGGATCTCCCGACCGGCCTCGAACTCATCAGAGTCAACTGCCCGCTCAGCGTAGTCCTCAAGCACCTCGGCGGTGCCGGTTCCGACGGCGAACTTCTCCTTCTTCCTCCAGGCGATTTCCGCGGGCAGGCAGTAGCCCGCCGCCAGGCGGAGGATCCATTTTTCAGTCAGGTCGTCGCCGGCCAGCTTTAGCTCGGTGGAGACCCCGAGGGCGAGACTGACCATCTCGACATCAAGGAAAGGCACCCGGCCCTCAAGCGAATGAGCCATGGTCATCCGGTCGAGCCTCTGCAGGTTGGTGTTGTGAAGGCTCGAAATGATCCGGCGCAGTTCACCTTTCAGGTCGCCCCTGAGCATGATGTCCCTTAGGTAATGGTAGCCGGCGAAGAGCTCGTCGGCCCCCTCTCCCGACAGGACCACCTTGACGTGCTCGGCCGCCATCTGGGAAACCATGAAGGTCGGAACCGCGCTTCTGACCAGAGCTGGGTCGAACGATTCCAGGTGGTAGATAACCTGGGGCAGAAGATCGGTCACGTCCTCCGGACGGTAAGCCAGTTCGTGATGCTCGGTGCCGAGGCAACGGGCCATCAGGCTGGCCGCCTGGAGATCTTCTGATCCCTCGATCCCAACCGCGAACGAATGCAGTTTTCCGGCCGTAAACTTGCGGGCAATGGCCGAAATCAGACTTGAGTCCAACCCGCCGCTAAGAAAAACCCCGACCGGAACATCGGCCATCAGGCGTTTCTGGACTGAGCGTTCCAAAGTTTGCCGAATCCTGGAGGCTGCCTCTTCCGGCTTAAACAGCTCTGCCTCAGTCTCGGGCAGCCGGTAGTAACGATGCTCTCCCAATTGGCTATGGTACCAACTCCCAGGGGGGAGTTCCCTGACGTCTTCGGTGGCCTGGAGCAGGCTCTTGATCTCCGAGGCGAAGCAGAGGTGCCCGTCATGATCGAAGCCATAGTACAGCGGTTTGATCCCCAGGGGGTCGCGGGCCAAGAACACATGATCCGGACCTTTGATGGCAAAAGCGAACATACCGTCAAGCGAATGGACGCAGTTCGGGCCCTCTTCCTCATACAGATGAAGGATGGCCTCGGAATCGGAACGAGTGGTGAACGCATGCCCCCGGCGAAGCTGCCAGCGGAGGTCGGCGTGGTTGTAGATCTCACCGTTGGCCACCAAAAATAGGCTGCGGTCCTCATTCATTATCGGTTGCGCGCCGCCGGTCAGGTCGACGATCGCCAACCGGTTGTGGCCCAGGATCCCGTCTCCGGTCGCCGTCATCCCGCGGCCATCCGGGCCCCGCCCGTCCATGACCGAAAGCATCCGGTTCATGATCTCGATATCAATCCAGCCCTTAGCGATTAATCCAGCAATCCCGCACAATTCCTGAACCACCTCCGATCAACCTGCAACCCCATTATACTCCATAGGTTGTCGGTTTGACAACCTTGTTGTTTATGATAAGTTGCCGGTAAAATTATGGGTCCTGACGAGGCTGGAGAAAAAAATTAACCGGGGTTTAAACCCCGGCTGTCAGCAAGTTTCTTAGGTTGTCTTTGGACTCAGGACTGCCGACGATAATCAGCAGGTCTCCCGGTTCGATCATCAGCTCGGGCGGGGGCGAAAAGATGTCCTCACCGTCCTTGGTAACCGCGATTACCGTGGCCCCGGTTCTGGCCCGGATCTGAGCCCCGGCCAGGGATTCCCCGGCTAAGGGCGATCCTTCGGGCACCACCAACTCGGTTACGTTCTGCCCGGTGCTGCTAACCGAATGGTTATGGATCAGAATTTCATCCAGCAGTTCGCCGATCTCCTGGTCGATCTTTTGGCGTTCTGACCTGAGGCAAGCGATCCGCTCGACCAGCTCGTCGATCCGGTTCTTGGCACCGAACTCATCCAGGAACCTGGCCGCCTGCGCGACCGAATCGATGGCGATGCCCTTGCCGGCCTCGGCCGTCAGAACCCCGCGGGAATGGAGCAGGGCGATCGCCCGGCGGATGGTTTCTGGTGAGACTTGATAAGTCCCGGCCAGGGTGCTACGGCCCGACACCCGAGTGCCAGGCGGGAACTCGCCGCCGACGATTCTTTTGGCCAAATCCACGGCAATGTGTTCGTATCTCGATATGGAGCTTGTTTTATCTCCAGGTTGCATGATCTCCATTATAATTGATCAAACCATCTTTGTCTCACCGCTTATTTGACCTTAAAAGGGGATACTTTAGGGCGAGGAGGAGATCAACGTGAAAAAAACCTTTGTCGATAAGGACGCCTGCATCGAATGCGCCCTGTGTTATACCGACTACGACAGCATTTATGAGGTCGCCGGCGACGGCAAGGCGCAGGCCGGGCCGGACAACTCCAAGATCCTCGATACCCCTGACCTGGAGAAAACGGCCGAAGAGGCCAAGGAAAACTGCCCAAGCGACGCTATCATTATCGAAGAAGCATGAACTGACTCAGGCGAAAACGACTGTCTTGTTCTCGTGGACCAGCACCCGGTCGTCCACATGCCAGGCCACAGCCCGCGCGAGTACCACCCGTTCGATGTGCCGGCCGATTTTTTTGAGGTCCTCGACGTTGTGGCGATGGTCGACCCTCTGGACATCCTGCTCAATAATCGGCCCGGCGTCCAGCTCCTCGGTGACGTAGTGGGCGGTCGCCCCGATCAGTTTGACCCCGCGCTCGTAGGCCCGCTGGTAGGGTTTGGCGCCGACAAAGGCCGGCAGGAAGCTGTGGTGGATGTTAATGACCCGGTTCGGGAAGTTCCGGATAAAATCCGGGGTGAGGATCTGCATATAGCGGGCTAAGACCACGGCGTCGATCGCCCCGCCCGGGGCCGAGCGCAGCAATTCGAGCTGGCGCTCTTCGGCCTCGCGCCGGTTGTCCTTGCTCGAAGGAATGTGGTTGAACGGTATCCCCCAGGCCTCGACCGTCTGGCCCAGGTCGGGATGGTTGCTGATGACCATGGTAAAGTCGGCCCTCAGGTCACCGGCCCGCTGCTGCCAGAGCAGCTCGAATAGGCAATGGTCCTCCTTAGAAACAAAGATGGCCAGCCTTTTAATGCGTTTGGCCTGAGCCAGCCGCCAGTTCATCTTGAACCGCCCGCCTAGATATTCCAGCCCCCGCTCCAGCAGGGGGAGGCGCTCATCCAGCCCGGGCAGGTCAAACTCGACCCGCATGAAAAAAACCCCGCCGACCGGGTCGGTCGTGTGCTGATCGGAGTGGACGATGTTGGCCCCGTTCTCGAAAAGGAAGTGCGAGACGGCGGCCACGATCCCCGGGGCGTCCGGGCATGAGATAAGGAGCCGGGCGCGGTTGACGTAGTCGTCAGAGATCTTGGCGATTAGGGTCAAATAGTTGGCCTCCTCAAGCGGGACTATTATGTATTCTAGCAGTTGCCGCCCGGTTTGGGAACGGCCGCCTTCATAGGAGTGGCGCGGTCCTGATTGATGACAAAGGTCGCGGGAAAGCCCGCAGGTCGGCCCCAGGGCGGGAGAATCGCCAGTATGAGATGGTTAGCATGCAGCAGTCAATTTGGCCGGTCTCTTGCACTGACATTTTCCCCCGAAAACAACAACCCCGCCTTCCCAGGGATCCGGTCTCATTCGGACCGGAATCTCACAAAAGACGGGGTTTGTCAATTGCCTGTGGACCCGGGCCAGAGCCCGGGTAAGCTCTTTTTTTACCGGCTCAACAGTGTCCCGACGTACTTCAACAACTCGTTGGCGCAGCAGGAGCAGTAGCCATGCTCCTGAACCAAACGGTCAACCACTTCATTGATCCGCTTCAACTGCTCGGCGTCCGGGGTCTTCACCGAGGTTGTGATCTTGACGATGTTCTTCAGGTCGGCGAACAGTTTCTTTTCGATGGCTTCCTTTAACCGTTCGTGGCTGTGGAAGTCGAACTTCTGCCCCCGGCGAGCCAAAGTCGACATTCGGATCAGGATCTCTTCACGGAACGACTTCTTGGCGTTTTCAGTGATGCCGATCTGCTCTTCAATTGAGCGCATCAGCTTCTCGTCTGGGTCAACCTCTTCGTCGGTGATCGGATCGCGGATTTTCTCGCGGTTGCAGTAGGCCTCAACGTTGTCGAGGTAGTTGTTGAAGAGGGTTCGGGCCGATTCTTCGAACGAGTAGACGAAGGCCTTCTGAACCTCCGTTTTGGCCCATTCGTCGTATTCCTTGCGAGTCTCGTAGATGAAATTCAGGTACAGCTCCTTTTCTTCCTTGCTGATGCCGGTGTGCTGGTCAAAGCCTTCTTTCAAGGCCCGCAGGGCGTCGAGCGGATTGATGCAGGTGCACCCGTCCTCAACCAGGGCCGATGACAGCCGGTTGATGATATAGCGGGGCGAGATCCCGTTCATGCCCTCGTGCTCCGTTTCGTCCTGCAGCTCCTTGACATCGCGCTGGGAGAAACCTTCCACCTCCTCCCCATCGTAGAGTTTGAGCTTCTTCATCAGCGACAGGCCGGCCTTCTTCGATGGCTCAAGCCGGCTGAGAATGGCGAAGGTCGAGGCCACTTTCAGGGTGTAGGGTGCGATGTGAATATTGCGCAGCCCCGAGTCCTTAAGGAGCTTCTCGTAGATCTTGACCTCGTCCGACACCCGGAGGTTATAGGGAACCTTGACCAGGATCATCCGGTCTTTGAGCGCTTCGTTCTTCTTGTTATTAACGAAAGCGTTGTACTCATTCTCGTTGGAGTGCGAGACCACGACCTCGTCGGCGTAGATCATTGAGAAGCGCCCGGTCTTGATGTTCTGCTCCTGGGAGAGGGTCAACAGCCCATAGAGAAACTTCTCGTCGCACTTCAGCATCTCAATAAACTCCATCAGCCCGCGGTTGGCAATGTTCAGCTCGCCGTCGAACCGGTAAGCCCGCGGGTCGGACTCGCTGCCGTACTCGCCGATGGTTGAGAGGTCGACCGAACCGGTCAGCTCTGAGATATCCTGCGATTTGGGGTCAGACGGGGTGAAGGTCCCGATGCCTGTCCGGTTTTTCTCTGAGAAGGCGATCCTCTCCACGATAACGTTTTCGTGAACCCCGCCGTATTTGTCCCTGACCGTCTGCCGGCAGACCGGGCAAAGGTCGCCCTCGATATATATCCCGTATTCCTTGTAGATATCAGCCCGGAGTTCCTCCGGGATCAGATGCAGGGGCTCTTCATGCATCGGGCAGCCTTTGATGGCGTAAATGGCGCCGGTTTCAGTGCGGCTGAATCTTTCCATCCCCCGTTTGATCAGGGCCACCAGGGTAGACTTGCCGCCACCCACCGGGCCCATCAGCAGAAGGATGCGCTTGCGAACCTCCAGCCGGCGGGCAGCCGAATTGAAGTACTCCACGAGCTGATCGAGAGTCTTTTCCAACCCGAAGATGTCTTTTTCAAAAAACTTGTAGTGCTTGTGCCCGCGCTCATCAGTCTCGGTGCCGGCATCAATGATCATGTTGTAAATGCGGGCGTGGGATAGCTGAGCGATTTCCGGGCGCTGGCGCACCAGGTCGAAGTACTCCAAAAAGGTGCCCTCCCAGCCCAACCGGCGCTCCTCAGCGCGGAACCGTTCCAATCTTTCCTGAAGGCTCATTGTTCTCGCCTCCTTCTTTATGAGAGTCTGGGTGGTAGGCTTCAGTCCCGGTATTCGACGGTGACGTTTCCCCGTGCGCTAGTCAAGACCATCCGGCGTCCTTCGTCCTCGGTCTCCAGGTGGCAGGGATATCCCCAGAGATCTTCTACATAGGTCAGAGCTTTCTCGGCGAGCTTGCGGTCAAGATGGCGGCCGTCGGTCAGATGCTTCAGGTAAAGCTCGTGGCTTCGGTTGTAGTTGGCATCCCCAACCACAATCCGCGGGCTTCCGCCGCTGGCCAGGGAATTACAGAGCAGATCCCGCACCTTTTCCCAATTCGTTTCACTGACCTTCCATTCCTCACCGTCCAGGACGAAGGCGTAAAGATCTAGATCCTGGCAAAGCTCCGCGTTTAGGTGATTTCGAATGAAAGAAACGTCGGTCTCCAATTCCCTGACCTCGAAGATCCG
>JBGFRN010000170.1:0-13218 GCA_041695105.1 Bacillota bacterium | reverse complement strand
GTGAATCGTAAAATGTTTTCCGGTAAAGCACCCTGTAAGGGGTACTTTTTTGTTTTTGTCCAAAAATTCTGTAGGGTTTTTCGCTGGCTGTGCGTATTAACAACAGAGCTACCCGGATCGGGGTGAGTTCTTTGGTTCCTTCGGATACCCAAATCGATTCTCAACTGATCGAGAAAGCCCGTCAGGGCGATCTTTGGGCTTTTGAGCAAGTGGTCCTGCATCATCAGGACCGTCTTTTCGGGCTGGCCTTCCGCTATTTGGGCAACCGCGGTGATGCCGAGGATGCGGTCCAGGAGACGCTTCTCCGTGCCTTTCGCAGGCTACAGAGATATGACCCGCGGTATTCCTTCACAACCTGGCTTTACCGGATAGCCGCCAACTGCTGCACCGACATGCTCCGCAGGCGCCGGGGCAACCGAGTTCTGGCTCTGGTCAACTGGCTCCTCCCGGGTATGGCTGAGTTCCCGGCCGAGGTGGTTGAGCGCAATGAAACCTGTGCGATGATCAGACGGGTGGTCTCCCGCCTGCCCCAAAACTACCAGGAGGTGCTCACCTTAAAGTACACCGAGGGACTGTCGTACGAACAAATCAGCCGCGCACTGGGCATTTCTCGGGATAATGTCGAGACGCGCCTTTACCGGGCCCGAAAGCTTTTGGCCCGGAGGCTTGAGAATTATTGGCAAGGCCGGGACCAGGAGGTGAAAAATGGTGAACTGCGTCGACCTGGGAAAATGGGCTCAACGCTTTTATGACCGAGAACTAATCCCAAGTGAACAAGCCGCCTTGGAAAGTCATTTGAGGGTCTGTGCCGGTTGTCACGCCCGCTTCCAGGCCGTTGGGGCGGTAGTCGAGCTGCTTCAGGAGAGCCTAAGTTTTCCCGAGCTGACCCCGGATTTTACCAAGCGCCTCATGACCGAGATCAGGCGTGACGCGTTCCCGACTAAAATCGCGCGGCCCGCTTATCGTTGGCTGCCCGGTCGAGGAATGGCGGTGCCAGACTTTCAGTGGACGGGGGTCAGCGAGAGGCCCTGGACTGAACCCAGGCAGTGGTTGCAGATCTGGCGGCTGTTGGATCAGATCTCTCATCAGTATTACCTTGAACTGACCAGCCCGGCCAAAGCCTGATCCGGGAGCTGTTGCCGATGAGTCAATGGGGAGGGTTCAGCCCCCGCCGCCTAATACGTCAACTATTCACGCTCCGCGACCTCCCGGTTCCCCCGCTGGTTCCCCTGGTGGCGAGTTTGGCCGGTAGGGTCGGAGGGGTCAGCCGCGAACAGTTCTGGTCCGACCCGGAATCGATGGCCGTCTCACACCGGCGCTGCCGGGAACTGCTCGGTTACCCGGTGGTCCTTCCGGCCCTTGACCCGGGCCTGGAGTTGACTGCCGCCGATGCCCTGGCCTTACCTCCGGTCGGTGATGGAATAAGTACCGGCAAGGCTGCCGGTCCCTCGGTTCCCGGCAGGGCGGGGGTTTACCTGGAGGCCCTGGGTCGCCTAAAGGCCTCCTTGGGCGAACAGGCGACCCTGGCCGCCTCAGTCACCGGCCCATGGACCCTGGCCAAGCAATTGGCCTCGACCTTTCCAGATGCCGGTGATGCTGTCCGGATGCCCAGCGTTTTTCCCCTAGCCGAGGCCATCTCGCTCGGGATGGCCAGGAGGGCGGGGGAGGCCAGTGTCGATATAACGCTGGTAGTTGAGGAATATCCCTTTCCATCGGCACCATCCGAGGCCGGGAGGCTGGCGGCGGCGATGGAGGCAATTTGGAATACCCTCAGGTATTACAACTCCTGGCCGGTCCTGACGGTTATCCAGGGCGGCTTGGCTGGTTTCTTGCCCGAATGGCCGGGACTGGGTCCAGGGGGGGTTCTATTTCTCAACCCACCCAAACTGACGGCCAGCCAGGAGTGGCTCGAATCATGCCGCGAGCTGCGGGACAGGCGAGGGGCAGCCGTTGGTTTCGGGATCGAAACTAGTGGTTGGACAGGTGATCCAGAGACAGTTCGACGCTCCGTAACTGCAGTGCGGGACGTTTTTGGCTGTAGCGGCTGGTTTCTTTCTACGGCAGGGGAGATTCCGGCCGGGACTCCGATCGAGGCCGTTCAGGCCGGCCTGAAGGCCATCACAGGAGAGTGACTCTGCCCAAATGGAGAGGAGGGGACGCTTTTGGGGTGTATCATCAATATCGACACCGGAGGAACCTTCACTGACGGCTTTCTATCCTGGGACGGCGATAACCGTGGTGTCAAGGTCCTTACTACTCCCCACGACTTGACAGTATGCTTCATCGGCTGCTTAGAAGAGGGAGCCGGTGCTTATGGAGTTCGGTTGGAGGAGATGCTTCGTCAGACGGATGTTATTCGCTTTAGCACTACCCTTGGGACCAATTCCATAATCCAGAGGTCCGGCCCCAAATTAGGCATATTAGTCAGTCAGGGTCACGCCAAGGACCTTTATGCTGGGTCCGACGAGGCTTCGGGCTTGGGATTTTTGGTGGACGGAAAGATGGTTCGGGAGGTAACCGGAACAATGAACCCGGACGGGACTTCTTTGGTCGAGCCTGACCGGGAGTCCGTCCTGAAGGCCGTTCAGGATTTGATCGACCGTGGGGCCCGGGCAGTGGTGATCTCGCTGGCCAACTCCCACGCCGACCCTTCCCAGGAAAGGCAGATCCGTACATGGGTAGAGGAGGCCTTTCCCCAGGAGTACCTGGGAGCTCCCCAGCTATTTCTGGCAAGCGACCTTTCGGACCGGCCCGGTGACTGTGTACGCACCAATACCGCTTTGGTCAATGCTTACATCCACCGCGAGATGGCCCGGTCTCTTTATCGGGCCGAGGAACAGATTCGCAAGCGCCAATACGGCCGGCCGCTCCTAGTGGCCCATTCCAGCGGCGGCTGCGCCAGGGTAGCCAAGACCCAGGCCCTCCATACCTTCAATTCCGGCCCGGCTGGCGGCCTGGCCGGTGTGGACTTCCTTCGCCGGGCTTACGGGTTTGATAAAGTTTTGAGCGCTGACATGGGCGGCACCAGTGCTGATATAGCCGCCATCAGCGGGGCGGAAATCCCGTTTGAGGATGAGCCCGAAATCGAGAGCCTCCGGGTGCATCTTCCGATGCTTTCGGTACGGGGAATCGGTGCCGGCGGCGGTTCCATCGCCCGGACCCGGGACGGTAAGCTGCAGGTCGGTCCGGAAAGCGCCGGGTCGGCCCCCGGACCGGCCTGTTTTGATCTGGGCGGCACCCTTCCGACCGTGACCGACGCTGATTTGGTACTCGGTTACCTGGACCCGGAGTTTTTCCTGGGCGGACGTATGAAGCTCAACCGGGCAAGAGCCGAGGCGGCCATCAAGACCCACGTGGCCGAACCGCTAGGAGTCACCGTCGAGGCGGCTGCCCTGGCCATTCGAAACCGGATCGACGCCCAGATTGCCGAATCGCTCAGGATGATTATGGCCGAGACCGGGAACGGCCTGGAGAGGCCGGAAGCCTTGTTCTGCTTCGGTGGGGCCGGACCAACTCACGCCGCCGGCTTTGCCGGTGCCCTGGGCGTTCCCCGGCTGATCACCTCGCCCTACGCTTCGGTCTTCTCGGCCTTCGGCCTCAGCCAGCTTGACCTCACCCACTCATACAGTTGGAGCCCCAATCTGCCGCTTATCGAAGGCGATCACAGCCTGCTCGACCAGGGCCTGCTGCAGGACCAATTGGCTTACCTGAAGGACCGGGCGGTCGCTGACATGCGCGGGGAGGGCTTCCCGTCCGAGAAACTTTCCTGGAGGACGGAGGTCTGCCTAGTCGGGCGCGGAGGCCAGAACCGGTTCGAACGGCCTGGCGAAGGTCTGAGTCTGAAGGCGCTGATGGAAATGGCCATTGAGACCCGACAAGCCTGGGGCGGTTCCCGGGCCGAACAGGTCTACCTGGCCGGTCTAACCCTGACAGCCTCAGCCTCTGTTTTAAGGTACCGGCTGGCCCCCAACCCGAAGTCCGACCGCCAAGCTTCCGAGGCCCACAAAGGTACTCGGCCGGTCTTTTGGGCCGAACCCGGATCGAATGAGCCGAAGGCCCTAATTACTCCGGTCTACGACCGGGATCGGCTGCTTTGCGGCCATCGAATCATCGGACCGGCCCTGATCGAGGGAGTCGATACTACCTGCGTCGTTCCCCCAGGCTGGCGTTATTCGATTGATCATTACTTGTGCGGGGTTCTTGAGGAGGTGACCTTGTGAAGGTTCGAATTACCGAATATCTGGAGATCGACCTTTCGCGGGAGATGTGGTGCTGCCAGCGCTGTAGCGGGGACTTGGTCCCGGCGACCGAAAACTACAAGCGGGGGTGCCGGGTAAAGATGCGCGATACCCGGGAGGTCTACCGGCCCTTGGTTGAAACCGGAGCCTATACCTTTGCTCCCGACCCCGACTACTGCCGGCTGTTGGAGTTCTACTGCCCTCACTGCGCGGCGCAGGTGGAAAATGAGTACCTGCCGCCCGGCCATCCGATCACCCACGATATCCAAGTGGACCTGACTCAACTTAAAGAGAAGTACGGCCTAAAATAAAGACGAGAGGAGGAATGGCCGTGGGAGTTATTATCGGGGTTGATGTCGGCGGGACGTTTACCGACTGTTTTTTGAGTAATGGAAAGCAGGTGGCCGTTGCCAAGGTGCCGACCACCTATTACGACCCGAGCGTCGGGTTCATTCGAGCTTTGGAGCAGGGGTCTGACGAGATGGATGCCGACCTGCCAGAACTCCTGGCCCGGGTGGAGAGCATCCGCTATTCAACCACTATCGGCACCAACGCGCTGATCGAGCGCAGTGGGCCCAAACTGGGCCTGATTACTACCTCGGGGTTCGAAGACGCCATTTACATCGGCCGGGCTCGCCAGTGGGCGGACGGTATCGGTCTATCCGAATTCAAGGATCTGGCTCGGATCCAAAAGCCCCAGCCCCTGATTCCCAGGAATATGGTCGTTGGGATCAGGGAGAGGGTCGACAGCAACGGTCAGGTAGTCATGCCGCTCGATCGAAGCGATGTCTTAGAAAAGCTGCAGTACCTTGTCGATCAGGGAGCAACCGGATTTGCGATCTGCCTGCTTTGGTCCTTCCGTAATCCGTCTCATGAGAAGTTGATCCGGCAGATCATCCGGGAGGAGTACCCCGAGGCCTACCTTGGTAACATGCCGGTCCTGCTTTCAAGCTCGGTTTCCCCCAAAGCGGGTGAGTACGGTCGGTTCATGACCACAATCGTGAACGCCTACATGCACCGCGATCTCTCCGACCAGCTCTCCCGGCTGGAAGAGGAGCTGCGGGACCGGGGCTACCGCCGCCCGCTGATCCTGGTCCACAACAGCGGGGGTACCCGCAAGGTCTCTCGCACCCGGGCGGTCAACACCCATAACGCCGGTCCGGTCGCCGGGCTGCTCGGAAGCCTCCACGTCGGGCGCCTGTATGGGGTCCAAAATATCATCTACACCGATATGGGCGGCACCAGCTTTGACATGGGTGTCGTAGCCGGTGGAAAGATACCCAGCGATAACTTTGTTCCGGTGATTGACCGCTGGCGGACTCAGATTAGCGCGGTCGAAACCCGTTCGATCGGGGCCGGAGGGGGGTCGATCGCCTGGATCAACCGCAGCCTTGGGAACGAGCTGGAGGTCGGACCCCAGAGCGCCCGGTCGATGCCGGGCCCGGCCTGCTACAACCTGGGGGGGGTTGAGCCGACCGTCACCGATGCCGATTTGGTTCTCGGTTATCTGAACCCGGAGTACTACGTTGGCGGCCAGATGCGCCTGCACAAGGAAAAGGCCGAGACGGCCATCTGGAACCGAATTGCTCAACCCCTGGGGATTAGCGTGGTTGAGGCGGCCTGGCGGATTAAACAAGTCATTGATGCCAAGATGGGTCAGGAGATCTACAAGGAGGTTGCGCTCAAGGGCCATGATCCGCGAGAGTTCGCCCTCTTTGCCACCGGCGGTGCCGGGCCTGCTCACTGCTGCGGTTTCAACGCCTACCTGGAGGCCCAGCGCATCATCACCTGCCCGTACTCGCCGGTTTTTGGGGCCTTTGGGGCAACCACCTTGGAGACCATGCACATCTACGAGCACTCCAGGTATCTGAAGGTCCTGACCTTTGGGTCTCAGCAGTATCTAAGCGATTACGAGTCATTCAACGGAGTGGTGGCCGAGCTCAAGCGGCAGGCTTTGAAAGATTTCGAGTTGGAAGGATTCTCGCCGGACAAGATCCACTTTACCCTGGAACTGGAAATGAAGTACGGGACCCAATTCACCGTCACCCGAACGGTATCGCCCCTGCTAGAGCTGCATAGCGAGGATGACGTCCGGCGGCTGGTCCAGGCCTTTGAGGCAACCTACGCCGGGCTATACGGAACCGAGGCGGCCTTCCCGGTGGGCGGGGTGGACATCGAGACCTTCATGCTACGGGCAACCGTCCCGCAAGCCGGATTTGACTTTCCGCGCCTCGAGGCCGGAGGGGCGGAACCCCCCGCCCGAGCGCTCAAGGGCCAGCGGGATATCTTCTGGGGCACCTATGGAGATTTCAGACCGACGGCAGTCTATGATTTCAGGCAGATGTTGGCCGGGAATCGGATCGAGGGGCCAGCCGTCCTTGAAGCCCCGGAAACGACCTACGTGGTCGAGCCGGGCTACCGCTTCACCCTGGATGAGTACGGAAATGCCTTATTCGAGCGGTTGGCAGGTCGGTCGAGCTCGATGAAGGAGGCGATCTGAATTATGGCCGGACGCGATTTGGCCATCCGTTCCCGGATGAAGCCCGAAGCCCCGACCCAGCGGGAATTGGATGCGATGGCAGGGATTTCGGACGTTGACTTTACGATCTTCCGGCATAAAATGCATACCATCGCGCAGGAGGCCAAGCAGACCTGCTCCAAGCTGGGCGCCAGCGCCGGTGTCCGTTGGGGCGACCTGGCCATGTGCATCTACACAAACTCGGGCGACTCAGCCGCCGTGGCCACCGGTATCTGGTTTCACGCCGTTTTGGGCCAGATCCCGCTAAAGTACATCATTAAACACTGGGCTAACGACGAGAGCGTCGGAATCAGGGACGGCGACATCTTTTACTGCAACGACCCTCTTTACGGCGGGGTTCACACCCCGGATATGGCCCAGTACAGCCCGGTGTTCTACCGGGGTGAACTAGTATGCTGGGTCGGTGTCGTCTCCCACTCCAACGACACCGGGGCCACTGAGCCGGGCGGTGTGCCGATGACGGCCAAGAGCCGGTATGACGAGGGAATGCACATTCCCCCGACCAAGATCGGTGAGGGCGGCCGGCTGAGGGAAGACGTTTTGAACATGATGGCCCACATGGTCCGCGATCCTCGGGGGGTAATTCTGGATATCAAGGCCCGGGCGGCCGCCTGCAACGTCGCCAAGCGCCGGATCCTAGAGGTAATTGAACGGCAGGGTGTCGATATCGTGGTGGGGGGCCTGCGCCGGCTGATCAGCAGCACCGCCGCCGCCGCCCGGCAACGGGTGGCGCAGTTGAACGACGGGATCTATCGCCAGCCGCGCTTCCTCGATTCGGTCGGAACCGAAGACGCCCTAATGCGCATTATGGTCACCCTTCGGAAGCAAGGGGACAAGGTTCACGTCGATTTGACCGGGTCCAGCCCAGAGATTCCGGACAAACCGATGAATTCCCACGCCCTGGGAATTATGGGAGTGTCGTTTATTTACCTGTGCGGCTACCTGTTCTGGGATCTGCCGGCTAACAGCGGCCTGCTCGAGGCTTTTCAGTGGAATTTCCCAGACAACTCGCTGGTCAATCCATCTCCGGAGGCACCGACGGCCCTGTCGCCGATGACACAGGTAATATCCGAATCAGGGGTAGCCCAGGCCGGAGCCAAGATGCTCTACAACCTAGACCCCAAACGGGCGGTAGCTCCCTGGTTTCGCGGCTTCAACATGGCTTACATGGGGGGCATGAACCAGTACGGGGAGCCGATCGCCGACATCGCCATCGAGATGAACGGCGGCGGCCTTGGGGCCCGGCCGGACATGGACGGCGAGCACGTGGCCGGGGCCTTCTTCGCCACCATGTCGGACGTCGGAGACGTCGAAACCACCGAGACCGAGCGTCCGATCTTCTACCTATTCCGGCGCTTCTTCCAGGACAGCCACGGGTTCGGCAAGTACCGCGGCGGGGCCGGGCTCGACTACGCCCTGATGGTCAAGCACGTTCCCTGGTTCTTCATGGGGTGCATGGGGTTTGGCTCCAAGACCCCCTCCACACTTGGCTTGTTCGGCGGTTACGCCATCCCGACTTTCACCGTAACTAAGATCAAGCAGTCGAACCTTGGTCAGCTGATGGGCCAAACCGACCCAGGCGTTCCATTTTCGACCCATGAGGCCCTGGAGAAGCGTGCTGTCCAGGGTGTGATTGAACACGGTCCGATCTCGATGCCGGGCGAAGTGATGTTAAACGGAGATGTGATGCTGGCGACAGTCGGCGGAGGATCAGGGTACGGCGACGTTTTGGAGCGTGATCCCGAGGCGGTGATGGCCGACGTCCGGGACGGCATAACCTCGACCTGGGCGGCCCAGTCAGTCTATGGTGTTGTTTTTGACCCCGTTACCCTGCATCCGGATCTCGAGGCGACCGCTAAGGTAAGGAGCGAGGAAAGAGCGAGGCGTCTGGAGGAAAGTCAGACCTACGAGGAGTTCGAGCGGGCCTGGAACCAGATGCGGCCCCCGGATTACGTGGTGCGCTACTACGGACCCTATCCCGACCCGGCGGCTCCGGCTCCGCGACCGGAACTGGCCGAGGCTGGTGACTAAAGGGATGCGGGCGATCAAATTGGCCGAGGAGCGGGTTTTAGGCCCGCTCCTGGCCGCTCGGGCCAGGAAATACGGAGACGAGACCTTTCTGCTCTTCCGAGACCGGAAGATCAGCTTTGCCGAGTTAGACCGGATGTCCGGCCGGATGGCGGCTGGATTGCGGGGGCTGGGCATCGGCCGGGGAGACAAGGTCGGTCTGATGCTCCCGAACTGCCCCGAGTTCATCGCCCTCTGGTTCGGCCTGGCCTACATCGGGGCGGTCGAGGTTCCGATCAACACCCACCACCTCGGCGATCTCCTGGTCTACCTGTTAAACTTCAGCGACACCAGGGTGCTAGTGGCAGACGCCCAGTTCTTGCCTCAGGTGGCTGCCATCCGCGATAGGCTGACGACTTTGGAGGCCGTGGTGGTTCGCCGGGCACCGGGTGATCTGACGCTGGTGCCGGAGCTAGGCGGGCTGCCGGTCCACGTTTTGGAGGCCTGGGATGAACTCGTTCCCTTGGAACCGGATCCGAATGTCGGACCCGGAGATCCATACTGTATGGGCTTCACCTCGGGCACAACCGGTCCTTCTAAGGGAGCGATGCTCCCGCACAACTACGCCATCTACGCCGCGGAGCTGGTTGCCTACCACGCCGATTACACCCGCGAAGAGGTCATTTATAGCTTCCTGCCACTGTTTCACGGCAATGCCCAGGTTCTGGCGACCCTGCCCGCCTTGGTGTCGGGCTGCCGGTTGGCCCTGGGGGAAAAGTTCAGCGCCGGCGGCTTCTGGGATGAGATCAGGCGCTATAAGGCCACCTCGACCAACATGATTGGCGGTTTGGTCAGCATACTGGTCAAGCAGCCGGAGCGACCGGAGGACGGCGACAGCTCCCTCCGCCGGGTCTTCGGCGCGGCCGTAAAGGGCACGGTCTGGGATGCCTTTGAGGCGCGCTTTAAGGCCAAGTTAATCGAAGGTTACGGCATGACCGAGAGCAGTATCGTCCTGATGAATCACGTCAATAGCGCCCGGAAGGGTTCGGTCGGGGTGCCGACTCCGGGCTTTCGGGTCGAAATCCACGACCAAGACGACCAACCGGTCGGGCCTGACGTGGTCGGGGAGATCGTTACGCGGCCCGAGGGCCCCTACCGGATGATGACCGAGTACTACAAGATGCCAGAGAAAACCCTGGAGGCCTTCCGAAATCTCTGGTTTCATACCGGGGACCTGGGCTACTATGACGCTGACGGCTATTTTTATTTCGTCGACCGGGCCAAGGACGCCATCCGGCGATTGGGGGAGAACATCTCATCGCAGGAGTTGGAGCGAATCATCAACGAGCACCCATCGGTCCTGGAAAGCGCCGCCGTCGGCATCCCGTCGGAGTTGGGCGAGGAGGAAGTCAAGGTTCTTATCGTTCTGCGACCCGGAGAGAGTCTTGAACCGCCGGAACTGATCGAGTTCTGCCGCCAGCGGATGGCAAAATTTATGGTTCCCCGCTACGTCGAGTTCCGTCCGGCACTGCCCAAGACCCCGACCGACCGGGTACAGAAGTACCAGCTCAAGCAGGAGGGACTGACGCCCGATACTTGGGACCGTCTGGCCTATGAGGGGGCCCGGGCCGACCGAGGGGTGAGGGTAGATGCCAGCTGAGGCCGAGGCGGCCGACCGGAATGGAACCCTGTTCGGCAGCCGCTGTCCAAAATGCGGGATTCCGTTCTTTCCGGCCCGGAAGCTCTGCGCTGCCTGCGGGAGCGGAAATCAGGAAGCCCTGAGCCTCCCTCGCCGCGGGACCGTTTATGTTAGCACGGTGATTCACGTCCGGCCGCCGGCCGGCTATCCCAGCCCATACGCGGTGGGCTACGTGGAGCTTGACGGGCTGCCGCTGATGATTCCGGCCTGCTTCGGTTCCCGCACCGCCCCCCTGCTCCGAGGAACCAGGGTCGAACTAGAGAGTTTGGCCCCCTGGTATGGCGCCGGTGACGGTCCAGCCGGCGGACCGGCCTATGTCTTCAGTGTGCTTGGAGGTGAGGCATCATCCGGGTAGCCGTTCTGGGAGGCGCGGTCACGCCTTTTCGCCCCGACCCGAGCCGTTCTCTAACCGATCTGGGTCGTCAGGCGCTTCTGGGCGCTTTGGCCGACGCCGACCTTGAGACCGGACAAGTTGAGGCCGCCTACAGCGCCAACGTGCTGGGGAACGCCCTGGAGGGTGCCTTTGCCCTCGGGCAGGATCTGCTATGGGAAGTAGGAATCAACCGGATCCCGGTGGTAAACGTTGAAAACGCCTGCACCAGTGGCTCCACCGCCCTGCATTTGGCCTGCCTGGCGATTGCGGCCGGGGCGGCCGAGATCGTGGCCGTGGTAGGGGTCGAGCGGATGTCAACCCGCAAGGGAGCCATCCCGGCTGGGGCCTTGACCCCGGAGGGAGCTGTGGGCTTTTTGACCCCGGCCGTCTTTGCGGTGCGGGCCCGGGCCTACCTTGAAACCTTCGGCGGTCGGGCTGAAGACCTGGCTCTGGTGGCCGTGAAGAACCTGAAAAATGCCTCGCTCAATCCAAACGCCGTGGTTCAGACAGCCGTAACTTATGAAGAGGTTTTAGGGTCGCCAATGGTGGCCGACCCACTGACTCGCCTTCAGTGCTGCCCGATGTGCGATGGTGCGGCCGCGCTGATCCTTGGTTCTCCGGCGGCGGCCAGACGGCTGTCTTCCAATCCGGTCTGGATCACCGCCAGCGTCCTGGCCAGCGGCAGTTATCCATCGATTTTGGACCAGGCCCGTTGGGAGATGGACGTCCGGGCGGCTCGGAGAGCCTACGAACTGGCAGGAATCGGTCCAGCCGATCTTGACCTGGCCGAGGTTCACGACGCCTTTACCATCTCCGAGGTCCTCCATTATGAGGGGTTGGGGTTCTGCGGCGAGGGCGAGGGACTCAGTTGGCTGCTCGAAGGCCATCCCTTTCCCGGTGGGGGCCTCCCGGTCAATCCTTCCGGCGGACTTCTCGGCCGGGGTCATCCCCTGGCAGCCACGGGGGTGGCTCAGGTGGTTGAACTCAACCGGCAGTTGAGGGGGCGGGCCGGCCTTGGCCAGGTTCCGGGTGCCAAAACAGCCCTGGCTCACTGTATGGGCGGCGACAAGCAGGCCGACGGAAAATCGATCACGGTGATGATTTTGCAGGGTTAGTGCAGGTGTTGGATAGTAGCCGAGACGCGAGGAAAAAATATCTCGCGAGAGGTGATAGCGTGAAACAAGAAATCTATTGCTCGGTCAATTCTTGCTACTACTGGGACCCGGGCAACCACTGCAAGGCCGACAAGATTTTGGTTACAGCCGATTCGATGGCGGTCCAGAAACCCGACAACTGGGATGCCTTTCAGGCCTCGGCCGCTCCAGGCACCCCAGTCAACAATGCCATGGAGACCTGCTGCAAGTCTTTCGTTGAGAAGAATTCTGAGAACATCCACGCCGACGGCGTGCACCGGATGTCGTAAGGGGTGAGGCCATGAATCAAGAGATCTATTGCTCGGTCAATTCCTGCCACTACTGGTCTCGGGGGAACCGATGCGTGGCCAACAAAATCATTATCACCGCCGATTCCTTGGCCGACCGGACACCCGACTCAATTGATGCCATGCAGGCCTCGACCGCCCCGGCCACCGCCGCCCGGAACTGTATGGAGACCTGCTGCAAGACCTATGTTACCAAGGGATCAGGCCTGATCAGGGCTGACGGCATCCGCCGGCAGTAAGCCGGATAGGCCGGAGGAGCTGGAGGAGCTGGAGGAGCCGGAACCTACACTGGCTCAGCCCTCCGCCCGCCTGGCTGGCGCAAGCAGGGCCGAGCGAAAGGCCATCAGCGATAAGAATAAGGAGTCGCGGCCGGCGGCTCATTTCAGGCAATTGACAAACCCCGTCTTTTCTGGGATCCGGTCCGAGTGCGACCGGATCCCTGGGAAGGCGGGTTTGTTGTTTCCGGGGGAAAAGGTCAGTGCAAGAGACTCTGGGTGAGAATTGGGCCAGGTTTCCCGTGGGTTTGGTTCTAGTCTGTCGCCGTTGTTTAGAAGTATGGGGGAGCCCGAGGGGGCTGTAATCCCTCCGACTTAAGTCGGGGGATACACGGACCCCCTCGGGAAGTTTCGTTCCGCAGCAATGCACGCCTTAATCAAAAAATGCGCGCTCTCAAGACCAGGAAAAACGTATCGGATTGGAGAATAATCGAACAGATGTGCGGCCTGATGGGAGGCTGGAGGTGAACCGGAATCATGCCCATGTTGACGCTGAAAGCCAAACTCATTGGGAACGAACCAGCGCGGGCCGTTCTTCTTGACGCCATGCTCTGCGCCACCAAGGTCTATAATGGCCTCATCTGGCACTTGCGGGACGAGTTTGAACGCACGGGCAAGACCAAAGCCACCCGGAAGAGACTGAACG
>JBGFRN010000133.1:0-13228 GCA_041695105.1 Bacillota bacterium | reverse complement strand
GACATTGACCTTGACCCGGGACGAGAGTTCCAGGTTGTCTGGGAGCGGCCCGGGCGCTACACAGTCAAGGTGGCCGCCATTGTCAACCTGACCTACGACTTTCCGGAGGGTCCGGTTCGAATTCGCAACGTCTACACCCACTCGGTTGAGGTCGAGGTTGTTACTATCGGGCTGACCGAATGAGCCTGGCCATAGGTCCAGGGCCGGGTAGGGCCGGGCTCAATGAGCGCGAGGAAAACACTGAGGCTGGCCCCGGGGGCGGGTGAATCGCAAGTGCAATCGCCGGCGGGTGATGGCCGTCAATGCAATCGGCAGCGGGTGATGGCCGTCAAGTGCGAATCCTCAAAATCTATCACCACCAACGGGTGCCGTATCAGAAAAAACTTGACTATTCACCCCCTCATTCCCCTTCTTCCCCCCCAAAAACCCCTTCGAAGGGCATGGTTTGGGGGGTTTTTGTGTCGAAAGCACCCTTGAAACACCAATTAGGACCCTTTATGAGCTAAAAACCTCAATTTTTTTCATTGAATGGCCCTCTTAGCTGAAACAAACTTGACGATTTGCCCTGAATCTTACGATCCCTGAATCTTACGATCCCTGAATCTTACGATGTACCCCTAAATTAACCACATCCACGAGCCCGTGGCAGATTAGAAGAGCCTCGCGAAGGAGCCTCTGCGACAGGCCCAGGTGGCATTCACACCTCCTTGCCCCTATACACGTTCGGGTGCTTCTTGGGCACGAACCACCTCGCCGGCAAGCATCTGACGCCTCATGTCTGGCCAATCTACCGAGCTGCGAGGACTTACCAGGGGCCGGTGAATACTTCGCCCAAGGGTTAATGCTGAATCTGTCAATTCGCCCTGAATCTGTTCAATTTGCCCTGGATATGTCAATTTACCAATAAGTCTGCCAAACCATGGGACTGCCCCGACCAACCAGGCCCTTGCGTCACAAGACTTCTGGGCTAGTACTCAATGCCTTTTTGGGCCTTGACCCCAGCCCGGTAGTGATGTTTGACCTCGCGGACCTCGCTGACCAGGTCGGCCAGGTCGATGACTTGCGAATGGGCGTTTCTCCCGGTCAACACCAAGTTTACCTCAGCAGGTTTGGAACGGATCAATTCGAGGACTTGGTCGAGTGTGATCAGACCCCAGGACAGGGCCACGTTGATTTCATCGAGGATGATCAGTTCGGCCTCGGCGTTGGTGACCGCCTGACGGGCCCGCTCGAGGCCCTGAGCCGCCAGTTCCAGGTCTTGGGCCGAGGGGTTCCGGCGGTCGACGAAGCTGGGCAGCCCGGATTGTATCACCGTGAATCCAGGCAGATACTTGCTGGCCGCCTGGACCTCCCCGTAGCTCGGGTCGCCTTTCATGAATTGAATCATCAGGATCCGCTGACCGTGACCGGCGGCCCGCAGGGCTAGGCCGAGGGCGGCCGTTGTCTTCCCTTTCCCGTTACCGGTGTAAACCATGACTAAACCGCGGCCTGTTTCGGACAATTTGAACCCGTCCTTTCAAAATAATAAACTCTTACCGTAACTTACAGGCAAGTCCACTGGCCGCCCATCATATACATCGTCACAGATCCTGGCCTGGGCCAAGCCAAGGAGGCGATCCAGATGGAAGATAATAGGGTGACCCGATTTTCGGTTCTAATGGAGGCCGAGGATTCTTGCCGCCTCGACCCAACCGTCCCGGTCTCCGGCCACGCGGTGCTTACCCTGGAGGGAGACCGGGGTGAGCTGACCATCTACCTCAGGAATCTAAGGCCCTTGCGAGACATTCAACCTCCCGGGCTTTTCTACTATGAAGGTTGGCTGGTCGACCCCGCCGAGGGCCCTACGAGGGCCGTCAGTCTGGGGGCCTTCAACAGCGACGAGGCCGGTTCGGCCAAGGGCTACCTTCCCTTCTCCCCGTCGAACCTGCGGGGAACCGGCCGGTCTTTCAGCCCGGAGGCGCTGCTGATGATTACCGCCGAGCCGATGGATGGCAACCTTGAGCCGAATACCTGTCGGGTGATGCTGGGCGTTTTCGGTCCCCCGGCACCGGTTCCCGCCCTGGTCGACCTGAGGGCCACCGTGACACCGGAGGCTGGCAAATGGGCCCCCGAGCCGGTGGGCGAAACCGCCGTTCAGGCCCAGGAAGTTCAGGCCCAGGAAGTTCAGGCCACGGTCCAGGACGATCAGGCCCAAACGGCTCAAGAACGAGCGGCTCAGGCCCAACCCTGGTCCTTCCCGAACGCTCCGTTCCCACCGCTGGTCTGCCCGCCCGGCTACGAGCCCGTCGATCAAACCCACGAACCTCTGATCCCGCTCCGTGACCGGCTACGCGAGTCAACCGGAAGCGCCACGATTGATTTTGCCAAGAGCAGTGTCCTGCTAACCGTTCGCGGGGTGCCGGCCCCATCGCTCTGGGGGATCGAGCCGACCACCGGGCGTCCTTACAACGTATACGAGGCCTGGCTACATAACAGCCGGACCGGTGAGTGGGCCTCGCTCGGCCTGTTCCGGAAGATTTGGCAGGACACCTTTCGCCTCCAGTACCGGGGAGAGCTCCCTCTCCACCTCTACGACACGATCGTGGTCTCGCCCGAGGATCGGACCAGCAGTGGAGATCCGGCCAGGATCCCGCTCTTGAGCGCCAGTTACCTTCCTTACACCCAATCACCCGCGGGCGCGGGGGCCGGGTCAGAGCCCTATTCGTCACCCCGTCCGGTTGATTGGCCGAAGATACGGGCGTAATCCTCAGTGCCGATCAAGACGTCCCGGGGCTTGGAACCCTGATAGGGTCCGATCAGGCCCCGGTTTTCCATGTCGTCGATCAATCGGGCGGCCCGGTTATAGCTAATCCGCAGCCGCCGCTGGAGGATCGAGACTGAGGCCTGCCCATGCTCCATGACAATCCTTACAGCGGTCGGGAAGAGATCGTCGCTTCCTCCCTCAGCCTTGCGCCCGTCATCCCCGCGCTCCTCCAAGGCCACCGGTTCGGCTCCATATTCGGGCTGGCCCTGGCGCTTGGTGTGCTCGACCACGGCCTCGATCTCTTTTTCGCTGACGAAAGCGCCCTGAACCCGGAGCGGCTTGCTCGAACCAACCGGATGGTAGAGCATGTCGCCCTTGCCGAGCAGTTTTTCGGCCCCGCCCATGTCTAGAATGGTGCGCGAATCGATCTGCGAGGCGACGGCGAAAGCGATGCGCGAGGGGATATTGGCTTTGATCAGGCCGGTGATGACGTCGACCGACGGGCGCTGGGTAGCCACTACCAGGTGGATGCCGGCCGCCCGGGCCATTTGGGCCAGCCGGCAGATGGCGTCCTCGACGTCGACCGGCGCTACCATCATCAGATCGGCCAGCTCGTCAACGATTAAGACAATGTGGGGGAGAGCCCCCTGGCGGTCGCCGGTCTCCTCCAGGAGGTCGGCGTTGTAGCGCCCGATATCGCGGACACCGGCTGAGGCAAAAAGCTCGTAGCGGTTCTCCATCTCCTTGACCGCCCAGCGCAGGAAACCGGCCGCCTTCTTCGGATCGGTGACCACCGGGGCGATCAAGTGAGGGATGCCGTTATAGTGCGAGAGCTCGACCATTTTGGGGTCGATCATCATCAGCTTGACTTCGTCCGGCCGGGCCCTGAGGAGCAGGCTCATAATGATGGTGTTAATGCACACCGACTTGCCCGAGCCAGTCGCGCCTGCAATTAGTAAGTGCGGCATCTTTTCCAGGTTGCCAAATACCGCCCGTCCGGCGATATCCTTGCCAAAGGCAACCGCCAAACGCGAGGTCGCCTCACGATATTCTGGGGCCTCGATCACGTCGCGCAGCAGGACCGGCGCAACTTCTTTGTTAGGCACCTCGATGCCGACGGCGGCCTTGCCTGGAATCGGGGCCTCGATCCTGACCTGCGGGGCTGCCAGAGATAGGGCCAGGTCGTTCTGCAGGGTGGTGATCTTCGACACCCGGATTCCCGGGGCCGGTTGAATTTCATAGCGGGTGATGGTCGGTCCCTGATGGATCTCAACTACCCTGGCCTTAACACCGAAGCTCTCGAGGGTCTCCTCAAGGATCCTGGTCCTCTGGGCAATGTCCTGATGGGCCGGGGCCCCCTTTTTATTGGAACCGGAATTCAGCAGCTCGACCGGCGGTAGCTGGTAGTCGGGCGGTCTGGCCGGGCCCGGCTCAATCAAGACCTCGGCAACCGGTTGAGGCTCGGGCACCTTTTTCCCGCCACCATCCGGAGTCATCTTCACGGCCGTCCCGTCCATCAAGTGGATGGTCGGCATCTGGCAGTCTTCGCTGTGATCGACACCGGTCGCCTCCAGTTGGAGCGGCCCGGCAGGCAGGTTATCGCTCTTCCGGGTCCGGGCGCGGGACCTGGCCCCCTCCCCGGCGTCCCGGGTGCCTTGGACCTCGGATTCGGCGACCGGAACGGTGACGAAGTCGATTAGCCAATCCCTGAAACTGGAGAGCCGGGGAAACAGCCATTCCTTGATCCCGGCCAGGGCCCCGAGCAGCGAGCGATCGGCGGCCAGGATGATCCCGACCGGGAACAGGGCCAACAAGACCACGAGCCGGCCGGCCGGACCGAGCGCCTTTTCCAGGGCAAGTGAGAGACCAGCCCCGGCCAGCCCTCCCCCTTCACCGGCCATGGCCACGGCCACCGCCGATTCGGAAGGAATGCCGAGATGGAGCGCGGTGGCGACCGCCAAAAAAATAAGACCGGCCCCGATTCCTTTGGGCGCCGGGCGAAACATTCGCCTTTGAAGCATAATTTGAATCCCGACCACAATCGACATTACGGGGATGAGGTAGCCGGCCCAGCCGGCCAACCTAGTCAGCCCTAGGGACAGGTAATGCCCGACCAGCCCGACCCGGTCGGTGGCCAGGCTAACTAAGCCGATGGCCCCGGTGGCGACTAGCAGGATTCCGATTATCTCGTATTTGATGTCCTCGCGGAGGTTCTTGAGCAAGAATCTTCACCCCGGCGATTGTTTCTACGGGCCGGAAGCGAAATCCTACCTGCCGGGCAGCAGTTGCTGGGCCACCACGGCGCTTCCGACGATCAGGCTGTACCAGGCGAAGGGAGAAAGCTTGCCCGTGGCCACCATCCGGATGAAAATGGCAATGGCCAGGTAGCCGGATACGGCCGAGGTCAGGGCGCCAACCAGCAATGGTGCCCCGAGCTGCCCACCGTCGGCCCCGATGATTTCATCCAACTGCAGGATCATCGATCCGGCGATGGCCGGTATCGACAGAAGGAAGGAAAACCGGACGGCGGCGACCCGATCCAAGCCTCTCCAGAGGGCGGCGGCCACGGTCGAGCCCGAGCGGGAGATGGCTGGAAGAATGGCGAGTGCCTGCCCGGCACCGATGGCCAGGGCGTCGGCTATCCCCGTCCGTGAGATACCCTTATCCCCGGATTTAAGGGAGGCGGCCCAAAACAGGATGAAGGAATTGAAAATTAGCTCGACCCCGGTTTGAAGCACCGACTCGAAGAGGCTTTCGATCAGATCTTTGAAAGTCAGGCCGATGATGACGGCTGGGACCGTTCCGACGATAATCAGGTACCCAAGCCGGGCACCCTCGTCGTTCCAGACCTGGCTCCAGCTCCCCCGGCCGGAAAGCCAGCGCCGGTGGGCACCCAGGAACCCGAAGATGGCCAGCGACAGGTCGGCCCGGTAAAAAAGCAGTACGGCCAGCAAGGTGCCGAGGTGAAGGACCGCTTCCATCACCACCCCCGGGGTCTTCAGACCCAGAAAGGCTTTGGCCAGCACCAGGTGGCCGGAGCTTGAAATTGGGAGAAATTCGGTCAGACCCTGGACGATTCCCAAAATAGCACCGTCAAGCCAGCTCAACAGTCTGCCTCCTCTATCCTGCCCTACCGGAAAAATATATCACAAGTCGGGCCAGGCGGAGGCGTTTTTCTACATCACAGTTGAGGCCAATGTGATGACCTTTCCCGGCTGCCAGGCCGGGTCAAGATAATCGGCCGGATCGGAACTGATCAGCCGGACCACCCGGGCGTGGACGGTTGAAACCGGCTCAACAATCAGGATCCGCCCATGATGCTTGACCTCAAGCGAGGGCCGGGAAGGGCCGTCAATCCCGTCCAGGACCATCTCCATCGGTGCCGGGGTCCAGAGAATCATAGCTTGTTCAGCGCCTTTCGCGGTTTCGGTTGCCCCGGGTTTCTGCGCCTCTCCTCAACCATCTGGTTGATCTTGCGCACGGCCTCGCCCAGCCCCCCGACCTCGTCAATCAGCCCGCAGGCACTGGCGTCCTTACCAACCAGAACGGTACCGATATCCCGGGCCAGTTCACCGGTACGAAACATAAGCTCGCGAAACCTTTCCTCGGTGATGCGGGAATTGTTGACGACAAACTTGACCACCCGATCCTGCATCTTGTCGAGATACTCGTAAGTCTGCGGGACACCGATGACCAGGCCGGTCAGGCGAATTGGGTGGATGGTCATGGTGGCGGTGCTGGCGATGAACGAGTAATCAGTCGAGACTGCGATCGGGACGCCGATGGAATGACCGCCACCCAGGACGAGCGAGACCGAGGGCTTGCTTAGTGACGAGACCATTTCAGCGATGGCTAAACCGGCCTCAACATCACCGCCGACGGTATTCAAGATCACCAGCAGGCCTTCGATATCAGCGTTCTGTTCAACAGCTACCAATTGTGGTATCAAGTGCTCGTACTTGGTCGTCTTGTTTTGTGCCGGGAGGGCCAGATGACCCTCGACTTGACCAATAATGGTCAGGCAGTGGATAGAGGAACGGATCGACGGCAGTTCAGTATTTCCGATTTCGGTCAGGTTTTCGAGTGGGACATTCCGGCTCCGGTTTTTCTTGCGTGGCGGCTCAAGGGTCGGATCGGGGGGCGGAATCGTGGGAACTCCGGGATCCGGCTGGATTGGCGCGTCGGGGTTTCCATAGCCGCCGGGAGAACGCTCGGGCATCTATTCACGCTCCTTGCCAACCTTAGGCTCATCGGGCTGGAAAACCAAAAGAAAAAGGTTATCCCGTAGGATAACCTTAGTATCGGAAGGGCCGGATCAATTTAAACCTTCAGCTAGACTTCGACGATTATCGGCAGGATCATCGGGCGGCGGCGGGTGCGTTCATAAAGCAATTTGCTCAGAGCGTCGCGGACAGTAGACTTGAGAGCTGACCATTCGGTGATCCTCTTATCCTGGCAGTCCTCAAGGGCGGACTTGACCCGTTCGCGGGCCTCCTCAATCAACTTCTCTGACTCACGGACGTAGACAAACCCGCGCGAGACGATATCCGGGCCGCCGGCCAGCAGACCGGCTTCCTTGTCCATGGCCAGAACCACAATCAGAATACCGTCCTGGGAGAGCTGCTTTCGGTCGCGCAGGACGATATTGCCCACATCGCCCACCCCGAGACCGTCGACCAGGACGGTGCCGGCCGTGACCTTGCCGGTGATGGACGCCTTGTTGCGAGAGAACTCCATGACCGTCCCGTTCTCGGCCAATAAAATGTTGGCCGGGGGAATGCCGGTGGCCTCGGCCAGGCGGCGGTGGTGGATCAGGTGCTTATATTCGCCGTGGACCGGGACGAAAAACTTGGGGCGGATCAGATTGAGCATCATCTTTAGCTCTTCCTGGCAGGCGTGACCGGAGACGTGGACGCCGGCCCGCGATTCGTAGATGACGTCAGCCCCACGCCGGAAAAGGTTATTGACGGTGCGGGAAACCAGCTTTTCGTTGCCGGGAACCGGGGTGGCGGCAATGATGACCGTATCGCCGGGGACAATCTCGACCCTCTTATGATCGCAGACCGACATCCGGGTCAGGGCCGACATCGGCTCGCCCTGGCTGCCGGTGGTCAGGATGACCACCCGGTTTGGCGGGAAGCGGTCGATTTCCTCGATTGGGACGACCGTCCCCTCGGGAAATTTGAGATAGCCCAGCTCCCGAGCCACCTCGACCGTGTTTTCAATGCTCCGGCCGACGACGGCGACTTTCTTGTTGTGGACCACGGCGGCCTCGATAACCTGCTGGATGCGATGGACATTTGAAGCGAAGGTGGCCAAGAGTATTCGCTGCTTGGCCTTATTAAATACACTGTGAATCGCCTTGCCGACCTCGCGTTCGGACGGGGTATAGCCTGGGCGCTCAGCGTTGGTGCTGTCCGAGAGCAGCAGGAGAACGCCTTGATCCCCAAGCTCGGCCAGCTTGTGAAAATCGGCCACCTGGCTGTCAACCGGAGTTTGGTCAAACTTAAAGTCGCCGGTGTGGACGACTATCCCGACTGGGGTCCGGATGGCCAGGCCGACCGAGTCGGCAATGGAGTGGTTGACCCGGAAGAACTCAACCTGAAAATGCCCCAGTTTAATTGAATCGCCGCTCTTGATGGCCCGGCTCTTTTCATTCATCGCCAGGCCGTGTTCGACCAGTTTTCCTTCGATCAAGCCCATGGTCAGGGCGGTGGCGTAGACGGGAATATCGATGTTCTTTAAGAGATAGGGCAGGGCCCCGGTGTGGTCCTCGTGACCGTGAGTGATGAAAACGGCTTTAACCTTGTCCCGGTTCTCGATGATATAAGTCATGTCCGGAATCACGATATCGATTCCAAGCATTTCTTCCTCGGGAAAGGCCAGGCCAGTATCAACGATGATGATGTCGTCCTCGTAACGATAAACCATCATGTTTTTTCCGATCTCGCCCAGCCCGCCGAGAGGGATGACTTGTAACTTGCTACCTTTGTCTTTGGCCAAATAGGCACCTCCATAAATTTTGAACGCAACTGAAGATGAGCCTCCACCCAGGCGGAGGCTTGGCTTTAATTGAACCGGTCCTAGCCGATCAACCGATTCTAGCTTTTGGTAAGATAAAGCCGGTCACGCACATTTAGGATATTATATTCTAAAACGGATCGAATTTCAAGAAGTGCCGGTTTCACTAAAGTGCCGGCTTCACGCGATCCCGCCCTGAAGACCCTCCAAGATCACGAACCGACCCAGAGGGGTGACTTCGCAGTCAAAACTTGAGAGAAAGGCCGGATTATCGCAGAACCCGCCGGACAGGTAGAGCCGCTCCGGGCGCCCGCAGAATGACTGGCAGTTCAGCGCCAGGCCCCTCAGAAAACGGCCGATTCCCTCAGCCGGGCTAACATCGTCCTGGGAAATCAGGTCGAACAGGGCGGTCATGCCGAGCACCCCGCAGGTGACCGGAACCGGCCTGGACTGGGGCGGAATCTGGTCGGCCCGCAGGTCGAAGGCCTTGAGCAGCATCTCGACCGTGCTCCCGGCGAAGGCCCCGCACTCGGTGTTCCAATCGATCTTAACCGGCCGGCGCCCCTCGAAACGAACGAACTTAAGGTCTCTCGACCCAGCGTCCAGGACGACGAAATCGTCGTCCTGGACCAGGGATAACGCCCCCCGGGCCAGGGCCACCAGCTCGTTGGACGGCTCAGGAACATGGATCCGGGCGTTATGGCCGGCCGCGGAGGCGATTTCGTAATCCCCCCGGTTAGCCCGGAAGTCTTTCGAGCGAAAGATCAAATCCCGGTGCCCGCCGTCCAGATCGAGAAGACGAACTTTCGAGTAGGTAGTGCCGCAATCGAGCAGGACTCTCGGCCGGGGCAGCTCCGGGGCCATCATCAGCAGGTCCCCCTCTTAAACCCGGCGTTGAGCTGCAGATAGGCCTCAATCTTGGCCCGGGTTGAACCGGTCATCTTGCCGTCGACCTCGACGTAAAGCCCGTTGTACTTTTTGGCCAGATGAAAGGCCAGCGAGTTCTTTTGGCAGAACGACTGGGCGTAGAAAATGGCCGGCACTCCTGGGTCAACCTGCATTTCAAGATCCAGGTCAGCGGGGGTGCGGTTCTCGATACAGCGGGTCCAGCCATAGACGTGAGTCCGGTCGGGAAAGAGCTTAAGCAGGTTGTAGTCGTACGGTGGAACTCCCCAGAACCCGGCGACCGGCTGGCAAGAGCGCCTCTCGATCTCGATTCGCCGTTCACGCGACAGCGGCGCGACCAGCGAACGAGTAATGAGCTGGAACTTGTCGTATAGAGGAAGGTCGCTGACCGAGATCGGGTTGCCCCGGCGCACGGGTTCGAGATTTTCGGCCGAAATAACAGGACACCCGGCGATGCCCGCGGCCAGATGAGCCACGAACCGCCCCCCGTCGCATTTATCAATACCAGTGGCCAAAAGCAGCAGGCTCCAGTCCGACCGTGAAGCTACATTAGCCATTATGGTCTTGATAATGGCGCAGTAAACCTGGGGGACAAAATTTTCCCCTTCGAGGCGCCCGGCGCCGGGCCTGGGCTCATCTAGATCAATGATCTCATGGCCCAGCTCCGCGGCCTCGGCCAGCAGCCCGGCCGGGGGTACACCCTGAAACCCGACTACGACGCGCTCACCGCGAGCGCGCTTGAGCCCCAGTTCGTCCATGATACGCCTGATCTCTAGGGGCGAAGTGTAAACCATGTGTAAAAATATACCTCAGAAATCAGAGCAGGCCGACCTGAGAGAGTATATCGCTCAAAATCGAAAGCTCCCGGCTAGTGGCGTCAACCAGCGGCGGCCGGACGCCGCCGGCGTCGAAGCCGGCCAGCTTCAGGGCGGCCTTTACTGGCACCGGGTTCGACGTGATGAAGAGCCCCTTCATGAGAGGGAAAAGCTCGGCGTGAAGCTCGGCCGCCTGGCCGACCCGCCCCCCTAGGTAAGCGCTAACCATCTCCGAGATCCGGCCGGCCACCAGGTTAGAGGCCACGCTGACGATGCCTGCACCCCCAAGGGCGAGAATCGGCAGGGTCAGGCTGTCATCCCCGCTGTAGACGGCGAAATCTTCGGGAGCACCGCGCAGGATCTCTGAGACCTGGTCGAGGTTGCCGCTGGCCTCTTTGATCGCCGCGATGTTTGGCACTTCGGCCACCAGCCTGAGAACGGTCTCAGGAAGGAGGTTGGCCGAGGTCCGGCCCGGGACGTTGTAAAGCATTACCGGGAGGCGGGTGGACCCGGCCACAGTTTTGAAATGCTGGTACAGCCCTTCCTGAGAGGGCTTATTATAATAAGGGACGACCAGCATCACGCCGTCCACCCCGGCCTCCCCGGCCTTCCCGGTCAGGGCAACGCTTGAGGCGGTGGCGTTTGAACCGGTCCCGGCTATCACCGGAACCCGGCCTCGAGCCGCCTTGACTACGGTCCGGAACAGCTCGACCTTCTCGTCGGTCGACAGGGTAGGCGACTCGCCAGTGGTTCCGGCCACAACCAGACCGTCGGATCCGGAGTCGATCAGCCGTCTGGTCAACTCAGCGGCCTGGCCGTAGTCTACTTCTAAACGGCTGTCAAAGGGGGTTACCATGGCCGTAATGACCCGGCCGAAATTAAACTTCACCTCGCCACCTCCTCTCGGTCTAAATCATATCCAGTTCAAACTTGCGGTGCAAGGCCCGGATGGCTTTTTCCATGTCGGTCCCCTTGAGGAGGCAGCAGATAGTGACGTGCGAGTCGGATGTCTGGATGACCTCGACCCCGGCCTCATTCAGGGCCTCGACCATGGTGGCCATGATACCGGGAACCCCCCTCATTCTCAGGCCGACGATCGAAACCTTGGCGCACCCCTTGATGACCTCGGCCTCAAACCCAAGGTTCCCTATGATCCGCCTGGTCCTGTCGGCCAGCGCTTCGGGCACAATGAAAGATTTCCGGTCAGGGGAAACGTTAATAAAGTCTATGCTGATCCCAGCGTCGGCAATCGCCCGGAAGACCTTGATATCTGAGCTGTCCAGGGACGGCGTGCCCGGCCAGAAGCGAATTTGGGCCATTCCGGGCAGGTGGGTGACCCCGGTGATGTAGCGCCCGTTGTTTTCAACGTCGAAGCCCTGGGCTCCTTCGATCGAATAAGTGACCAGCGTCCCCGGGGAATCCTCGAAGGTGCTCTTCACTCGAAGGGGAATATTGCGCCGCATGGCGATCTCGACCGCCCGGGGGTGAATGACCTTGGCCCCGAGGTGGGCCAGATTGACTATCTCGTCGTAGGTAGTGACCGGAATGGTCTTGGCCTCAGGTACGATCCGAGGATCGGCGGTCTTGATCCCGTCAACATCGGTGTAGATGTCAACCACCTCGGCCCGCAGGGCCGCCCCAATAGCGGCGGCGGTGGTGTCGCTTCCCCCCCGGCCAAGGGTAGTGATGTCGCCATTTTCGGTCCAGCCCTGGAAGCCGGCGACTACCAGGATTTTATTTTCCCTCAGGTGGCGCAGCATATGGTCAGGGTTGACCCTGAGGATCTGGGCGTTGGCAAAGTTATCATCGGTGACGATTCCGGCCTGGCCACCGGTAAGGGCCATGGCGTCCAGCCCGCGGGCCTTGAGAGTGTTGCAGACCAACACACTGGAGATTAACTCGCCGCAGGCGATGAGCATATCCATCTCGCGGGGATGGGTCTCCGGATAGATCCCTTGCGCCATTTGTATGAAGGTATCGGTGGCATAAGGGTCGCCGGCCCGGCCCATGGCCGAAACTACGACTACCGGAGTATAGCCTTCTTTGACCGCCTGCTGGACGCGGTCAGCCACCTGATTACGACGCTCTGGGGTTGAAACGCTAGTGCCACCAAATTTTTGGACAATGATCCGCAAATTAGTCGCCTCCTCAATCGGACGCGACCGGCCGTGGTCGGTTGACCTGGCCAGGGAAAGAGACATCTCAGACCAAACCCCTCTTGATCATTTCTTCGGCGATTTGTACGGCGTTGGTGGCCGCCCCCTTGCGAAGGTTATCGGAAACCACCCAGAGGTGCAGGCCCTTGGGGGAACTGATATCCTCGCGAATCCGGCCGATAAAGACGTCGTCCCGGCCGGCGCAGTCGAGCGGGGTCGGGTAAACGGCCCGGGCGGGGTCGTCCACTAGCACCACACCAGGAGCCTGAGCCAGGATCTCCCTGGCTTCGGCCACAGTCAGCTTGCGTTCGGTTTCGATCAAGACCGATTCGGAGTGCCCGATATGGACCGGTACCCGGACGGTGGTGGCGGCCACGGGGAGTTCGGGCAGCCCAAGTATCTTCTGGGTCTCCCGGGTCATCTTCATCTCCTCGCCGGTATAGCCGTTATCCTCAAAGGCATCGATATGCGGGAGGAGATTGAAGGCTATCTGGCGAGGGTAAACGCTCCGAGTGACCGGTTGGCCCTCGATCACTTCTTGAGACTGCTGGCGAAGCTCTTCCATCGCTTCGCGCCCGGTGCCGGAA
>JBGFRN010000238.1:0-13241 GCA_041695105.1 Bacillota bacterium | reverse complement strand
CGGCTACACTCCAGTCTCGATTACTCGTCCCCCGCGGAATTCGAAGAGCGGATACGAGCAGAGAAGATAGCCTGAGGAGAATCAAGCGCAAAGCTGTCTACGGAACCGGGACAACTCCATCCCCCGACTTAAGTCGGAGGGATTACAGCCCCCTCGGGCTCCCCCATACTTCTAAAGCCGGTCATCACATCATCTCAGGCAGTCCAGTTGCCCCTCCGAGGTTCTCCCGGGTCTAGGTCATGCAGCCTGGTTTGGGCTGGACTTGTAAAGAAAATACATTGGCGCCAGATCCACAGAAGTATGGCAATTCCACCGCCAAATAACAAAATCATTAGGTCTGGTTTGCGCCAGGCCAAGGCGGCCAGGAGGCACAAAAACATAGTTGCGGCCAATGCCGCGGCGGCCACGCGCCGGTGGCTGTACCCGGCCTGCACCGCCAGTTGGTAAGCGTGAGTCCGGTGAGCCTCCCTCAATCGCTCGCCCCTCAAGGCCCGCCGGGCCAGGGTGGCAGTAGCGTCAACCACAAACACCCCTAGCATCAGAACCCAAAGCATTACGGGCAGTGAACCTGATCTTTCCGAGGCGATGGCTAAAACACCGAACACGTAGCCCAACAGCCCGCTGCTGACGTCCCCCATAAAAATCTTGGCCGGCGGCCAGTTCCAGACCAGGAACCCGGCGGCCGAACCGGCGACCAAAAACGAGAGCGCGGCCAGCCCATCCAGACCATCAAGCGCCAGCAGCAAACCGGCGGCGCCTCCGACCACCAGAGCCTCACCGGCGGCCAATCCATCGATGCCGTCCATAAAGTTGTAGAGATTGATCATCCAGGCGATCCCGATCATGGCCAGCAGGCTCCCGGCCCACCCCAAAGTAAGAGTCCAGCTCCCCAATTCGAGCGAAGGGAAACCGCCTAACCAATAGAGAGCCCACCCGGCGGCCATGAAATGCACTGCCGCCCGCAAGCCAGGCCTTAACCGGTAGCGGTCATCGAGCCAGCCAATCATGGCGACCAGCAGACCGCCTCCACCAAGTGCCCAGGCCAGCGGCAGCGCCAGGTAGCCCGCCGCCGCCAGCCAAGCAGTCCCGGCCAACAACGCCGCCGCGATCGCCAGCCCCCCGCCCCTTGGAGTCGCCCGGGTATGGGAACTGCGCTCATTTGGCACGTCCAGCATCCCCTGGCGAAGAGCATAGGCCCGAACCAACCCGGTCAGGCCACAGGCCACGGCCGCCGAAACAAAAAAGGTCCCGCCCAATAACCAAAGCACGTCAAATCAGCCCCTTGGCCCGCATCATCTCGACCTCGGCCCGGATGCCCTCATCAAACGACCGCGGAGCAAAACCCAGATCCCGAGCGGCGGCTTCGTGTGAAAAAGTCTTATCCTCGTTGAGGCGCAGCACCTGCTCGGCCTTAAGGAAAGGCCTCGGGCTGATTCGCTCATAGGCCTCTAACATCAACACCGCCAACTTAAGCGGGAAGCGCACCTTATACACCGGCCGGCCCAGGGCGCCAGCGGCGGTGTCGATCACCTGGTTGAAAGTGAGCGGGGATGGCCCCGAAAGGTTATAGGCCTGCCCGTACGACCGGGGCTGTTCGATAGCGGCCACGACCGCCCCGGCCAGATCCTCTACGTGAACCGGCTGCTGAAGATGTTCTCCCGAGCCTAACACGAACATGACCGGCCAGCGGGATAGATAGCGAACCAGCCTGGCCATGTTGCGATCGCGCTCCGTCCCGTAGATCATCGTCGGGCGGATAATCGTCCAATCCAGCCCGCTCTGCTCCACCAGCCGCTCGGCCTCGAGCCTGATCGACTTCGTCTTGGGCTCAAGGGTGGTGAAGATGGCGGTAGTGCTGATAAAAACACCGCGCTTGACCCCGGCCCGGCGGCAGGCCTCGACGATGTTCGGAGCATCACCAAACCCGAGCGAGGCGATATTGACCAGCGTCTTGACGCCATCGAAAGCCGCGGTCAGGCCATCGAGATCTCCAAGGTCGGCGCAGCGAAGCGGCAGCCCGGCCCGGCGAAGAGCATCCGCCCGGCTGCTGGGGCGCACCAGGCAGACCGGCCGCTCTCCCCGGGCCAAGAGCCGGCTGACGACCTGCTCGCCGAGAAACCCAGTCGCCCCAGTCACCAGCATCATGCCCGGCCTCCCCCCTGAGCGCTTCCCCCTTGAACCAAGGCTCTTAAAATCTCTTCGTAATCAGCGGCCAGCCTGTCCCTCGAATAATTAGCGGCGACGAACTCGCGCCCGCTGTGACCCATCCGGTCACGGCCTTCCAGATCACCGGCCAGACGCTCGATGGCCGCGGCCAGGCGCTCGGAGTTCTCGGGCGGAACAACGACCGCCCCTCCTGAGCGTTCCAGAATCCGAGCGGCTTCCCCTTCCAGCGCCGCCACAACCGGCCGGCCGCAGGCCATGATTTCAAACATCTTAGACGGGATAAAAGTCCTGAACAAGGGAAGATTTCGGAGCGGAACCAGGCAGATGCCGGCCGTCCGGTAGAAATCGGGCATCCGCTCCTTCGGCTGGGCCGGGAGAAACCTGACATTGTCAAGACCAAGGCCGGCGGCCAGGCGCCGAAGGCTGGCCTTGGCCGCGCCCTCGCCGGTAAAACCAAAAACAAGATCGCCCCGGCCGCGCAATAGGTGAGCCGCCCGAACAACTGTCTCCAGCCCCTGCGAAACCCCGTGGGCGCCGATATAGAGCACGAGCAGCTTCCCCTGGCATTCCAACTCCTGCTCGACCGCAGGCGACTTAGGGCCAGGTGTATAGGAATCAAGCTCAACGCCGTTGGTGATAACGGCTACCTTAGATTCAGGGACACCCCTCGAAACCAGGTTCTCCTTGAAAGATTCGGTAACCACGACCACCCGATCGGCCACGCGGTAAACCCATAGTTCCAGAGCCTCGAGCAGGCCGATCACCAGCCGGTTGGTCAGCACTCCGAGCTCAATAATGGCCGCAGGCCAGAGGTCGCGGATTTCGACCACCAGCGGGGCGCGTTTAAAGAGGCTGAAGACTATGGCCGAAAACATCGAAAAGAAAGTCGGCGAGCTGACGACCACCACATCGGCCCGGCCGGTCCGAAACAGGCTGAAAAGGACGCTGGTGACCATGAAAGACAGGTGACCCAGGGTCTTCCTGACCACACCCTCGTTCGGGGTGGCATAAACCCAGTTCCGGAAGACCTCGATCCCGTCAGCCGTCCCCCGGGTCCAGAGGCGGCCGCGGTACTCGGGCGGGATAACGCCGGTGGGATGGTTCGGAAAACAGGAGACCACTTTAACCGAATGTCCCCGGTTAACCCAAGCCCGGGTCATTTCGAGCAGCCTCGCCTGTGGGGCCCCGGGCTCAGGGGCGAAGTAATGGCAAATAAGCAAAATATCCATGCTGACTTTAAGACCGCCTATATTTCAACTCTGGGGCACCGGAGGCGTCCCACGCCACCGTAACCTCTTCCGAACCCCGGCTCAAAACACAGCGCCGCCGTCCCTCCGAACAATCGAGACGCAGCCCGGTCACATCGTCGCAAGTGGTTAAGACGTAGGCAGTTAGACTTGGCAAAAATCGGGTTTGAATTACGATGGTGGGATTGGGGCGAGATAATCCAAATTCGGGCATGTACCAGCCATTCAGCGGTTGGACCTGCCCCGAAAGGCACTCAACTCTATCGTGCCCAGCCACCAGGAGCCGGGCTGAAACGCCGCCGAGCGAAAGCATGGCGGCCTCGCCTGACAAGTCAACCGCCGCCTCGGGGTGAAGATGGATAAAGTTCTCCACCGCCACCGGGCCGGTCCCGCTCACCTCGTCAATAATAATCCAGGTTTCATCATCCAGGTCAACGGCGATCCTGGCGTGAGGGCGCCGGCGACCAAAACCATAATGCCGCCCGGCGATAACGACGGCGCCCGGCTCACGACGAATTGAGACATCGACCGGTCTGACACGGCGGCCCACCCTGAACGACGACCAGACGTCGACCTGGTTCAAGCCCGACAGACTTACCGTATTGTGGGCCCGCGTGCTCCGGGCGTAATCGCGCCAATCACCGGCCCGGTACTCACTGACCCCGCTGTCAACCACCCAGCGGCGGCCCCGGATCGACAATTCATAAGAGAAAATATCGGAATGAGCGTGGGCCGGCAGGTCATCCGGGCAGACCGGCCCAGCGTCAAGAAGGAATAAACAGTCCCCATTCCTGGCCCCAAAATATCCAGAATCATAGCAAGCAATCATTTTGACTGGAACCCCGGCGTCACTAGATAGGTCACCGCTCCCCAGCATACCCCGAGCCAAACCTAACAGGTATCGCGGCTCGGGTGCGATGCCGAAGGCCGAGTCGTTGAACAAGGCTATCTGGCCGTCCGGATGAACGGTGTCTTCGAGGAAGCGAACCATTCTGATCAGTGCGTCCCTCAGCCCGTCCGGCCAGGGAATACCGGCGTTCTTCAGGGCGGCGGCCACGATCAGCAGGCCCTCCAGGACGATGGCATGATACATCGGGCTGCGTTCATAATGGCCCCCGTCGGGCAAAACCTGGCGCTTGAGCTCATTGGCCAGCAGGCGAAGCCCAAGATTAAGCCAGGCGCCGGCGGCTGGTCCCGTAAAAAAGGCCCCCGCCAGGCAAAGGGCCTTGACGTTTTCGAGGAGATGGTTGCCGCCGACGTCAAGCTCAAGATTCTCAGCCACATAGGCGATTTGCCCCGCCAGCGATTCTCGCAGGCGGCCGCAAACCTCCGGCTCACGAGCCAGTGGTCCAGAGAACAGATGCCAAGCCGAGATCCAATTGGCCGCCCGCAGCGAAACGACATAAGGGTGCCAGCCGTCACCGAAGGGCGCCGGATTGGCCTCAATCCAGCTCGTGATGATATCCTTAAAAGCGGCGTAATACTCCGGCCGGCCGGTCAAGCGGTGGGCGATGCCCAGAGAAACGAGATAACCCTGATAATAGAGGTTATACCTCCAGAGCTGGCTCTGATCTGGGCAGCTCCAATCGATTCGACTTTGAAAAGCCACCGGCTGGTTTAAGAAAGTAAACTCAAGCCGGGCAGTCCTTGTGGCAATCTCCAAATGAGACCGGCCATCCGTCCTCTCCCAGTAAACCTGATCAAGAAACGTCCCCGGTGACCGCAGGCCGAGGCCATCAGCCATGGCCCGGCCCTTCTTGGCGGCCGCGGTTCTGAGATAGCGGCAATTAAGGTAGAGCCAGCGACGAACCCGCAGGTAGGGACGCCAGAGCCACTGCTGGAGACGCAGGTAGCGAACCGTCTGCAGGTAGCGGTCCACCGTCCGCAAAAATCGGATGACCCGCCGGTTCCAACTCAACGTTCCGCCGCCCCGGCCACCTCAAGGCTCACTCTCGCCACCTCGACCAGTTCCTCAAACGGTATCGGCGACGGACCGCCCACCCGAACCGCCGAGATGAAGGCGGCCGCGCAGGCCCTCTGTCCCTTGTCCTGCCGCCAGAGATGCATGCGGCTGAACCCCGGCCACCCGTAACCCCTCAGGGATCGATAATTGTCGAGCTGCAGGACCCGCCCGGCGCAGAAAACCTCAAGGCGCTCTTTGGGGAAAGACTTGTGGCCGTTGGCCAAATAATGGACAGTTCCAACGGACCCATCGGCAAAACCCAAGATAAAAGTCACCTTGTCCTCAGGCGCAGTCCCAGAAACCGGCCCCAGCGCCGCGGCCTGAACCGAAAGGATCGGGGCGCCAACCAGGAACCGCAAGAGATCGATGAAATGGCAGCCTTCCCCGATCAGCCGCCCCCCGCCCAAGACCGGGTCCCGCGTCCAGTGTTCGGGCGGAATCGCCCCGGCGTTGACCGTCATGATCAACGACTTTGGTTCATTTACAGCGCTCAGAAGCTCCTTCGTCTTTTGAACCTGCGGGGCAAACCGGCGATTAAACCCGACCATTAATCGCGGGGAACCGCCTGCGGCCAAGATTTGGTTATAGGTTTCGACCACCGCCTCGAGCTGCTCCCGAGTTATGGCCAGGGGCTTCTCAACAAAAACGCTCTTCCCAGCCGTCAGGGCCCGGCAGGCCAGATCGGCGTGGCTGTCATGACGGGTAGCGATGACCACCACGTCGATACCGGGCCGCGAAATCAAGCCGCCGGTATCGGTGGTGGTTTCCTCAAAACCAAACTTACGCCCGGCATGAGCCCCGCTGACCCCCCCGCTCGAGGCCACCGTTTTCATCACCGCCCCGGCGGCCTTAAAGGCCGGGATCAAGATCTGGGCGGCGTAATTGCCGGCCCCGATAAAGCCGATCCCAGGAGCCGAAACCATCGGTCCGGCGGTGGCCCGGGGGGCCAGCGGTACCGCCGTCGCGAGAAGATCCTGGTTGGGTCTGACATCCTCGCCGGGATACTGAAGAAGGATCCCCAGCGAAGGCTCACCGCCGCCCACCACCCGGTAGGCTTCCCCAGCCCGGTCAAAGGGAAAGCGGTGCGATATAAGGGATTCGGCCCGCAGCTTCCCCGCCGCCAGAAGATCGAGGACAGCCTCAAAATTCCGCTGCTCGGTCCAGCGGACAAAGCCCAATGGATAATCCTGGCCGCCTTCTTCATAGGCCGGGTCGTACCGGCCGGGGCCATAGGAACAGGAAACCTGAAAAGAAAGCTCTTTCTTATAGAAATCGGCCCTGGATAGCTCCAGCCCGGCCACCCCGACCAGCACGATCCGCCCCCGGGCGCGGCACATCAGGGCGGCCTGCCGCACCGGTTCACTGCTTTTAGTCGAGGCGGTGATCAAGACAGCGTCAACGCCTCGCCCGCGGGAGAAATTCAGGGCAGCCGCCACCGGGTCCTCGCCGCGAGATAAGTCAACCGTCTCGGCCCCAAAGCTCCGGGCCAGCTCCAGCTTTTTCGGGTCGAAGTCAACCCCCAATACCCGGCAGCCATGGGCGACGAGGAGCTGGACAGTGACCAGCCCGATCAGCCCCAGCCCGGTGACCACGAAAGCCTCGCCCAGGGTTGGCCCGGCCAGGCGGATACCCTGCAGGCCGATGGCCGCGATCACGGTGAAGGCGGCCGCCTCGTCGGGCACACCCTCGGGAATCCTGGCACAGAGGTTTTTCGGCACCAGGACGACCTCGGCATGGGGGCCGTTGGAAACGACCCGATCTCCGACTGAAAAACCCGAAACCCCGGCGCCCACCTCCAGGACCACCCCGGCGTTGCAATAGCCCATCGGAAGCGGCTGGTCGAGCTTGTTCCTGACAGCCTCAATAGTTGGCAACAGCCCGTCGGTCCTGATCTTATCCAGCACCAGGCGAACCTTGTCGGGCTGCTGGCGGGCCTTATCCAGCCAATTGGCCTGGCCGAACTCGAGCAGCATCCGCTCGGTGCCGGCTGAAAGCAGGCTGGCCCGGGTGCGGATAAGCAGGTGGCCGGGCTTGAGACGGGGGCAGGGAACCTCGGTTAACTCGGTGACGCCGGTTTTAAGACTTTGCAGGATTTGCCTCATAAGTGATTTTTCGGCGCTAACCCAGATGGAACCTGCCCATCGATGAACATTCGGCACCACAATTCAATGCAGATTAGGGAGAAGATAGTATAAGCCCCATCGACACGACCATTTTGGTCGAGATCAACCAAACGCCTCACCGCTACGGGATCAAACAGGTCGCGCCGCCGGAGGGAGCTAGGTGACAAGACATCCTCGACCACTGGTCTCAGTTCCCGGTGCAGCCACCGCCTGAGAGGAGCGCCAAAGCCACTCTTCGGCCGGTAGATAACCTCACTGGGAAGGTGAGGTTCCATGGCTTTCTTGAAAATGGCCTTTCCGATCGCGCCTTTTTGTTTCATCCCCGGAGGAATGCGGGCTGCGAAATCGACCAGCTCGAGATCAAGCAGGGGCACTCTCACTTCAACCCCCGAAGCCATGCTGGTCTTGTCGGTATAGTTGAGGTTATGATCGGCCAAAAAATGTCTGGCCTCCAGATAAAGCATCCGGTTAAGGGGATCGTGCTCGCCGGGTATCCGCTCCAGGCTGCGTTTCAGGGGTTCCAAAGTCTCGAAATCCCGCACGGCTTGGGCCATGCGCGGGCTGTAAAGCGACCTCCGCAGGCCTTCACCGGACCAAAGAAAATACGAGGCCAGACGCTCAGCATCAGGCAGATCAATGAAAGCCTGCGTCTTCAAAGCCCGGCGCGCCAAATGGCTCCTCATTAAGGCGCCCGGGCCCATGCCGTCCAGGGCCTCGCGCGCCCAGGCCGCTACTCGCTCTCGCACAGGCCGGGGCAGCCAAAGCCACCGTTTTTCCATCGTGAGTGCCCAGTGACGCCGGTAACCGGAGAAAATGTCATCGCCGCCGGCACCGGACATTAAGACCTTAATCCCGTCGCGGCTGGCCTGCTCAGCGATCAGCAGGGCGTTGATCGGGGCCGGATCGGCCTGGGGCTCATCCAGGTGGTAGAGCATCCGATCCAGATAGCGGATGGCGTCCGGCTGAATCTCAAGAACCCGCAAATCAACGCCCAGGTGCCCGGCTACCCGGCGGGCATACGGAAGATCGGCGGGGTTCCCCTCAACGTCAGAATCTCCGGCAAAGCCAATGCTGTAACATCTCACCGGGTCGGCCGGGCGCAGCTTGCGCATCATGGCCACCACTGAACTCGAATCGAGCCCGCCGGAAAGAAACGCCCCGACCGGAACATCGGCGACAAGCTGGCGCTCAACGGCCGCCGCCAAGCGCTCGCGAAGCTCGGCGGCGATCTCCTCTTCAGAACCGGTCAACCAGGGACGACCATAAGGCTGCTCATAAAAAGTCCAACGGCGGGCCATCCGCCCGCCCCGGACGATCATCGCCTCTCCGGGCTCGAACTTCCTGACCGCCTTCAGCGGCGTCAGCGGCGCCGGGGCCCAAAGATAGGCCAGGTAGCAGTGCAGAGCCGTCAGGTCAAGCTCGCGCGACACATCAGGACAGGCCAGGAGAGCCTTCAGCTCCGAAGCAAACAAGAAACCATCGGGAATCTCGGCATAATAAAGGGGCTTGACCCCAAGCCCGTCGCGCACCAGGAGCAAGTCCCCCGGCCTGACCCCGCCGGTTTGCCCGCCCGGGCGGCCGTCATAGATAGCAAACGCAAATATGCCGTTAAGCCTGCCTAACATGGCCGGGCCGTCCTCGGCGTAGAGGTGCAAGAGAACTTCCGAATCGGTCTGGCTATGGAAACGATGGCCCTTTTGTTTCAACTCCGCCCTCAGTTGGCGGTAGTTGTAGATTTCACCGTTGTATGCCAGCCACAGCCGTTCCTTATCGGTGGCAGATGCTCGAACGCCACACGCCTCGCAGTCAACGGTCATCGGCTGCCGGCCTTCAGCCGAGAGGTCGATTATGGAGAGGCGGCGGTGGACCAAACCAACCCGGCCCTCAGGGATTGCAAATGTCACATGCCCAGAGTCATCAGGGCCGCGGTGGGTTATTAGCCTGTTGAAGTCACTCAAGAGCGACTCATTTGATAGACCCATAAAGCCAGCCAGTCCGCACATTTTACTATCCTAGTCCAATCGTTTTACTGCTTCAACGAATAGAGTTTGTTCAGGTCGATTATCAAGAATCTTTATATCAGGAGTATGACCGGTCTGATATGAGAACCGTTCTATCTCCACAAACCCCGAATTTTCAAGTAATAGTTTTAATAAACCAAAATCATACATGTAACGATGTGTCCCAAGCTTGCTTTCGTTTTGGGAGTTGGGAAAAAAGAATTCTAGGAAATCTTCTTTATGGCCAGACTGGTATAAACTGATCGCATATTCTAGATTAGGTACAGTAATTCTAATGCGTCCACCCTTTTTTAGCACACGATAAGCTTCTACCAGAATCTTTTGGGTCTCACTTTTATAAAGATGTTCAATAAAGTGTGATGAATATATAAAATCGACCGAGTTATCTTCGAAAGGTATTCCATAGCCCAGGGAATGATGAATGAATTTTTGATTTGACAATTTATCTACATACTCTTTTTCGGAGTACCATTGATTTGACCCGGAAAATCGGTAAAGCAACCTTAATAGAAACTTAGGCCATCCCGCAAAAAGTGCATTTAAACTTGCGTCCAAATGAATCCAATTATCGGCAACCGTCAACCCGGAACCCAAATTGACTAATATGACTTTTTTATCGTCTACTTTAATACGTCGATGCCCTCTGTGTCAATATAGGTGAGACAAGTGCTTGTATTGAATTAACTGTACAAATGGGCGGAGGAAGGTGAGAACGTGTCTATGGCACTTGAAAAGCAGATGAACCTGCCCCCGCATGATAATGTAAGGCCACTGCAGCTAGCCAGTGGAAGGGTGCCCAACCCTGAAGTAAACGATCGGCCTATATCTAGGCGCTTCACGAAAGAGTACAAGGCCCAAATCTTGCATCAAGTAGACAATATGCGACATGGAGATGTGGGAGCGTTTCCGGCGGGAGGGGCTCTATGCCTCACACATTACCGAGTGGCGAAAACAGCGGGATCGCGCCATGCAAAAGTGGCTCGAACCTCAGCGTCCCGGACCTAAGCCACAAGAGCCGAATCCTTTGGCAGAGCGGGTGGCCCAGTTGGAGCGTGAAAAGGCTGAACTTCAGAAGCGACTCAAGCAGGCCGAGGCGGTGATTGAGATACAAAAAAAAATCTCCGAGATCCTGGAGATTCCGCTGAATCCGCCAGAGAACGAAGAGACCGACTAGTTGCGGCGGCGGTGGAACTAGGAAAAAGGGTGGGTGTCAAGGCGGCCTGCATCGCCCTGGGCGTTTCCCGTGCCACTCTGTATCGCCATCGATCCCGGTCGACAGCAACTCCACCGCCACGCCCCAAGCCAGCCCGCTCGTTGACCACCGGTGAGCGAAAGCGTATTCTTCGGGTTCTACATGAGAGGCGTTTTATGGACAAGGCGCCGGCGGAAGTGTATGCGTCTTTGCTGGACGAAGGGACATACCTTTGCTCAATTCGGACCATGTACCGAATCCTGGCGGAGGCCAACGAGGTGCGGGAGCGTCGCCGACAAGCGCGGCACCCAGCTTACACAAAGCCAGAGCTACTGGCAACTGGGCCTAATCAGGTCTGGTCTTGGGACATCACCAAGTTGCATGGGCCCGCCAAATGGCAGCATTACAGCCTGTACGTGATCATGGATATCTTCAGCCGCTACGTTGTCGGGTGGATGGTGGCCAACCGGGAATCCGCCACTCTAGCGCAGCGCCTAATAGCAGAGACGATCCAAAAGCAGCAAGTGCAGCCCGGGCGACTTACGATCCATGCCGATCGTGGCTCGTCCATGCGGTCCAAGTCGGTCGCCCTACTCCTGGGGGATATGGGTATAACCAAGACCCACAGCCGACCGCACTGTAGTAACGACAACCCCTACTCGGAAGCACAGTTCAAGACACTGAAATACCGGCCCGACTTTCCGGACCGCTTTGGATCCTTAGAGGACGCACGGCTGTTCTGCCGTAGGTTCTTTCGCTGGTACAACCGGCACCACTACCATTCGGGAATCGCTTTGCTTGCTCCAGAAGTCGTTCACTACGGGCAAGCCGAACAGGTAATCCACAGGCGAGCTACGGTACTTAAAGCAGCCTACGAATCCCACCCGGAACGGTTTGTCCGCAAACCTCCTACCCCAGCGCTCCCCCCAGCAGCCGCATGGATTAATCGTCCTGACCCAGAAACCGAGCGCCAAATGTTGGGCTAACCCCAGCGTCCCTGTGTCTCAAGTCGTTGACAAGTTCCGATGTCGTTTTATCCAAAGTAATGATCAGAATTAAAAAGTCCAATAGTCTGCGCACTTAGGTTTGATCTCCCTTGCATTGCAATTGTCTTAATATCACTGCTTCGATATGCCAGACAAGACTTTTAGGAATAATTCACGATTGCTATTAACAAGCTCCGGGTTAGATGAATATTTCAACCCGTACGACCTTGCACCTGAACTCCACTTACCCATTTCATCGGCATCCATTTCGACACACCGACACAAAATTTCTCGAAATCTATCCGGTTGACTTAAGGGCAAATCCCATCCTGCAGCTTCTTCTTCAAGCCCTCTCCAGGGGGTCTGGTCGCTAATTAACACTGGACAACCTGCAAGAAATGCCTCTAGGATAACATGTCCAAAATTCTCACCATATGTTGGAAAAAGAAAAAGATCATGTTGGGCTAGGATTTCAAAAATCTTGTCATGATTTACTGCACCATGATATTTAACAATAATATTTGATGAAAGATTATTTATTATTTCTCTACAGCACTGCCAATAATTTTGATCTTCTATAGGACCATAGATATTAAAAAATATTTCTCCTTTTATACTTTCTAGCATTTTTAAAGCGTTTTCAAGATTTTTTTTAGATGAGATTCTGGAAATGAAACATATATTAATTCGGCCTTTATCTTTCTTTTGTTTTTCATATTTAATATCTACTACCATTGGAGTTAAATCAGGGGCAACTATAATTGAACTCTTTAATTGATCTTTGCCTATTAACTGATAACTTCGAATTATATCTTCTTTTTCGTGAATACTCGAGGCCTGCCATATCACATTTTTGTAGATTCGAAAAAACTTGGAAAGCTTGATATAAAGATTTTTTTTATATTTCTTAATAGTTAGCGCTCCCTGAGAAAATTCCCCCCGCGGGGCTAAGACAACCGGTGTCTGTGGAATAAGCTTCAAGGAACGAAGAATCAATGGGTTAATCGTGAATTTGGGTGAAAAAAAACTGTTTAAATATAAGAGATCATGGTGAGTGATTGAAATAATTTTTTGTAAGTCTCGCAAAACATTACTTGGCGTCAAATAATATACTTGGGCTTTTCCACATTTATTCCATACGCCGCGCAAGATTTCAGGATAGGGAGTTTTATCTCCGCAATCACGATCAAGAGTAATAATCTTAAAAATAAAGGTATCACTCAATAATTCAACCATATTTGCCAAGGTTCGAATCGGGCCGCCAGCCTTAAAGCCTGGAAGAAAAAAATCACATAGAACTAATATGGTTTTCTTACTCATTTTTAATTTCCATTTCCCAACATAAACTCCATAGATCTGAATTGATTAGGGCAAATAATCCTGCATAATCAGAGGCAGTATTTTGTCTTCTGAAAAGTGATCGATAACGTACTGCCTCTCCTCGTTTGGCGTCCAGCCCTGTTTAAGCCAGTTTCGGTAAAATCGAACTAGGCCCTGAGCAATGTCTTCAGGGCTAGTACCAGAAAACAAGCGATCTTTTTTT
>JBGFRN010000076.1:0-13465 GCA_041695105.1 Bacillota bacterium | reverse complement strand
TTGCCAACCAGTCCGACCACTGGCGCATTAGTGTCACCGACACCGGGACAGGGGTGAGACCCGAGGACCGGGAGAGAATCTTTATGGATTTTGAGCAGGGCCAGCAGGGGCTATCAAGACAATATGGCGGCACCGGCCTGGGGCTGCCCCTCAGTCGCCGGCTGGTGGAGCTGATGGGCGGGCGATTGGGACTAGAGAGCGCTCCGGAGCAAGGAAGCTGTTTCTGGTTTACACTGCCGGCGGCAGCCGCAAAGGAGGCAGTTCGAGATGGCCAAGATCTTGGTGGTTGACGATGATCCGATGACTTTGGAGTTATTGGTTGACACATTGGAGGTTCTCGGGTTTGAAACGACGACCGCCACGAACGGCGAAGGCGCCGTCACCGCCGCCATAGCCTATCAGCCGGATGCTATCCTGTTGGACGTGATGATGCCCGGCCTTGACGGCTTCGAAGTGACTAGGCGGCTAAGAGCCGCTCCTGAGACGACGCACTGCAAGGTCGTGCTTCTGACCGCTCTCAGTTCAGCCGAGGGTGAGGCTCAAGCCATGGCCGCCGGTGCGGACGGTTTCCTCCAAAAACCGTTTACCATCAGATGCCTCAAGAGCGTTGTCAAAAACCTGCTGCCCTGACCCAGATGCTTACCATTCGAGCTCGAGCCGGGCGCTCTCCAGCGAGACCGAACCGCCAAGGGCCCGACAGGCCCGAACCGCCAAGGCAGGCCCAATCAGGGTGCGGCCCGGCGTCCCGGTGCCATCCGGGTCTGGCCAGCCCGGCGCAACAGCGGCGGATAAGGTGGGTGCCCAGTCAGGGGGGGCTATTACCAGCGCCATTTGCCCGACCAGGCTTATCTCGGCGCCGCTTACTGCGGCGAACTCCCTAAGTCCGGCCTCAAGGGCGGCCAACAGCCGGTCCGGCGGGAGGGTTTCTCCGGCCTCCAAGCGCAACAGGAGGCCAAGCTGCTCCACCAGCCGGTCCAAGACGGCGGTCTCGTCGGCGGCTAACCGCAAGTAGCGACGGGCTCGGTCAGCACCGGAGGCCGGCAGGTGTTTCAGGGCCATCTCAAGAGCCAGGCTGAGGTTATGCAGGGAGGCCCGGGCGTCGTGTACCAAGGCCCGGGGCAGGCTTGCCGGCCAATCCTTCATTTGCTTGCCTCGAGTTTGTAGCCGGCGCCGCGGATGTTCTTGAGGAGGGCCGGATGAGATGGGTCTCGTTCAATTTTGTCGCGCAGGCGCTTGATGTGGACCGCGACGGTCCCAACGTCGCCGAAGGCAGTTCCCCAAATCCGCTCGTAAAGCTGGGCCGGCGAGAAAACCTGCCTGGGGTGCCTGGCCAAGAAATACAGCAGGTCGAACTCTTTGCACCGTAAATCTACGGCGTACCCCCTGACCTTGACGGCGCGAGTGCCCGGGTCGATCTCCAGATCGCCAACCCGGATGGCTGGGTCATCGCCGGCCTCGACCCCGGCTGACCGGCGCTCCAGGTCCTCCATCCGGCGCAGGATCGCCTGGACCCGAGCCACCAGTTCTGAGGTGCCGAACGGCTTCGCCAGGTAGTCATCGGCCCCCACCCGCAGTCCCAGCACTTTATCGAATTCATCGCTCCGGGCGGAAAGCATCAAGATGGGAATCCCGAGCTGTTCACGTACCGCACGGCAAATCTCCAGGCCGTCAATGAAGGGCAGCACTACGTCAAGTATCACCAGATCGGGCCGCTCAGCTGCAATCAGGTCGAAGGCGCCCCGACCCTGGTCATAGGTTATCACGTGGTACCCTTCGTCCTCCAGGCATCCGGCCACGGTCTCCAGGGCGAGCTGATCGTCATCCACCACTAGAATCTTCTGGCCCCTCATGGGCAACCCCCCTCCTGACCCGGAGTTTAAACTTTTTCTTTAGTAATCTCTGTTTAACACTAATTTTAGGGTAGGTCATGTGGAACAACAATAGACCTAAATAACCAGTATTCCGCAAACCATTGAACAGGAGGCCGTTTGAGCCTCCTGTTTCTCGTTTGGCATACTCTGCAAATTTTAATTCTCGGTTAATCAAGATTTTCTTCCCCGTTCATGTGATCGTGGTAACATGCTTAACAACCACATCAGAAGGGGGGATTTCATTGCGCACACCGTCATGGAAGCTGTTGGTCGGGACCCTGACGGCAGCTGCCTTGCTGGCGACCCTTGGGTGTTCATCCAAAACGCCGCAGCAGCCGGCCGCGGGGCCAAAAGCCCCGGAAGCCAGAGCCCTGGCCGTCAGCCCACCGGCGGATGCCAACCAGGCCAAAGTCGAACTGGGCAAGCTGCTCTTTTTCGACACCCGCCTGTCCGGCGACCGCGCCCTGAGCTGCGCCACCTGTCACGTGCCTTCGAAAGCTTGGACCGACGGCGAGGCCCTGTCGGCCGGGTACCCCGGCACCAAGTACTTTCGCAACACGCCCACGCTCCTGAACGCCGCTGTAAACTACCAGAAGTTGAACTGGGACGGACGATTCACCAGTTCCGACATGGACAGCCTGGTCCGCGATTTCGTCACCGAAAGCCACTGGCTGATGGCCGATGGCCGCCTGGTGATCGAACGCCTGCGCCAGGTGCCCGAGTATGAAGCTTTCTTCCAGGCCGCTTACGGCGGGGAGCCCACCCTCGGCCGCTTTCTGGGGGCCGTCAGTGCTTTTGTTAGAACCCTCAAGACTGGAGACAACGCCCTGGACAAGTTCTTGAAGGGCGATAACACGGCTCTGGGACCCGAGGCCCGGGCCGGTTACGACTTGTTCAAGGGAAAGGCCGGCTGCGCCCAGTGCCACTCGGGAACCAACCTGACCGACGGCAAGTTTCACAATCTGGGGGTGCCGGCCAATCCCGAGATCCTGAACGACCCCCTGCGCCTGATCACCCTGCGCAAGTTCCTCCGCACCCACGGCGTCCCCAACTACGCTAATACGGCCGACGACCCCGGGCTGTTCGTAATTACCCAAGAGAACGAGGATCGGGGCAAGTTCCGTACACCCTCACTCCGCGAGGTGGCCAAGACGGCACCCTATATGCATAACGGAGCCCTCAAGACGCTGGACGACGTGGTTGAATTCTACAACCAGGGAGGCGGCGGCGCCCCCGGCCAAAGCGGCCTCCTCCGGCCCCTGGGCCTAACTACTGAGGAAAAGAAAAACCTGGTTGCTTTCTTGAACGCCCTGAGCGGGAAGGAACCGGAGATCAAGCCGCCGCCGGCGCTGCAGTACCAGCTCCGGGAACTCGGTAAGAACTGAGAGGAGGGAACGTCGTGAGGGATCTTGTCGTGAAGGATCTATTGAAACGGAGGCGCTTGGCGCTCGGCTTGGCGGCGCTGTTCCTCGGCGTCGTGCTTCTGTCCTCCTGCGCGAGCCGAACCCCGGATATCAAGGCCCTGGGCCTGGGTCCGCTACCGCCGGTGCCGGTTCCAGCCGATAATCCGATGACTCCCGAAAAGGTTGAGCTGGGCAAACTGCTTTTCTTCGACGGGCGTCTCTCGGGCGACCTCAGCACCCCGTGCTCCGCCTGCCACCTGCCCAGCCAGGGCTGGGGCGACGGCAACGCCATCTCCCGCGGTTACCCCGGCACCAAGCACTGGCGCAACTCCCAGACGATACTGAACTCGGCCTATTACACCAAGCTCTTCTGGGCCGGGGAGGTCTCCAGCCTGGAAAGGCAAGCCGACGCCGCCTTCACTGGCAATCTAGCCGGAAACCTGGATCCCCATCTGGCCGAAGAGCGGCTGCGTCAAGTTCCGGAATACGTCGAGCGCTTCCAGAAGGTGTTCGGCGGACCGCCAATTTACGCTAATGTCCTGAAAGCGGTCGCCGCCTTTAAGCGCACCATAGTCTCCAAGAATGTTCCCTTCGACAACTACGCCCAGGGCGACCAGTCGGCCCTGAGCAGCAAAGCTAAGGAAGGCCTGGCTCTGTTCGCCGGTAAGGCCCAGTGCGTCGGGTGTCACAGCGGAGCGCTCTTCTCCAACCAGGGATTCGCCGCCATCGGGGTGCCCGAAAGCGACGAATTCAAGACTGACGTCGAGCGCCAGATCGCGCTGCGCTTTCAGCACTTTTCCCGCGGCGTGAGCGAGGCTGAATACCGCAAGGCCGACCGTGACCTGGGCCTGTATTACACCACCAAACGCGATGAAGACCGGAACAAGTTCCGGGTGCCATCGCTTCGCGACCTGAAATATACCGCCCCCTACATGCACAACGGCGTCTTTAAGACCTTGGAGGAAGTAGTCGAGTTCTACAATCAGGGCGGCGGCGATGTCCATAACAAAGACCCGCGCCTGAAGGCCTTGAAGCTGTCTGAGGGCGAAAAGAAAGCCCTCGTGGAGTTCCTGCTCAGCCTCAGCGGCGATCCGGTGCTGGTCGAGCCGCTAAAGCTGCCAGAATACGCCCCGGGAATCCCCAATCCCGGTGGGAGGTGAGACCGTGAGCAACAGTCACAGCCACGAAAGTCAGGCTCATGAAAATACGGACGGCCGTTGGTGCGTGTCCCGGCGCAGCTTCCTGCTGGCCGCCGCCGGCGCTGCCGCTGCCGTCACCCTGGGAAGCGTTTTCGCCAAGCCGGCCCTGGCCCAGGAACAGCCGGTGGAGGTCAAGGAATACCCCAGGAAAAAGGTCGGGACGGTCAATGCTCTGAAGACCGACCAGCCGGTTGAAATCCGCTATCCCTTCGATGACGACTACTCTCGCTGCCTTCTGGTCAAGCTCGGCCGGCCGGCCGGCGGCGGGGTGGGCCCCAGCAATGACATCGTCGCTTTCAGCACCCTCTGCACCCATACCGGCGGCCCCATGGTCAAGTCGTACAACGGCCAGTACAAGGCCCTGGGCCCCTGCCCGATGCACCTGACCACCTTCGACCTTACCCGCCACGGCATCGTGGTGGCCGGTCAGGCCACCGAGTCCCTGCCCCAAGTAATCCTGACAGTCGAGGGCGATGATATTTACGCCGTGGCCATGGTAGGCCTGATGTTTGGAACCGCCAACAACCTGATCCAATACCCGGCCAAAAAGTCCTGAACGGAGGTGAGCCTAAATGCCTAAACAAGAAAAATATGTCCCCCAGGACAGGGTCCCTCTCCCGCCCACTGACGCCAAGGTCTACACCACAGCCTGCGATCACTGCATCGTGGCCTGCGGCTACAAGGTCTACGTCTGGCCGGAAGGCAGACCGGGGGGCGTCAAGAAACACCAAAACGCCCTAGGCGTTGATTTTCCAGCTCCGGTAGGAATCGGCGGCCTGGCGCCCACCCCCAACCAGCACAATCTGATTACGGTCGACGGCAAGCCTCACCACGTGCTGGTCCTGCCGGACGCCAAGGCCGAGGTCGTTAACGCCGGCGGCAACCACAGCATCCGCGGCGGCACCCTGGCCAAGAAATGCTACGCCCCGGGGACCCCAACCGAAGACCGGCTGAAATATCCACAGCTCAGGGTCAACGGGCGGCTCGAGCGCGTCTCCTGGGCTGACGCGATCGAGATTATGGCCGCCGTCTCCCAGCACGTGCTGAAAAAGTACGGCGAGTCGGCCTGGGCCATGAAGACCTATTCATACCAGTACTTTGAAAACACTTACGCCATTACCAAGCTGGCCTTTGAGGCCATCGGCACCCCCGCCTTCTCCCAGCACGACAAGCCCTCAATGAGCAACGACACGGCCGGTGTCGATGACGCCGGGCTGATCACCTTCGCCGCCTCGTACGACGATTGGAAAGAAGCCGATGTTATCTTCATCAGCGGTACCGACCCGTACGAGACCAAGACGACCATGTTCACGAATTACATGATGAGTGGGCAGAAGCTGATCTTCGCCAACCCGCGCAAGTCGACCGGCGTGGCCTACGGCGAGGCCAAAGGCGGCCTGTGGCTCCAGGTCATCCCGGGCTCGGACGCCGTCCTGCATATGGCCATCGCCCGGGTGATCCTGGAGAACGGATGGGAGGACCAGGAGTTCCTCAAGAAGTGGGTTGCCAACACCTGGGAGGTCGACCAGGGGTTCGGCCGCGGCTGGCGCGAGACACCCTGGCAGTGGCGCACCACTTGGGGGAAGGTCATGTCCAACCCAGAGGACTATAAAAAATGGATCAGGTCGCAGAAGGAGGCCGAGCTGGCCAACGCCGAGAAGATCACCGGAGTGCCGAAGGAAAAGATCATCCAGGCGGCTGAGATGCTGGCCAAGCCCAAGGCGGACGGCACTCGTCCCAAGGCCTCTTTCAACTTCGAAAAGGGTAACTACTGGTCTAACAACTACCTGAATACCCTCTCGATTGCCAGCCTGGCTCTGATCTGCGGGGCCGGCAACCGGCCCGGCCGCGTGGTCGGCCGTGGAGGAGGGCACCAGCGCGGCTGGATCGGTGCCGCCGGCTACCCGATCGGCAAGTCCCCCCAGAAACTCCCCGGTCGTCGCCGCTCCTGGCTCAACCTTGACAAGTGGGTCCAGCAAGGAAACGCCCGCTTTGCCTGGGTGATCGGCACCACCTGGACCCAGGCCATGGCCGCCTCCGAGGACCTGGCCGCCGCCTTTCGCCGCCAGACCAGCCGGCACCCGATTCAGGTGACCAGCCGGAACAAGGATGAGGCCATCAAGCAGCTCATCGCCCGGGTCGACCAAGGCGGCATGATGTTGGTGGACTCGGATATCTACCTCATCGAACCGGTGGGCAGTGAGTTCGCCGATATTGTCCTTCCCGCCGCCACCTGGGGTGAGGTCGACTTCGCCCGCTGCAACGGGGAGCGCCGCCTGCGTCTGTACAGCAAGTTCATGGATCCCCCGGGCGAAGCGCAGCCCGACTGGTGGGCCATCGGTCAGTTTGGCCAAAGGATGGGCTTCGACGGCTTCAAGTGGAAGGACTCCAACGAAGTCTTCGAAGAGGCCGCGCGCTTCAGCCGGGGCGGGATTCTCGATTATTTCCCCCTGGTATACAAGGCCAAGCAAGACGGTGAGAAGGCCCACGAAGTCCTGCGAAAACTGGGAACGACCGGGATCCAGACCCCTATCCGATTGGAAGGGGGCAATCTGGTGGGCACCAAACGCCTCCACGACGGTGATCTCAAGCTGGGCGATCCCGAGGGCCCAACGATCCATTCCAAGTGGCTGAAGGAGTTCAACACCCACAGCGGCAAGGCCTTGCTCCAGCGCAGCCCTTGGGATATGTGGAGCGACTTTTACCAGCGCATCACCCCCAAAGGCGATGAGCTCTGGCTCACTCTCGGCCGGATCAACGAGGTCTGGCAGTCGGGATTCGACGACACCCGCAAACCGTACATTATGCAGCGCTGGCCGGACAACTTCGTCGAAATTCACCCTGATGACGCGGCTGCCCGCGGCATCGAGAGCGGCGATGAGGTCGAGCTGTATAGTGATGACATCTTGGTCCAGGACGAGGGGTTCATCCTGACCGACGACAGCGAGTGGACTTTCACAGAAAAGATGAAGCGGGGCTATATCCGCACCACCAGCGGCAGATGCAAGGCGGTAGCCATCGTGACAGACGGAATGCGCCAGGGAGTTCTATTCACCAACTTCATATGGTCCCCGTCCCCGGCCAACGCCCTGGTCCACGCGGTGCCGGACGTGATCACCGAGACTTACCCGTTCAAGTTAGGCAAGGCCAAGGTCCGGCGGCTGGGCGAATCGCCCTTCAAGCATAGCTTCAGGGAGATGTCCTTCATCCCGAGAACCCTGGCTTAGAAGATCCTGGCCTAGGGAGGATTGACCATGGGCGAGATCGGAGTGCTGGTGGCGTTTCTGGCGGGTCTGGCTTCTTTTCTCTCGCCGTGCGTACTGCCGCTGGTTCCGACCTACCTGAGCTATCTGGCCGGGGCTTCGCTCGATGACCTGGTGGCCGGCGATCTTTCCCGTCTGCGCCCCAAGATGCTGGGCAACTCGATCGCCTTTATCCTCGGTTTTGCCCTCGTCTTTATGGCCTTCGGCGCCGGAGCCAGCGCCGTCGGATCTTTTTTGCAGCAGCACTCCGAAGTGGTCCGGAGGGTCAGCGCCGTCCTGATCATCTTCATGGGCCTCAGCCTGATGGGCGTCATCCGGCTCGGTTTCATGGTGAGGGAGCACCGTTTTGAGGGCGGAGGCGCGGCCGGACGAGGCGGGAACCCAATCCGGTCGCTGCTGCTGGGGATGGCCTTCAGCGCCGGCTGGTCGCCTTGCGTCGGTCCGATCCTGGCCTCGATCCTGGCCCTGGCTGGGACCTCGGGGGGACTGGGCCAGGGGGTACTGCTGCTGGGCGTATACTCGTTCGGCCTGGCTATCCCGTTTTTTCTGGCCGCCCTTTCGATCGCCAGTTTCCAATCGCTGTTCCGCCGCTTTCGGGGCTGCCTGGGCTACGTCAATCTGGCCAGCGGGCTCCTGATGGTCGTCGTCGGACTGCTGATGTACTTCAACTACTTCATCCACGTCTCGAGCTACGTTTTCTGGGGCTGAACTTCGGAGGTGTTCAATTTGCCCAACGCTCGCCGGTTGATCTCTGTGGTCGCCGTGGCCGTCCTGATCTCGCTCTTGGTTTGGGCGGTTTACCAGGATCAGTTCTCCTCCGGGGGGGCGACTCAGGCTGAAAAGCCGGCCGTCGGCTTCCGGGCGCCTGACTTCCTTGGGGTCGATGTTGCCACCGGTCAGCCGGTCAAACTGGCCGACCTGGCCGGGAAGCCGGTTTTGTTCAACTTTTGGGCTACCTGGTGCCCGCCCTGCCGTGAGGAGATGCCGGCCTTGGACAAGTTGGCCGCCGACTTCAGGGATAAGGCTTATGTCATCGCCCTGGGGGCCGATCCCGGGGAATCGGGAGAACTCCTTCTGGGCTACGCCCGGGAGAATAACCTCGGCAGCTTGACCATCGTCAGGGATGCCACCGGGGCCGCTACCAGGCGCTACGGGGTCAGGGCTATCCCGACCAGTTTCTTCATCGACGCCAAGGGCGTGATCCGGGAGGTAAGACTGGGGGCCATGAATTACGAAACCATGGTCCAAGGGCTGAAAAAGGCCGGACTTTAACCGCTTAACTTGGGCCTAGTCCGGCCGCTCTGCCCCTGCTGGCCGATCTGTAAGGCTACGACTCGGGCCATGATTCAGGACGCCGTGGTCGGTCGTTATCGCGAGGTGGTCCAGGCCCCGCAGGCCCAGCCCCCGGAAGAGGTTCAGTCGGCTTAGACGCCTGTTAACCATAGTAATATGGGGTAAATTTGAGCGACAAAAAACGGAACCAAGAGGCTGGCTTTTTATAGGGAGCGTACTTGTGCGCTCCTTTTATTGTGTGCGCGCGGCATGGGCACTAACTCGGGGGTGAAAGTCCCCTGCGGAGGCGGCAGTGCCAACCGCTAGCCAGAGGCAAGGGTGTCCTGTCGTTTTTCTTGCAAAGGATGAAATGAATGACAAATAATGATTAAATCATAGACGAGCCCTGTTATAATTTTACAAGGAAGCTTACCAATTTTGGGTGGGATAACAAGTGCCATACCTTAATCGAACTTGGGTAATAGCCCTTTCAATTGTATTAATTATGGCGCTCGTTGCAGGCGCTCTAACGAGTGTGTCACCAAAATGGACACACATAACTAACGAACCTGTGGAAGTAATTTCGGTAGACCCTGATCAAAATGGAGCGTATTTGACCAATTTACCGTCACCACTTTCATCCCGGAAAGCAGAAAAAGTAAATCGGGGCCTTTTCGGGCTATTAGGTCCTCAAGCAATTCCAGTTCCTCAGGTTTCGGAAAGTCCTAACAGAGGCACAGAAAGGCAGCTTTACCATCTGTCTATTAAGGGTATGTTGGGTCAAACTCCGAGTAAAGTGGATGCGGTAACTGATGAAATAACCTTGGACGGCGAAACGCTTAAACTAAAAGCATTTCGTACACCAGATGGCCGGTTGATAATGTCTAAGGCGCTCCTGGGCGGAGGCTCCGCAGTTAAATCGCCTTCGGACTCCAGAATTGCAATTAGCGACTCGAGGGGCACCGGCCTGTGGATTTACGACCTGGAAACAAGGGCACTTAGGGAAGTACTTCAGGCTCCACAGTCTTTTGGTGCTTGGCCAAAAGGAGTGCCGTTCCAGGCGGTTGGTAACTTTATCTGGTCGAAAGACCAAGGGTCCATTTACTTCGGATCAAACCGAAACAGCCCCTTTGGTGCGAGCATTTGGAGGATTTCAGTTGGTGATTCAACCAGTAATTTGGCTATGGATGCAAACAAATATGGACCCCTTAGAATTGTAGGCCTAGGACCAACTGGGCAAATTGTTGTTTCGGGAGGCGAAACCGTCTGGTTAGTTACCAATGGGGAACAGCCTAAAGAAATCTTAACGAATATTGTAATAAGGTCAATTTCGAAAGACGGGCCATATTTAGCTTACTCTACAAGTCAATTAAACGACCTTTGGATCATCAATTTAATTACGCTTGAAAAACATCAAGTCTCCGCACCTATGGGCTACGTTTATACAGGGGCTAATCCAGCATGGTCAAATTCTAACCGGTTTGCTGTGATGTTTGTCAACCCGAACGATCCGGAGGATGGGATTCTCACTATTGGATTTGTTGATTCCGGATCAGTGGCAGTAAAAAACTACGGTCCACCTTTGGAATCTCTCCGGTATGTTCCAACCTCCCAAATGGATTGGATGGGAGACGCCCTGATCGTAGGATTAATGAAAAAAAGTGGAACAAAAAACTCCAGGGGCACCAATCTACAAACCTGGGTTCTTGACTCAAATCAGTAATTGGACACTAGACCATTTGTTGACCATTTGTTGTCATTGTCCCACATCAGATATCGATGTTGCGATCCTGCCCTTGAATCCCTTGCCGCCTGGGTTGCTGAGTTCCATTCGCGAGAGCCTGGAAGAGAGCCTCGTGCCATTCACCGTCGATGTGATTGATCTTTCCCAGGCCGAGCCCGCCTTCAAAGAAAGGGTGGAACGGGAGGGTATCGAAGGCAGCCCAGCTTTATCTCAGGGAAAGGGAAGGGCTTGACACTGGACGGTACATACCTACAACGAGGCTATTGCCGACGCCATCTACAGGCGCCTGGCCGATTATGCGGCACTTATGAGCTTATGGCTGGAAGCGAGGGGCTCGGGGAATAGGCCTCATACCCCGGCAATGTTGCCACAGGAGGGGCAGTTGGGGCGGCGGGGCCAGGCCACGCGGCGGAACCGTGGGCGCAAGGCGTCGAAGGTCACCAGGCCGGGTGCCCCCCCGGGCCGCCCGAGCAGGAGGCGTAGGGCTTCGATGGCCTGCAAGGAGCCAATGACGCCGGCGACTGAGCCGAGGATGCCGGCCTGGCTGCAGGTAGTCAGGCATTCGGCCGGCGGGGCCTCGGGGAAGACGCACCGAAAACAAGGGCCGCCGCCCGGAACCACCGGCAGGAGCAGCCCCTCGAAACGAAGGATGCCGGCCTCGACGAACGGCTTTTCCAGGCGGAGGCAGGTATCGTTGACCAGGTAGCGGGTCGGGGCGTTATCGACCCCGTCGACCACCAGGTCGCAGGAGCTGATCAGGTCCGCAGCGTTAGCTTGGTTGAGGCCATCGACTACGGCCTCAACCCGGCACTCCGGCCGGAGGGCGGCCAGCCGCCGGGCCCCCGATTCGGCCTTGAGGGTGCCGATTGAGGCGGCCCCGTGCAAGATCTGCCGTTGGAGATTGGAGAGCTCGACCCGGTCAGGGTCGCACAGGATCAGGGTTCCTACCCCGGCCGCGGCCAAGGCCATGGCGGCCGGCGAACCCAGCCCTCCGGCTCCGACCACCAGCACCCTGGCGGCGGCCAGCCGGTTTCGTTCAGCGCCGGTCAAGGCCATTCCGGCCTCGGTCCTATTTCGGCAGCCCTTCGGTCGGGCTGGACGGCGAGGCGTAGGCCCGCCTGGGGATGCGCCCGGACTTGTAGGCCATCCGGCCGGCTTCGACCGCCAGCTTCATCGCCTCGGCCATCAGGGGCGGGTTCCCGGCCTGGGCGATGGCGGTGTTGATCAAGACAGCGTCGGCTCCGGTCTCCATGGCGGCCGAGGCGTCGGAGGGCACCCCTAGGCCGGCGTCGACAATCACCGGGACGGAAACCCGGTCGATGATCATCTTGATGGCGGTGAAATCAAGGCAGCCCTGGCCCGAACCGATCGGCGAGCCGAGCGGCATGACCGTGGCCGCCCCGGCCTCGACCAGGCGGCGGGCGACGATCGGATCCTGGGTAGTATAAGGAAGGACGATGAAGCCCTCCTCGACCAGGATTCGGGTGGCTTCAACCGTGGCCACCGGGTCCGGGAGCAGGGTGTCGGGGTCGCCGATTACCTCGAGCTTGACCAGGTCTGATAGCCCGGCCGCCCGTCCGAGGCGGGCCAGGCGAACGGCCTCCTCGACGGTGTAGGCCCCGGCGGTGTTGGGAAGAATCGTGTATTTCTTAGTGTCAATGTAGTCGAGCAAAGACTTCTCCTGGGGCTTATCCAGGTTGACCCGCCGGACGGCAACGGTGACGATCTCGGCCCCGGAGCGCTCCAGGCACTCTTTCATGACCGCGTTGGTGGCGTGCTTACCGGTGCCGACCATCAGGCGTGATTTAAATTCGCGGCCGGCGATCACAAGTGAATCAGACATGGCTACCTCCAATTACTAGGATAAAGTGCGGCCAAATCCCGGCGGTCCAACCCGCGCTGCGGCCTAACCCCCGCCGCGGCTTACCCTCCACCCACAAAATGGACGATCTCCAGGCGGTCGCCGTCGCGGAGGTCGCAGGCAGAGAATTGATCGGGGGCAAGGATCCGGCCGTTGAGCTCGACCGCCACCCGGCGGCCGTCCAGGCCAATCAGGACGAGCAGCTCGGCCAGGGTCAGGCCCTCGCCGAGTTCCTTTTCATCCCCATTAAGCGTGACTTTCACCGTGATAAATCCCCCTTTAGGTCTGGCCGCACCCCTGGCTTCACCGGCTCAGGGCTGGCGGAGGGCCGAAAGATACATTCTGGTCAACTCCTCGGGGTCGGAGGCGGCCATGATTCTAGACATGACCGCGATCCCGTGGGCCCCGGCCTGAATGGCCGACCGGCAGTTGCCCGGGGTGATGCCGCCGATGGCCAGCACCGGGATTTTGACCGAGCTGGCCGCAGCCTCAAGTTCGTCCAAGCCCCGGGGCGGCAGGCCGGCCTTCGAGCCGGTGGCAAAAATGTGGCCGAAGATCAGGTAATCGGCCCCCCCCGCCTCGGCGCGGAGCGCGCCTTCCCTCGAGTGAACCGACCGCCCAACCCAGAACCGCCGCCCACTATGGGCGGCCAGTCGATCACCCAGGTACCGGGCCGCCTCGGGCGGCAGCGAGTTTTCCCCGAGATGCACCCCGTCCAGACCGGCGGCCAGGGCCACGTCCAGGCGATCGTTGACGAGCAGCAGGGGGGCACCACCGGCCGGCGCGGCATCACTAAGTATGGCGCGGCAGAGCTCGAGCAGCTCCCCGGCTCCAAGATCCTTTTCCCGGATC
>JBGFRN010000045.1:0-13468 GCA_041695105.1 Bacillota bacterium | reverse complement strand
CCGGCCGGCTCGGGACCGGCAGCTGGCGGTTGGAGACGTACCCCTGGGAAGCCAGTTCCTCCCGGGTTTCCTTTAATTCGGCCTGGGTCGAGCAAGACTCCAATGAGGCATCGACCTGCTTCAGGTAGGCCAGTTCGGTCAGGCTCCGGTCACGGTGAAGGGTGGCCTGGGCCAGGGTCTTTTTGGCTTTCTGGTAACGCCTGAAATAGGCCTGGGCCTGATCCTGGGCCGGTAGGCGCCTGACGAGGGAGACCTCGATTTGACCGCCCTCAGGGTCGTACCAGTTCGGCAACCTGGCCATAACCTCGCCTGAGCCCGGTGGAGCCTCTTTCAGGGCTTGGGCAGCCAGCGGCAGGCTCGCCAGCAGGAGTTCACCCTTAATCCGGTATTCTTCGGCGCGTCCGGCCGACTTCAGTTGTTCTTCCTGCAGGGAAAGCTTCTTCTGAACCCGGGCCAGTTCAGTCCGGACGACCTTGGACAGGCGCAAGCGCAATTCGCGGATCTTTTCTTCGGCCTCAATTCGCCCGAAAACCCGGTCAAGAAGCTGGCTCAAACCTTGAAAGAATGTCAGCTTTAGGCCTGCCCGGCCGGTCGCTGCCAGGTGGGTCAGGGAAAAAGGAGCGAAGGCGGCGAAGCCTTCAGCGTCCTCGGCCAGGCACGGGGAGTCAGTTGCGGACCAGGTGCGGGCCCAGGCCCTGATGATCTCAATCGACTGGTCCAGAATCGGCGGGGTCAATTCCGGGGCTGGAGAGGCCGGGTCGGTACCGGTTCGATACAGGGCCTCCCGGGCCGAAAAGGCGCCAATTCCCTCGAGGTTTGACTGCAGGAACCGCCAGGCTTCGGCCCGATCCTGACCGGCAGCCAACCGCCGCCGGAGTTCCCCGGAGGCCCGGTCTCCCTCCAGGATTGGATCAACCTTACTCCCGGTGGGGGGCGGAAAGTACCTCAGCCCAGGCAGGATCGGGCGGGTTGGGTTCTCGCCAGGCGAGGAACGGCGGGCGGCGTCCAGGATGCGCCAGGTTTCGTCTACGGTGCCGGCGGCTCGCTCCAACAAGACCAGGTTGCTGAAACGCCCCATCAGCTCGCAGGCCAGCGCCAACTGGCGCGGCATTCCCAGCTCGTCGACCGAGGCGAAGCGCAGCAGGCAGAGCCGTTCCAGGCCCGGCTGCTCAATGCCCGTCAGGCGGGAGCCTTCAAGGTGCTTGCGCAGCAGGGTGCAGAAATGCGGGGGCGCCGGCGGGTTCTCGGGGCTGGCCGCCGTCAGGTGCATCCTGGAGTAGCGGGGGTGGCAGGAAACGACCAGCTTCTGGCCCCTCCCCTGGGCATAGAGGTGGAAGACCAGTTCGGTGTCGGACGGTTGGTAGATTTTATTGACCCGGGCCGGCCGGGCCGCCCGGTTGAGTTCCGCCACTACGGCCGCGAGCATTAGACCATCAAACGACATGGGCTAAGCGTAACATACTCCCCAGGCATTTGGCCAACCTTCCGCTCCATAGTCATTTACGGAGGGATCCCGGATGGTTCATACTGAAGTTGGGGGTGCGGCGTTGAATCACTACGAAACTAATCGAGAAAACTGGTATACCTTAGGGGCGTCCGAGGTCATCGGGGCTTTGAAGAGCGACTCGTCCTCGGGGTTGCCCGCCGCCGAGGCCGCCAGACGCCTTGCCCGGCACGGGGAGAACCGGCTGACGGAGGCCAAGAAGAAGTCCCCCCTCCGGCTTTTGTTGCAGCAGTTTGAGAACACGATGGTCCTAGTGCTGCTCGGGGCTACCGCCATTTCATTTTTTTTAGGACACGTTGTCGATGCCTTAGCCATTGTGGCGATCATTATCCTGAACGGGCTGCTGGGCTTTGTCCAAGAATACCGGGCCGAGAAATCACTCGATGCCCTCAAGCGCCTATCCGCCCCGACCTCCCGGGTCATTCGCGACGGCGAGCCCCGGACGATCCCGGCCCGGGAACTGGTGCCCGGAGACCTGCTGCTTTTGGAATCAGGAGACCGGGTTCCGGCTGACGGCCGCCTGATCGAGGCGTCCGGGTTGGAGGCCGAGGAGTCCGCCCTGACCGGGGAGTCGCTGCCGGTGCGAAAGAGCCCGGAGGTCCTCAGTGGTGAGCACCTGCCTACCGGAGACCGGCGCAATCTTATTTTCGCCGGGACGACAGTTACCCGAGGTCGAGGGACGGCCGTAGTGACTGCCACCGGGATGGGGACCGAGATGGGCCGGATCGCCGGGCTGATCGAGGAAGCCGAGGAGGGGGAGACCCCGCTCCAGAAGCGCCTCGACCACCTCGGCCGTTGGATCGTCGTCGTCTGCCTGGCCGTCTGTGGCGTGGTAGTTGGTTTGGGCATTATGCGAGATGAGCTGATCCTCGACATGTTCCTGGCCGGCGTCAGCCTGGCCGTAGCAGCCATCCCAGAGGGACTGGCGGCGGTCGTGACCGTGGCCCTGGCCCTGGGGGTCCAGCGCATGGCCAGGGGCCGGGCGATCATCCGGCGGCTTCCGGCGGTCGAGACCCTGGGCTGCGCCACGGTCATCTGTAGCGATAAGACCGGGACACTCACCAAGAACGAAATGACCGTTCGCCAAGTCTACCTTGGCGGGCGCCTGCTGAACGTCTCCGGGGAGGGCTACCGCCCCTTCGGGAGCTTCACAACGGCCGTTCCCGCCGCTGCGGGCGGGCGCGAGATCACGCCTGCTTCCGACCCCGACCTAACCCGGCTGCTGAGCGCGGCGGTGCTTTCGAGCAACGCCCGGCTGGTGCGGGGGAAGCGGGGAGACTGGGAAATCAGCGGGGACCCGAGCGAGGGTGCCCTGGTGGTGGCCGCCCAAAAGGGTGGATTCACCCCCCAGGGGCTGGATCGCGAGTACCGGCGGGTTGGGGAGCTGCCGTTTGAGTCCGAGCGCCTCCGAATGACGGTGATCTACCGCCGGGCCGGGGCCGATCAGCTAGGTTCGGCCAGTGGGCAGGAGTGGACGGCCTTCTCTAAGGGTGCCCCCGACGTCATTCTGGGTCTGTGCGCCTCGGAGTGGCGGGAAGGGAAGCTGCGCCCCCTGACCGAGGAACGTCGCCATGAAATCTTAGAGAAAAATCAAGAGATGGCCGGCCGGGCGCTGAGGGTTCTGGCGGTGGCCTTCCGCCACTTGCCCACCTTCTCTCACCAGGACGGCCCGGATAAGGTCGAGACCGAACTGACTTTCTGCGGGCTGATGGGGATGATCGACCCGCCCCGCCCCGAGGCCATCAGGGCGATCGAGAAATGCAAGCAGGCCGGCCTGATGACCGTCATGATCACCGGTGACCATTTGGCCACCGCCCGGGCCATCGCCCGGGAACTCGGCCTGCTGCCTGAGGGCAGCCGCAGCCTGACTGGGGCCGATCTGGAACGGCTGACCGACGACGAGCTGCGCGAAATTGCCCCGAACGTTACCGTCTATGCCCGGGTCTCGCCCGAGCACAAGCTCCGAATCGTTCGCGCCCTGAAGCGCAACGGGCACGTGGCGGCCATGACCGGTGATGGGGTCAACGACGCACCGGCCCTGAAAGAAGCCGATATCGGGGTGGCCATGGGCAAGACCGGCACTGACGTTACCAAAGAGGCCAGCTCGATGATCCTGGCCGACGATAACTTTGCCACCATCGTCCGGGCAGTCGAGGAAGGCCGGGGGATCTACGACAACATCCGCAAGTTCATTCGCTTTCTGCTTTCCTGCAACATCGGCGAGGTCCTGACCATGCTCCTGGCCTCGCTGGCCGGGCTGCCGCTGCCGCTGTTACCGATTCAGATTCTTTGGGTCAACCTGGCCACCGACAGCCTCCCGGCCATGGCCCTGGGCATTGACCCACCCGACCCAGACGTCATGCGCCGCCCGCCCCGTGCCCCGAATGAAAGCGTTTTCTCGCGGGGCCTCGGCTTGAGGATAGCCTACGTTGGGACGGTGATCGGGCTGGTGACGGTAGCCGTCTTCGCTTATGAACTCCTGCTGGGGAGCGGCCTGGAGCGCGCCAGAACCCTGGCCTTTGCGGCGTTGGTAATTTGCCAGCTCGTCCACGCCTTCGATTGCCGGTCGGAGCGTCGGATGATCCTTGAGACCAACCTCTTCGGCAACCTTTACTTGGTGGCGGCTGTGGCCGTCTCGACCATCATGCTGCTGGCCGTCCTCTATGTGCCCGGGCTGCAGGTCGTCTTCCGTACCGTTTCGATGACGGCGGCCGATTGGCTGGTCGTGGGGGCCGGGGTCGGAGCGGGCGGCCTCCTGGTGACCGTGCCGCGGATGATCCGGCGGCCTTCATGAGCCTACATCCGTGTGCCCAATTTCTTGTGCCCAATTTCTTGACGGCTGGCCTTCCATCAGAGAAACTAATTAAGATGGGGGTGACAGCCTTGCGATTTACCAAGATGGAGGGCCTGGGCAACGATTACATATACGTCAACGGATTTGATGAGAAGCTCGACCCAGAACGCCTCCCCCAACTGGCCGTGGCCGTCTCCGACCGCCATTTCGGCGTCGGTTCGGACGGCCTGATCCTGATTCTACCCTCGGACAAGGCCGACTTTAGGATGCGGATGTTCAACGCCGACGGCTCGGAGGGCGAGATGTGCGGCAACGGCATCCGTTGTTTCTCGCGCTACGTTTACGACCGGGGCCTGACTAAAAAGACCTGCTTCGAAGTTGAGACCGGGGCCGGTCTGATCCGTCCGGAGATCATCCTGCGCGACGGGCAGGTCTATGGCGTGCGGGTCGACATGGGCGAGCCCCGCCTGGTGCCTGAGCAGATCCCGATTCGCGGTCAGGGGCCGGGGCCGGTAATCGACCACCGGCTTGAGGCCTGCGGCGAAGAGTTCAGCGGTACGGCGGTTTCAATGGGAAACCCGCACTTCACTGTCTTCGTCGACGACGTGGCCGGGGTCGATCTGGAACGGGTGGGGGGGCCGATCGAGACTCACCCCGACTTCCCGCGCCGGGTCAATGTTCACTTCGCGCAGGTTCTGGGCCCGTCTGAAATCAGAATGCGCACCTGGGAGCGGGGCTCGGGCATAACCCTCGCCTGCGGAACCGGAGCCTGCGCGACTCTGGTGGCCGCCGCCCTGACCGGGCGCGCCGGGCGCCAGGCCACCGTCTACCTGCCGGGAGGGCCGCTGGAGATCGAGTGGGCTGCCGGCAACCGGGTCTACATGACCGGACCGGCCAATTTCGTCTGCGACGGGGTTTTCCTGAGGGCCTAACAGCGCGGTCGCCGCGGGTGCCCCGCCCTACATATCGCTGAGGAGGACAAGCAGCTTTGGAATTTGCCAAGAGGATCGAGAAAGTCCCGCCCTACCTTTTCGCCCAGATTGACAAGAAAAAGGCCGAGGTGGCCGCCCGGGGAGTCGATATCATCTCGCTCGGCATTGGCGACCCCGACCTGCCGACCCCTGACTACGTCGTCGAGCGGATGATTGAGGAGGTCAAAAGGCCCCAGCACCACCGCTATCCCGATTACGACGGGGCGCTCGATTTCCGCAAGGCGGCCGTCGAGTACTATGAGAAGCGCTTCGGCGTCACCGCCGACCCGAAGAAGGAAGTCATGACCCTGATCGGTTCGAAGGAAGGCCTGGCCCACATCATCTACGCCTTCGTCGATCCCGGCGACATTACTTTGGTTCCCGATCCGGCCTACCCGGTCTACCGGACCCACACCCTGCTGGCCGGGGGGCAGCCGTACATCATGCCGCTGAAGGAAGAGAACCGGTTCCTGCCCGACCTGGACGCCATCCCCGGGGACGTTGCCCACAAGGCCAAGCTGATGTTCCTCAACTACCCGAACAACCCGACCTCGGCCGTGGCCGACCTGGCCTTCTTTGAAAAGGCGGTCGCTTTCTGCAAGAAGTACGATATCGGCCTGATCCACGACCAGGCCTACTCCGAGATGACCTACGACGGCTACGTCGCCCCCAGCATCCTTCAGGTTCCCGGGGCCAAGGACGTCGCCATTGAGTTCTGGTCGCTTTCCAAGCCCTTCAACATGACCGGGTGGCGCCTGGCCTGGGCCATCGGCCACGAGAAATTGATTGCCGGTCTGGGTATCATCAAGACCAACACCGACTCCGGCCAGTTTACCGCTATCCAGTACGCCGGGATCGAGGCCTTACGCCGCGACCCGGCCGCCTTTGCCAAGAAGATGAACGAGATCTACGTCCGGCGCCGCGACATCGCCGTCGAGGGCTTTCGCTCAATCGGCTGCCGGGTCGAGCCCCCCAAGGGCACCTTCTATCTCTGGGTTGGCGTCCCCCAGGGCTATTCGGCGGCCTCTCTGACCGAATTGATCCTGGAAAAGGCCGGGGTCGTGGTCGTTCCCGGCACTGGCTACGGGCAGCACGGCGAGGGCTATATCCGGGCCGCTTTGACCACCAGCGAGGAACGCATCCGCGAGGCCATCGAACGGATCAAACAGCACGTTCGGGTTTAGCCGGGCCGGGGACGAGCATGAGAAAGTTACTGCCGATATTAGCTGCAGTTCTGCTCTTAGGTGGGGCATTGGTGGTTTGGTATGACCGGCGCGAGGTTGAGCCCGACCTGGCCCGGGCTTACCCCCAGGGTACGGTTCGCTGGGTGGTACGGCCTCAGTCGGCCGTTTTCAGCCAGCCCGACCCCCACGGCCGGCCGGCCGGGGCTTTCAATTTTGAGGCGGCCGTGATCAACCGCGGCCCGGTTCGGGCCAGGAACGTCAGGGTCTACCTGAAGAGCGGCTCCTTTGACTGGACTAGGCTCCAGGCCCTGGAACGGGCCGAAGCCAGGACTAGATTTGACCCCGGACAGGGGGAGGAGTTCACCACCACCGTTGTGCCGCGCTACAAGACCGAGGAGCAGATTCGAAGCGAGATCGGCCGGACGTTGACGCTCCGGATAATCTGGAACGAGGGCGGTGGGCTGGTGGAGCGGACCTTTAAGATCCCCTACCCGTCCGGGCAGGGGCTGGAACTGACCAAATAAACGGAGGACCTCTCCAGAGCATGCCAATCGCCAGGAACCAGCACCCGGCCGCCGTGGTGGTCGGGACAACCTTTATTGACGTCAAGGGCTTTCCCTTCGCCCCGCTCAACTACCGTGCCCGCAACCTTGGCCGGGTAGAATTCTGCCATGGGGGGGTCGGGCGCAACGTAGCCGAGAACCTCGGCTACCTTGGCGTCCCCGCCTCGTTTGTTTCTTCGGTCTCCGATAATGCTCAGGGCCGCGAGATCCTCGAGGTATTGGTCAAAGCCGGCGTCCGCACCGAGCACACAGTCCTGGCCGGTGAGTCGGGAATCGGGATCTGGCAGGCCCTGCTCAACGTCGATGGTGACCTCGCCCTTTCGCTTTCGCAGATGCCCGACCTCGGGCCGATGGCCGGCTACCTGCGCCTGAAGGTCGATGAGGTCTTCCGGCACACCAAATGCGTCGTCTTTGAGGTCGACCTTAATCTTGAGATCGCCGAGATGGTTTTGGGCTCAGCCGAGCGGCTCCGGATCCCGGTCTGCGGGGTGCCCGGCAACCTTGAACTGATCCTGAAGCACCGCGAGCTTCTTGGGCGGCTCGATACCTTCATCTGCAACCAGGCCGAGGCCGAGATGATCACTGGCCACAAGCTCGATTCGGTGGAGCAGGTCTGCCACGCCGTCGAATCGATGCGCCGGGATGGCCCCCGCAACTGCGTCATCACCATGGGCGGCAACGGGGCGGTGGCCTCTGGTCCCGACCTAAAGGCCACCCATTGGCCGGTCGTCCCGATCGAGGTCGTCGATACGACCGGGGCCGGCGATGCATTTGTCTCCGGAGTTGTCTTCGGCCTGACCCGCGGCTGGAGCCTGGAGCGCTCGGTTCGCTGCGGGATCAAGACGGCCGCCTGGACGGTCAACACCTCGGAGAGCGTCAACCATGACCTGAAGCGCCTGGCCTTCCACGATCCGGATTTCCGAGACTAATAGCCCTGGATGAGCGGTTTAAGGAATAATCAGCTCAACAAACCGCCCCCGGCTAGCCGGGGGCGGTTTGTTCTTCCGGTTGTTGAGCAAACTACCATTTGTGAGGTCGAGGGTAAGAAAACCGCCCTGGTCAGGCGTTCCCCCCGGGCTGATCGCCATCGCCGTCAGTCTGGCGGCGGCGGTCCTAATTGACGGCCTATTTTGGCTTGGCGCGCTATCGGGCACGACCAGGCCTCCAGCCTGGGCGTCGAGCCGGGCTGTCATCCCGGCCGAGGTCTTTTGGTGGTTCCCGGCTATCGGTGGAGCTTATCATTTACTGCGCGGCCACAAGGTCGGAGCCTGGCTTTACCTCTTGATGGCCGGAATGTGGCTGTACGGCTCGATCCATATCATCGGGCTGGTCACCGCCTACGACGGTTGGTTCGTGATGGGGGTTGTTGTTCCCCTGGTTTATCTGGCCATTGCCACCGCTTACCTCTGGACGGTGAAAGATCGGCTGAAGGACTAGCCCCCAGGTGAGACGCTGGCCCGCAGGCGCTGGCTCAGAATCGGGTAGAGGATTGAGGCGCAGGCCAGAATGAGCAGCCCGAAAGAAATGGGACTTGAGATGAAAACCGCCGGGTCGCCGTTGGAGAGGGTCAGAGACTGACGCATCGCCTGCTCCATCAGGTCGCCCAGGACCAGCGCCAGCAGCAGCGGCGCGGCCGGAAAGTCAAGAAGCCTCATGCAATAGCCAAGTACGCCAAATACGGCCAACATAGCTACGTCAAACGCACTAGTGCCCCCGGCCCAAACGCCAAGGAACGAGAAGGCCAGCACCATTGGCAGTAGAACGTTCCGGGGCAGGTCAAGCATCCGGACAAAAAGCCCGACCATGGGCAGATTAAGAACCAGAAGCATAGCGTTCCCGATATACATTGAGGCTACCAGACCCCAAAAGAGGCCCGGATTCTCTTGGATCAGCAGGGGCCCGGGTTTTAGGCCCAGCATCATCAGCGCGCCCAGCATGACCGCCGTGGTGCCGGATCCCGGCAACCCCAGGGTTAAGAGCGGGATCATCGCCCCTCCGGCGGCACCGTTGTTGGCGCTCTCGGGGCCGGCCACCCCTTCAATGGCTCCTTTGCCAAACCGCTCCGGGGCCTTGCTGAGTCGCTTCTCAACCATATATGACATGAATGAGCTAATGGTAGCGCCGGCTCCAGGGAGAACACCGAGAATAAAACCAAGGAAAGAGCCGCGGAGCATGGAAGGCAGAGCTTGCCTAAACTCCGGCTTCGTCAGCCATAATCTCCCTCGCAAGGTTATCCGCTCGACCTCTTCTTCGGGACGACCTGCGGCTTCGTAGACCTCCGCCAGGGCAAACAGGCCGATGGCGGGAATCAAGAAGGCGATCCCGTCCAGCAAGTCCCCCGAGCCGAAAGTGAACCTGGCCGTTCCGGTTTGCAGGTCAATGCCAACCGTGGAGAGGATCAGGCCCAAGGTCATTGAGATCAGCGCCTTGATCAGGTTGCCTTCGCCCAATGAAGCGACGGCGGTAAGGCCAAGAACCATGAGGGAGAAGTATTCCGGAGGCCCGAACTTGATGGCCACGTTGGCCAGAGCCGGTCCCATGAGCATCAGCAGGACGATGGCGATCGTGCCGGCGATGAATGAGCCGATGGCCGCCACGGCTAGCGCGGTACTGGCCCGGCCCAGGCGGGCCATTTGGTAGCCGTCCAGGCAGGTGACCACCGAGGAGTTCTCACCTGGGGTGTTAATTAATATGGAGGTGGTTGACCCTCCGTACATGGCCCCGTAATAGACGCCGGTCATCATGATCATGGCGGTGGTGGGGTCCATTCCGAAGGTAATAGGAATCAGCATCGCGACGCCGCTGATCGGCCCGATGCCCGGGAGCACGCCAATGGCGGTTCCCATAAAGGCGCCGATAAGGCAATAGAGCAGGTTGACCGGGCTAAGGGCCGTGGCGAATCCGCTCCCCAGGAAATTAAATATGTCCACGGAATTAGATCACCTCCTTAAAAGGGCAGGATGCCTTGAGCCAGGGGTACCTTAAGGACATGGACGAAGACGGCGTAAGTGAGGGAGGAGAACCCTAAGCCCCAGGCGATTATGGCGGTCCATGGACGGCGCCCAAGCAGGTACATCGTGGCGATGAGGAAGGCTGCCGTGGCGATTACATAGCCAACTGGGCCCAGAATCAGCCCATAGACGAAAGTTGTGGCGACCAGCTTGATCAATAGCGGTTTATTGACCCCTTCCAACAGCGGCTTGGCCGCGCGGGAAGCCCGGGCCGATTGAAAGAAGTACAGCCCGCTCAATCCAAGAAGCAGAAGTCCAAGGGCCAGGGGGAAGACATGGGCCTCAACTACGGCGACTCCGAGAGCAAAACGGGGCAGGCGCCAGGCTCCGATCAGGTAGGCTACCGCCAACAGCCCTAAGCCCGTGGCTACGCGTTGATCACGGTTCACTTAAGCATCACCTTACTTTTTTACAAGCCCAATTTCCCCGAGCAGGGACTCCATATCCCTATTCTGAGCATCCAGGAATTTGGTGAAGTCTGCCGCGTTCTTATAGTCGGTGATCCAACCGTACTTGCTGGCCGCCTCCTCCCAAGACTTGGTCTTGACCATTTTGGCAAAGGACTCCTCGTAAAAAGCCCTGGCATCGGCTGGCATGTCAGGGGGGCCGAAAAAACCGCGCCAGACGACAAAATCAGCGTCAATTCCAGACTCTCTCAGCGTGGGAACATCCTTGATGGTGTTGATACGTTTGGGAGCGGTGACGGCCAGGAGGCGGATCTTGCCGGCCCGAACCTGTTCCAAGGTTTCACCGATCCCGGTTGAAATCACATCGACGTGGCCGCCGAGAAGATTGGTCATCGCCTCGCCGCCGCCCTGGAAACTGACGTATGGAAGTTTCTTAACATCAACCCCGGCCGCCTTGGCCGCCTTGGCAAAGGCCAGGTGGTCCATGCTGCCCGGAGCCGAGCCCCCTCCGACCTTGAGGTTCTTGGGATCAGCCTTGACGGCATCCATCAGTTCTTTAGCGGACTGGTACTTGGAGTCTGCTTTTACGGCAAAAACGATATAGTCGGTCATGACTTGAGCCAGAGGCGTGGTATTTTTATACGAAAATTGGGATTGGCCGTTGAGCGCAATCAGCAGCAGTGGTGGTGAGTAAACGTTGACCGTATAGCCGGTTCCCTTCTTGTCGACAAGGTAAGCCAGGCCGACAGCCCCGCCACCGCCGGGCTTATTCTGAACAGCGATCGGCTGGGTGACGATTTTTTCGTCGTTTAAGATCTTGGCCGCGGTACGGGCGGTGGTGTCCCAGCCGCCTCCGGCCCCGCTCGGGGCCACGAACTCAATTGGTTTTTCCGGGAACTTGGTGACGGGGGTGCTTGAGCCAGGGGTCGGGCTAGATCCGGGTATGCCACAGCTTGCCGTGAATAGACTGAGGCCGATGATCATGCCTGAAGCCAGTCGTTTGAACCAATTCATTTTAATAAATCCTCCTTCAAGAAAAATCTGAACTGTACGTAAGCGTACGGATAACCGACTAGTTCAACAACTAATTTAACCTTATTGGGTATTTTGGGCATATTGAGCACCGGGAGGCAGTTGCCGGCCAAAAGCAGCAACGCCGCCCTTGAAGGCGGCGTTGCTGCTCGATCGGCGGCGTTTAGGTTATCGTTACAGGCGGCCGTAGCGGCGTTCCGGGCGTCCCACGTGGCCGTAGTTTGCCTGGACGCGGGCCCGGCCGGTTTCAACCAGGTACTCCAGGTAGCGCCGGGCCGTGGTACGGCTCAGGCCGGTCTGGGAGCCGAACTCCTCTGCGGTTTGAGGTGAACTGAGGGTCTGGAGGGCCTGTACGACTCGCTCCAGTGTCAGAGGGTCAATCCCTTTCGGCGGAATCCCGGGCGTGGCCGGCGGGACAGGGTGCCGCGCCAGCAGGCGGTCAACCTCTTCCTGTTCGACCTCCGGTCCGTCTGGGATCTGATTGCGGTACTCCTGGTAGCGGCGAAGGGCCCCGGCAAACCTCTCCAGGCGGTACGGCTTCAAGATATAGTCGATAGCGCCGGCGCGGAGCGCCTTCTGCAGGGCAGCCGATTCCTTGGCGGCCGTTACCACGATCACGTCGGGCGGGTTCCCCCCGGAGCGCATCTGCTTGAGCAGATCCAGCCCGCTGGCATCGGGCAGATAGAGGTCCAAGATGACCAGATCAGGCCGGTTGGATTCGAGCAGCCGCAGCGCCTCAGCGGCGGTACTGGCGATGCCGGCGACGCTGAATCCACCTACCTGCTCAACGAAGCCCTTGTTCACGCGGGCTACCCGGCAGTCATCTTCGACGATCAACACCCGGAGCAAAAGCTAGCCCCCCCTTTTTGTGGGTATAGAAACACTGGGAATAAAAACACGAAACAGGGCTCCGCCCTCGGGGGCGATGCCGGCGGTGATTTGCCCGCCGGCTCGCTCTACCAGTCGCTTAACCAAAGCCAGACCGATGCCGCGCCCCGGAGCCTTGGTACTGAATCCCTCACGGAAAATTTCACCTCTAAGCTCCGGCGGGATGCCGGGACCACTGTCGGCCACCTCTATACAGACTCGTTCGGCTTCTTGTGTCAGGCGAACCCTCACCAGCCTTTGAGACAGCGGGACCCTGGAGACGGCCTCCAAGGCGTTGTCCACCAAATTTCCTACCACGCGTACCAGCAGGGTCGATTCGGGCAATGGCCCGTCCAGCCGGGAATCCGGATCGATAATGAACTGGCTGTGAAGCTCTTCGGCGCGGGCGCGTTTTCCCAGCAGGAGGGCCGCCACGGCGGGATCCCCCACCGAGCGCGGAAGGGCCTCGACCAAGGTTCGGTAGTCAGAAGTTTCTTCTTGGATGAAGTCTACGGCTTCGTCGACCTGACCCAATTGGAGCATGCCTGAAATCGCCTGTAGGGTATTTGCGAATTCATGGGCTTGGGCCCGGAGGTCATCAGTGTACCGGCGAGTGTCAGTCAGTTCACGCGAGAGCCGCTCAAGGTCAGATTGGTCGCGGAAGGAGGCCACAACCCCCCTGACCTTGCCATCGATCCGGACGGGCACGCGGTTTGTCACCACGGTGATATCACCCAAAAGCATGTGCTGATCGAACTCGGGCTGTCCGGCTGCCAGCACGTCGGGCAAGCGAGAATTAGGCAGAACGTCCCGCACTTTGACCCCAGGTTCAAGACCGGACACCAGTTTCCGGGCCGTTTCATTGGCCACCACAACCGTTCCCTGGCCGTCTACGGCGATGATGCCCTCACGGATAGCCCCCAGAATAGCCGTGCGGTGCTCGGTGATGGCGGCGATCTCTTCGGGCTCAAGACCGTGGATGGCTCGCTTAATACTCCGGGCCAGGAGGAGGGCGCCGGGCACTCCGACGGCTAAGCCCATAAACAAGACTAGCACCACATTTCGAGCGTATCGATCGATGATGCTGTCGACCTCAGTCAGCAGAAATCCGACGGATACTACGCCAATAACCTGT
>JBGFRN010000243.1:0-13662 GCA_041695105.1 Bacillota bacterium | reverse complement strand
GAAACATCATCGCCCGGCCGATCGCCAGCATCTGCTGTTCCCCGCCGGACATGGTTCCCGAAATCTGCTTGGCCCGGCTTTTTAAGACTGGAAATAGCGCATAGACCTCTTCGATGAGCCGGTTGAATGTGGCCTTATCGTTGAGTAAGTACCCCCCGGCCAGAAGGTTCTCATAGACGGTCATCTCGGTGAAAGGGCGGCGCCTCTCCGGACAATGCGCCAGTCCCCGGCGGGCGATCAGGTGCGGTGGAAGATTATCAATGGATTCCCCCATGAAGGTAACGCTACCTTCAATGGCGATCCTGCCCTGGCGCATGCCCCTTTTGTTATCCCTCTCCCACTTGACCAGCCCGGTAATAGCTCTCAAAAGCGTGGTCTTGCCGGCGCCGTTCGGGCCGACCAGGCCCACCAGTTCCTTTTCGGAGACACGCAAGCTGACGTCGCTGAGGATGGTGGCCGTATCATAACTGACCGACAGATTCTTGACCTCGAGCATAATCAGACTATCTCCTTGCCGATGTAGGCTTCCACCACCTGGGGATTTCTGATGATCTCCTCCGGGCTGCCGGTGGCCAAGATTTCCCCGAAATTCAAGACAATCACCCGGTCAACGATCTTCATCAGCTCAGACAACTTGTGTTCGATGATGATCATGGCCGGCCCCTCGCTGTGCAGCCGGCCGAACCTCCCCCCCTTGTGCAACCGCCGGATGGACTTGGCCATCAGGCCGGTCTCGGTTGGGTTCAGCCCGCCGAAGGGTTCGTCAAGAATCAGAAGTTCCGGGTCACAGGCGATAGCACGGGCGACCTCCATCCGCTTCAGGTCTCCCTGCGAAAGCCGGGAAGCCGGTTCCCGGGCCAGGTCGGCGATGCCGGCGAATTCCAGGGCGTCCATCGCCCGGGATTCCACCCTTTTCACCCATTCCCCGCGCTTGGAAGCCCTCGGTCCCAGGCAGGGGACCATAACGTTGGCGATGAGCGGCAAGTGAGCGAAGGGCCGGGCGTTCTGAAAGGTAGCGGCGATACCGTGGCCGACTATCTCCCAAGTTTTCCTTCCGGTCAGGTTCTGTCCCTTGAAGCTTATCCGGCCGGCATCCGGTTTAAGGATGCCCATCAGCAAACGCACGAGCGTGGTCTTGCCCGCGCCGTTGGGGCCGATCAGGCCGACCATCTCGTGCCGTCCCACGTTGAACGAAGCGCTACGAACGGCATGCAGGCCGCCAAACCGCTTGGACAGGTCTTCAACCACGAGAAAATCGCCAGCCATGATCAGACGACCTCCTCATCACGCAGTTCGCGCCGGGAGACCTTGCCTACATCGGTTTTTGGCAGTTCCCCTCTAAACTCAATAATCTTGGGAACTTTGTAGTGGGCCAAACGTTCCTCGCAGAACTTAATGATGTCTTCTTCCGAAACTTTTCCTCTCGCTTCCGGCTGCAACACGACATTGGCTTTAACGATCTGCCCCGCCCGCGGGTCGGGCACTCCGATCACCCCGGCCGCCTTGACGTGTGGATGCAGGTATAGTACTTCCTCGACGTCGCGGGCAAATATGGAATAGCCCCTGCTCTTAATCAGATCCCTGGTGCGGTCAACAAAATGGAAATAGCCCTCCTCATCCATATAGCCGAGGTCGCCGGTGCGCAGCCAGCGCTCTCCTTCGATTTCAACGAAGACCTCAGCCGTGGCCTCGGGCTTTTTCCAGTACCCCATCATGACGTTGGGTCCCTGCAGCGCGATCTCACCGACCTCACCCGGCGGCAGGTAGCGGTCATGAGAATCGTGATCAATAATGGCGGCCTTGACGTTGGTAACGGGAACACCGATGCTGCCGGTCTTGGGGCGATGGTGCGGGTGGGCCATCGACATCCCGCCGGATTCTGTTTGCCCATAGCCTTCCGAGATCTGGCTTCCGGTGCGCTGGGCCCATTCCTTGACCGTCCGTTCGTGCAGCGTATCGGCGCCACTGACAATTAATTTTAGCCGCTTCCAGTTCACCCGGCTGGTTTTGTCATATTCCTTTAGGTGTTCGAATAGGGTCGGCACGCCAAAGAAAGCCGTCACCCCATACCGTTCAATAGAGTCAAGGATGTTATCAATATCTGGCGTGGTAAAAACGATCAGGGTGGCGCCGTGAACCAGCCCACCGATCATCACCACCAACTGGCCGTAGGCATGGTACAGGGGCAGGTAGGCCGGGAAAACCTCCCGCCCGGTTTCCAGAAACGGAAAGAACGCCTGCATCTGCAGCCCACACGAAAGGAGCTGGTAGTGATTCAGCATTACGCCCTTTGGCGGGCCGGTTGTGCCGCCCGAATACGAGATGGAAGCTAAATCAGTCATGGGATCAATTTTTGGGTGTGGAGGCGGGCCGCCCTGGCGCAGCAGGTCCTGGAATCTCAGGATCCCCGGATCTCGCGGGATTACCGGGGCCGGCAGGTTCATTTCCCGCGCCAGATTGCCTAGCATGGTCTTGCCCACCAGCCTGCTCAAGAAAGGCAGGTACTCGTCAACACCAGTAACAATCACCCGGCTCATTTCAATGCCCGTCTTGGCAAGGTTGTCATAAAGAATATCCTGGCAAAAGATTATTTTGGCCCCGCTATCCAATAGCTGGTATTTCAGCTCGTGGCTGGTAAACACCGGACTGATCGGGGTTACGGTCGCGCCAGCCGCCAGCACAGCCAGATAGGCGATAATATATTGTGGGCTGTTCAAGAGATATAGGGCCACCACGTCTCCCTTGCCCACACCCAGGCCGGCCAAGGCGGCGGCCAAGCTTTCTACCTGCTTTTTCAGCTCCTGGTAGGTCAACTGTTTACCGTAAAAGATGACGGCCGGCCGGCCGCCAAACCGGCCGCAATTCTCGAAGAACACCTCGGGAACCGACTTTTGCGGGATATCAATCGCGGGTTTCATCCCTTCCGAGTATACCGACAGCCAGTGCTTGTTCAGATAGGGGTTCACCTATTCAGACACTCCCTTTTAAGAAGGTAGCCGGCGGGGATTGCCGGAGCTCCGTTCCACAGACCCTGCACCTGCCTCGGGTAACGGAGTTTCGTTCCTTGCACCGGCGGCACTCGCGCTCCAACAGATCCTGAACCCAGTTGCTGATTCCCTCCGGCATTAACCTCAGAACCAGCACCACCACACTCGCGAAAATCAGCATCCTCCACTCGGGGACGACCCGCAGGTATTCCATCAGCGGGAAAAGGATGAACACGCCGACCACCGGGCCGTAAATGGTGGCGATGCCACCAAATATTGTCCAGACGACAATCTGCAGCGACATAATCAATTCCAGGGTAGACGGCCCCACCACCCGCATGTAGTGGGCATACATCCCGCCGGCCAGACCGGCGAACAAGCCGCTCAGGGTAAAGGCCAGTAGTTTGTAAAACGAGGTGTTGATCCCCGAGGCACGCACTACGATTTCATCCTCACGAATGGCCTGAAAAATGAGGCCGGTCTTGGAAGTGGCTATTTTCCACATCGCCAGCGTAGAAATCAACATAACTGCCAAGACTAGGTAATATTCGCTGAGCCGGCTGCCAGCCAAACGGCCCAGGCCGGAGATTCCCATCTCACCACCGGTCAGTTTCGTGAAGGTGAAAACCGCCCCCATCATGATAGTTGGTACGGCCAAGGAAGCCAGGCTGAAATAAGGGCCTTTGAGCCTGAGCGACGGCAGCCCCAGCACAAGCCCGGCCAGAATAGCCGCGCCGGCACCAGCCGGGATGGAAATCCATGGCGCCAGCCCCATTTTTAGATTTAGCAAGGCCGAGCTGTAGGCGGCCACGCCAAAAAACATAGCGTGGCCGAAGCTGATTTGTCCGGTAAAACCCGCCAGCAGATCCCAGCTAGCCGCATAGACGGCGAAAATGCCAGCCAGGGTCAGGATCCTGAGCAGATATGGATCGTTAAAGACCAGCGGCAGCAGAACCAAAAATAGACCTGCCACAAAGAGGATGGTCCGGGTCGGCAGGGCCAAAATTTCACCCTGAAAGTCACGCCAAATCTTTTTTAAAAAATAAATAATCACCAGGATATCACCTACCTTTCGCCTTCCAGGAAGATCCCATAAAGCCCTTCCGGCCTGACCAATAGCACCGCCAGCATCACCGCCATAGAGATCGCCCCGCGCAGGTAAGCGCCCTGAGGTACCAGGAAAACCATCGCGACTTCGGCAAAGGCCAGGATAAAAGCGCCGGCAATGCTCCCTTTGATGCTTCCAAGCCCACCGAGAATAACCGCGGCCATTACCACCACCAGCGGGTGCATCCACATCACTGGTTCCAAGATGGTCAGGGGAGCCACCATCGCCCCGGCAATCGCCGCCAGGGCGACGGAAATAATGACGGTGATGTCCGCAATCCGGCTTTCATGCATGCCCATCAGGTTGGCGACCTCACGGTCCATGGCCATGGCCCGGATGGCAATTCCCAGCCTGGTCCTAAAAAGGAGCAGCCAAATGCATAAAAGCACCGCCAACACGACCCCCAGTGTCAGCAGGTGTTGGTAGGTCAGTCTAATGTCCATGATGGCGGTAGTTCCGGTAATAGCTTTGGGCAGGGTGCGGAACTGCCCGCCGAACAAGAGCAAGACGATCTCCTGGGCCACGATGGCCAATACCAGCGTGACGATCAGGACCGCCGTAAACCGTTCGCGGACTGGTGCCACTAGCAGCCGGTAAGCGGCCAAGCCAAGGCCGACCACCAAGACGATCGACAGCAGGTAGGCGGCCGGCAGGGGCAGGGCCAGCGACTGATTAAAATAATAAATGAGGTAGGCGGCCAGCATGTAATACGCTGTATGCGTTAGGTTCATGATGCGAGCGACACCAAAGATCATCGAAAAACCCAGGGCCAGTAGCGCATACTTCCCACCCGTGATCAGGCCGTTCACCAGAATTTGCTGCCACATGTCCGTTATCAACGCCTTTCTGGCCGGTCAATCAGGCCTGTGGATGCTGGAGGCGGCGAGAGTGCGTCCCGCCGCCCCCAACCGTTAGCGCTTCCAGTGCTTGACGACCCATGGCGGGAGGGTGTAGGTTTGGGTGCCCTCATATTTCATGTTTTCCCAACCATTAGGCCAGAAGACCACCAGCTTGCCGTCCTGCCACTGGGTGCCCAAACCGGTCAGGTAGCCCGGCCCCCAGGTGACATCATGATCGCTGGTGAAGACGATACGCCCGGCTGTCCCCGCAAAATCCGTTTTTTCAAGGCCGCTGGCCAGCGCGTCCGGATCAAGCGTCCCGGCCTTCTTGATTGCCTCCGCCAGGACTAAAATGGCGTCGTAAGCGGCTCCGGTGTAAATGGGTAATTCGTTGTAGGTGGCGGTGAACTTGTCATAGAACGGGATCGACTTGGGTGAAGCGGCGACCCGGCCAATGAAGTTAACGGTGGCCAAATAATTGCCCTTGCCGCCCGTCGTCTTCCAGAACTGGCCTCCCTGGGCATCCACATTGACCCCGGCCGTAACGGCGGGAATCTCAAGTTCCTGCCATTGGCGCGCGAAAACTCCCCCGACCGGCCCGGCCAGCCCAGCGAAAATAATATGGGCTTTAGCGGCCCGGACGGCTGTTAGTTCAGCCGTAACATCCGTGGCGTTGGCCGAGGGACGCCAAACACCGGCCAACTCCATACCCATAGCCGGGATCTGCTTTTCAGCCGCCGCGATGACCGGATCCGCCCAAACCGCGTTTTCAGCAACCACCGCTACCCGCGGTTTTTCCACGCCCAATTCCTTCCTGACCACATCGGCGATGTCCTTGAGTTGGAGGAACATGACGCGGCCGAGATGCGTGGAGTTAAAGGGATTGACACGGAAATAATACTTATACCGGCTGTAGTTGTCCTTTACCCGTTGGGTAATCTGAGGATGGGCCGCACCGACGCTCAGAAAAATCTTTTTGTGCTCCATGGCCACGTCCTGCATGCCCAGCACTGCTTCGGTCCTGAACCCGCCAACGAGGAAGTCAACTTTGTCAACGGTTATGGCGCGCTCCATCGCGCTTGAGGCATCGGGCACGTTCAAGATTTCATTGCTGTCAACTTTGACAACTTCAACCAGCCTCTTCTCGCTGCCAACCTGGATGCCCCCGGCCCCGTTGATCTCCTCGGCCGCCATCATGGCCCCGTTCCACATGTGCTTTCCTTGGGTGAAGGTCATGGGGCCGATCACCCCGATCTTGACCGGCGCGGCTTTCTTGGCGGGTGCCGGTGGCCGCTCCTGTTGCCCGCACCCGGATAAAACCAGGCTCGACGTCAACAGCGCCACTAGCAGGGCGGCGAGAACTCTATACGACCCGTACCCTCTCATAAACGAACTCCCCTCTCTATTTTTTCCAGTGCTTGACAACCCATGGCGGGATGACCAGCCTGACGGTTCCGTCATACTTCAGACCCTGCCAGCCGTTGGGCCAGAACACTTTCAGTTCGCCGTTCAACCACTGAGTGCCCAGCCCGACCACGTATCCCGGGCCCCAGGTGACGTCGTGTTGAGGGGTGAAAACCAGCCGGCCGGTAATGGCGGAAAAATCGGTCTGCTCTAGTTTCGGAACCAGTTCATTGGCATCGATGCCTCCGGCCTTTTCGATGGCCTCAGCCAGAATGAAGACGGCATCGTAGGTGGCCGCCGAATAGACCGGGATCTCCCCGTACCGCTTCTGGAACTCGTCATAGAAGGGAACAGTCTTCGGGGTGATGGCCGCGCGGCCGAAGATATTCATCGTACTGACATAATTGCCCTTGCCGCCGGTGGTTTTCCAGAACTTACCCCCCTGGGCGTCGACGTTGATTCCGGTGGCGACGGCCGGAATCTCCAGTTCTTCATACTGCCGGGCGAAAATCCCCCCGACCGGTCCCGACATGATGGTGAAAATAATTGAGGCTCCTGACCCGCGAATGGCGGTCAGCTCGGCCGTTACGTCGGTGGCGTTGGCCGAGGGCCGCCAGACACCGGCCAGATCCAGTCCCATGCCAGGAAACTGCTTTTGCGCCGCCGCGATCAGGGGTTCCACCCAAACGGCGCTTTCGGCCAGGATGGCCACCTTGGGCTTCTTGATTCCCAGATCCTCCCTGACCACCGTGGCAACCTCGTTCAAGATCAGGAAGGTGGCCTTGGCCATGTCGCCGGAATTCATCGGATTGCTGCGGAAAAAGTACTTGTAGGTGTCGTATTTGTCCTTAACCCGCTGGGTAAGTTGCGGATGCCCCACCCCGGTGGCGATGAAGATCTTCTTATAATCGGCGGCCACATCTTGCATTCCGAGCACCGCCTCGGTGCGGAAGCCGCCCAGCAGGAAATCGATCTTATCCTGAGTGATGGCCCGCTCAACCGCGCTTGAGGCGTCAGGAACGTTCAGAACCTCGTTGGTGTCGACCTTCACTAGTTGAATTGGCCGGGACTGGGCGCCTACCTTGATTCCTCCCGCCGCGTTAATTTTTTCGGCCGCCATTTCCGCCCCTTTCCACATATGATCACCCATGACGAAGGCCATCGGCCCGGCGATGCCGATTTTAAGGGGCGGTGCCTTCGAGACCTGGCCAGGCGACTGGGAGGCCGGGGGCGTTGTCTGGGCCGCGCAACCACCCAAGGCCGATCCGGCGGCCAGCAGCAGGATTAGGAATAAAATCATCACCCTATGTAGTCCAATTCTGTTCATCTGACACCCTCCTAATTTCGTTATGTCTTACCGGGCTATATATGCCCCCGAGGCCATCCCTAGGTATACAGGCCCCCGTCGGCTTTGATCACGTCACCGTTGACGTAGTCGGAAAGCGGCGAGGCGAGATAAAAAATGGCCGAGGCCGCTTCCCTTGGGGTTCCTCCCCGCTGCGAGGGAATCATTTTTTTTAGCAATTCAAGCTGCTTTTCGGGAATGCCGGCCGCGGCTCCGTGAACGATATCCCCACGCTCTTTCGGTTGGGTAAGACGGGTTTCGATCAGGCCGAAGGCGACCACGTTGCAGTTAATGTTAAACGGGCCCCACTCCTTGGCGACGGTCTTGGTCAGGCCGACCAGCCCGGCCTTGGCCGCCGAGTAGTTGGCCTGCCCCGGGTTGCCCATCAGGCCGGCAACAGATGTGACGTTGACAATCTTGCGCTGAACCCGCTGACCAGCCGCGATTTCTTTCTTGGCCTGGTCGCGCATCAAGGGGGCGGCCTCGCGGATCAGCCGAAACGGGGCGATCAGATGAATGTCGAGCATGGCCTGAAACTGGGCGTCGGTCATCTTGTGGATGACGGTATCGGCAGTGTAGCCGGCGTTGTTAACCAGAATGTCGAGGCGGCCAAACTGCTGGGCGGTGGCGGCCATAATCTCGGCCGGTTTGGCTGGATCGCAAATATCCCCGCCGATGACCAGCGCCTGGGTTCCGTTCTTGCGCACCAGTTCGGCGGTCTCCTGGGCTGGCCCGGCATCCAGATCGCAGACCACCACCTGGGCACCATGTTCGGAGAACAGTTCGGCGGCGGCCCGGCCAATGCCCCGGCCGGCCCCCGTGATGACGGCAACCTTTCCTTCGAGCATTTTCATTGGTGATCTCTCTCCCTTTCTGGCCCCGGCCGGCTCCGGCTCATTCATAAATCTTCTCATCCGTGAGATGAGCGTTCGGCGCGTCGGCCTCGAGGTCGCGCCCGGCACCCCGCCCACCAGCAGGGCCCGCTTTCATCTGGTGATAGTACTCGTGTTGGATGATCAGATCCATTACTTCGTTAGTGCCAGTCCAGATGGTAATCAGACGAATGTCGCGAAGCAGGCGCTCAATCGGGTAAACATTGGTGTAGCCGATGCCCCCCATGATTTGCATGGCGTGATTGACCACCTGCCAGGCGACATCGGTGGCAAATTTCTTCGACTCCGAGACCAGCCGCCGGGCCATACTGCCATCCACCCCGCTGTCAACCGCCCTGGCGGTGGCATAAACCAGGGCGCGGGCAGCGTCGAGCTGGGTCAGGCTGCCGGCCACTTTGAAGCTCACAGCCTGGAAGTCTTTGATTTTCCGGCCGAAGGCCTTACGCTGGGTGCTGTATTTGGCCGCTACTTCCAGCGCCGCCCGGGCCATCCCTAAAGATCCGGAGGCGCTGGTTAATCGCTCGGGAATCATCATTTGGTAAAAAATCTCTGAACCCCCGCCCTCGCGCCCGAGCAGGTTCGAGGCCGGAACCCTGGCATCTCTAAATACCAGGCGTCCAGCGCCTCCCCCGCGGGTGCCCATCAACCCGTAAAGGTGCTCAACCTCAACCCCTGGGCCGCGGTCGACCAGGAGGGCGCTGATCGAGCGGTGGGGATCCCCGGACTCGCCGGTACGGGCGTAGACCAAGAAGTAGTCGGCACCCTCAGCCCCAACGATGAACCTTTTCTGGCCGTTGAGGATATATTCGTCCCCATCCCGCCGAGCCGTCGTAGTAGCTCCGAAGAAATCCGAGCCGCCCCGGGGCTCGGTCAGGGCCTCGGCACAGAACAATTTCCCCTCCAGGGTCGGCTGGAGATATTTTTCCTTTTGCTCTCGGGTGCCAAAGAGGTTGATCGCCTCCCCGACGATGCTGGGCAGGGAATAAAGGCAGGCGAGGCTCGATCCCAGGACTCCAATCTCCTCCAGGGCCACCACCTCACCGGCCCAATTCAACCCTCGACCGCCGAATTCGGTTGGGAAACGAAGTCCCAACAGGCGCTCGCTGGCCAGCGCCTGAACGTAGTCCTTGGGAAAAATCACCTTTTCGGCATCCATGTCCAGGACGAGCTGGCGGCTGACCCTCTCGCGGGCGAACCTTCTGACCTCCTCCCCCAGTGCCTTCTGGGGTTCGGACAACATGAAGTCGAACAAGCCTAGGTCCCCTCTCCGTCTTCGTTAAGAATTCCGTCTTCGTTAAGAATTTTGATAAAGCGCTGGCGAAACTCCAATATTTCTTCCTTGATAGCCGTCAAGTCTCGGATCATCAACTCGATTTCCCGCAGCTTGCGGTCCCCGTATTCAATTGTCCGGCGCAACTGCTCCTTTTCAGTGGGATCGACGTCGTATAGGTCGAGCATTTCTTTGATTTCATCCAGTGAGAAACCTAGGCGCTTGCCCCTCATGATTAATTTCAAGCGAACCCGATCCCTGGGGGTATACAGGCGAAGCTGAACATCTTGGGGCCGCATGGGGCTCAAGAGCCCTACTTCCTCGTAGTATCTTATTGTCCGGGGAGTAATGCCAAACTCTTCGGCCAGGTCGGAAATGGTGTAAATTGTAATTGAGGACTTTTTCACGTGTGCTCCTAGGCCTTATTTTTCGATAATTCTACCCGCACTTTACGTTAACGTCAACGATCTTGGAAAATAAAGACCGGCCCGCTTTGAGGACCGGAGGTCACCCAATGAAGCTCTTATACTTCTCGCGGGCAAACGGGAGCTGTCCCCAGCCTCCCGGCGGCCTCGTCGAGGCTAAGAACTGGCGCCAGGCAAATGTCCGGCTTATGGCGGGCCAGTTCGATCCACTCGTCCTGAGTCCGGGTGGCAAAGATAGTCTCAAGCTCGGCTGCCAGGCTGGCCTGATCCGCCTCATGCTGGCGGCTGACCAGATCAGGCCGGTCGATCGCCAGGCAGAAGGCCGACCAGAACTTGGCTTCGAGCGCCCCCAGGGCCACGGCCCGCCCGCCGGCCGCCCGGTAGGACCGGTAACAGGCCAACCTCCCAGCCAAAGGGAGGTCTTGGCGACTCAGGCTTCCCCGGCTCGCCGCCGATGCCAGGTACACGCCCCCCAAGTGACCCAGGGCATCAAGCATCGAAACGTCCAGGTGAGAGCCCTGGCCCGTCTGACGGGACCGCAAGACCCCCATTAAGACACTCAGAGCGCTGAACATCCCCCCGGCCAAATCCGCCAGTTGGATGGGCGGGTTGACCGGAACCGCGCCGTCCCGGGGCATCAGATCGAGCAGGCCGCTCCAGGCCAGGTAGTTGAGGTCGTGCCCGGCCTGCTGCGACCATGAGCCGGCCTGGCCGTAACCGGTACAGGACACAATTACCAGCTTCGGGTTAACCTGGCGAAGTTCCTCGGGGCCGAAGCCGAAACGCGCCAGCGCGCCGGGCCGGAACCCCTCTACCAGGGCGTCGGCCCGGGCCACCATTTCGAAGAGGGCCTCGCGGCCGCCGGCCCCACGGAGATCCAGCTTAATTGATCGCTTGCCCCTCGATAGCCACTCAAACCAAACCGGTTCGAGCTGCCGGGCCGGGTCGCCGGCGCTGCAGTCTTCAATCTTGATTACTTCGGCTCCCAAGTCGCACAGGATCCGAGTGGCGTAAGGACCGGGCAAGAGCCGGGTCAGATCAAGTACCGTCACGCCTGACAGTAAACGCGCCAAATTAAACCCTCCTGAAGCCTGCTGGGCTATCAGGCCGAGTGTAATATACCATTCAAGATCTGGCAACCACTGCTATGGCAGGTTGAGCTAACCCGGCCGTCGAAGAACCGCTAAGCTTAAAGTAGAACTCCAGAGCAAATAGGCCTCTCTTAGGGTTGTTCTGATTTGGAATAAAGGTTCTTTAGAACAGCCTCGATGAACGATAGCCAATAAGATGGCCAGCATGATTGTCCGGACTTTATCTGATTTCTTATTGTTTTAAGTGCAGGAATGTATTCAACCACACCCAACCGATCAATGAGGTCTACGGCATACTCAAACTTTGTGCTGTCGGTCCCGTGCAGCCAAGCACCTAATGCTGCACGAATGTAATTGAGGTCTTCACCTTGATACCTACGGATTCTCCATTCAATTTGGTTGAGTAGTTCTTCACCACTTTTATCCCTCGGTAAATTCTCGTAAAGGTCATTGAGGAATTCTAAAGCCTCCCTTAACCGTGAGTGATCCATCATTTTACCCTCCGCAAGGCTTCTGGGGGAACGGGCCCGCGTATGAGGATCTCATACCCTCCACCTGGCATGTTGTATGATCTAGCGACTAATCGTGGATCGGAAACTTCGATTCCAATTCGTCTCAAGGCATTGAGATTTATCTCAAGGCGCTTCTTGCCCGGGACGTCCGGGTTGGCCTCGTAGAAATACTTGATCTCGTTGCCAAAGCGGTCGCGCCGGCCGATCAGGTTGCCGTCGCTGCCAAACCACTCCTCGAAGCCGTCCTTGTGGCGCAGGCGGTAAGCCGAGGTATTGACGGCCGCCCCGTCGGTGTTTGAAACGAAAGGTGATAGCCTATTTTGGTTCTTTGGTTGTTTGAGACTTTTCGTTTTGTCCTTTGTTTTTTTCCCACAAGGAGGCTAGAGCTTTCCCAGACAATTCGCCCGCTGCCATAATACCCCCAACGTAGCTAGGTAGAAGAAACCAAGTAATACTTCCCATAATCACTCCGTACCACCAAGGCAATTCCATGCCCCACCAAAAGGTCAGAAATACAACAAGTATAGAAGGCCACTTTATTAGTCCCAAAATTTGGTGGGTTGATAGCTTGTGTAAAATGCTGAATAAACACATCCCTAGTGACAGAAACAAGTAACCATAAAACAGTATCTTAAGCTTTAGGTACGGGTCCAACGCGAGCACCCCCTTAGTTTGCCAAAGCCCACCCTGCCCACGAAAACGTTCGGGACATTATGAAGTTTGCTGCCTGGGAATCTAACAATGTCGTAACACTTCGCGATGGTATTCCAAATCCTACGGATGCAGCAGAAACACCAAATGAAACTGCGTTGGGTGGGGTGGGTTCCAAAGCAAGAACGACTACCGTGTAAGCGCCGGATGTAAAATGACCCATATCGCCGGGTAAGAAATGACCCGCCCCCCAGCGAATTTCACCCTCGATTCCATGCCAATAGAGTCGGGGGTGTGACAAAGCAATGCTGGGAGGCGGAAAAGTGAAGAAACTATATGAGTTAACGGGAGAAGGCAGGTCAATCCGTAGTATCGCCCAGGATCTCGGGGTGGCGCGCAACATCGTCCGCAAGTACCTGCGTTCTCCCGAAGTACCTAAGCCCAAACCCCGTCCCAAAAGGAAATCCAGGCTCGCCCCGTTTAACGATTATGTCCAGCGGCGCTTGGCGGACGGGGTGGACAACTGTGTGGTCCTGCTTCGGGAGCTAAAGGAACGGGGCTACAGCGGTAGTTATACGATTCTCAAGGAGTACGTTAAACCCTTCCGCCGGCAGCGTCAACCCGACGTGACCGTGCGTTTTGAAACCCGACCGGGGGAACAGGCCCAGGTCGACTTCGGCCGGTTCCGGATGCAGCTGCTAGACGGCAGTACCCGCCTGGTCTGGGCTTTCGTCATGGTACTGAGTTGGTCCCGGGCCATCTATGTCGAGTTCATCCAGCGGGCGGACGTGACCACCTTCATTCGTTGCCACTTAGGGGCCTTTGCCTGGTTTGGCGGGATCCCCCAGCGCTGCCTTTATGACAACACCAAGGTTGTGGTGCTGGACCGGGACGAGGAAGACCGGCCTATCTGGAACCAAACCTTCCTGGACTTCGCCCGTCGACTTGGTTTTGACCCGCGCCTCTGCCATCCCTACCGCCCCCAGACCAAGGGTCGGGTGGAAAGTGGCGTAAAGTATACTAAAGGCAACTTCTGGCCCGGCGCCCGCTTTACTGATATGACTGACCTCAACCGGCAGGTGCAAATCTGGTGCAAGACCGTCGCCGATACCCGCATCCACGGCACCACCCACGAGC
>JBGFRN010000145.1:0-13883 GCA_041695105.1 Bacillota bacterium | reverse complement strand
TTTGCCGGTTGGTTCGACCAAAATGTGGTGGATCGCGTTGTCAATTGGATCGGTTACCTTAGTGAGATTTGGGCTGAGGTGACCGGCGTGACCGACCGGCAGGTGGTCGATGGGGCCGTCAATTGGACAGCCACCGTTACAATGTGGTTGGGAACCCAATCGCGCCGCCTGCAGACCGGCTACGCTCAGTCCTACATGTTGACGACGGCAGTCATGGTAGTCATAGGCCTTATTCTATTTCAGGTGATTGGAGGTTAAGCCCGACACATGCCCACCAATACGTTGCCCTTTCTCAGCCTTATCATCATGATTCCTCTGGCGGGGTCGATCATCGGCGCTCTTCTTCCCCGCACAGCGGACAAGCTCATCAAGACTTGGGCCGCTCTGGTGACCTTCCTCCCCATCCCGCTGGCCGTAATGATGTGGAACCAGTACGGTTCGGCCCCGACCGACGCTTTTGGGATGAAATTCGTGGAAAACTATGACTGGATCCCGGCCTTCAAGGTGTCATACTATCTCGGGGTTGACGGGGCCAGCTTCCCGTTGGTGGCTCTGACCGCCCTGCTGACCTTCCTGGCCGTCCTGGCTTCTTGGAACATAACCAATCGCAGCAAGGAGTACTTCGCCCTGCTGATGCTTCTCGAGGTTGGTATGATGGGCGTTTTCGCCGCTCTCGACTATGTTCTGTTCTACGTCTTCTGGGAGATTGTGCTCCTGCCGATGTACTTCTTGATCGGCATCTGGGGCGGTGCCCGCCGCGAGTACGCCGCGATCAAGTTTTTCATCTATACCCTGATCGGCTCAGTCGTGATGCTGGTCGGAATCCTGGCCTTGTACTTCGGAACCGGGGCCAAGACCTTCAATATCATGTCGATCGCCCAGATGGCTCCGACCATGATCTCGACCACCGTTCAGTGGTGGATCTTCCTGGCCTTGTTCTTCGGCTTCGCCATCAAGGTGCCGGTCTTCCCGTTCCACACCTGGCTGCCGGACGCCCACGTTGAGGCCCCGACCGCGGTTTCAATGATCCTGGCCGGCGTCTTGCTGAAAATGGGCACCTACGCCATGGTTCGCATCTCGCACCCCACCCTGCCGGCCGCCGCCCAGGCCTTCACCACCACCCTGCTGGTGCTGGCCCTGATCAATATCGTTTACGGTGCCCTGGCCGCTATGGCCCAGAAAGATCTAAAGAGGATGGTGGCCTATTCCTCGGTCAACCATATGGGTTACTTCTTGCTCGGCCTGGCCGCCGGAACGCCTGAGGCGCTGAGCGGTGCCCTGTACGTCAACATCTCGCACGGGCTGATCTCGGGCCTGTTCTTCTTCTGCGTCGGCATGATGTACGACCGGACTCACACCCGCGAGCTGGCCCGCCTCGGCGGGATGTGGATCACCCTGCCGGTGATCTCGACCGCCCTGGCCTTCGTCGCCTTCGCCAACCTGGGTCTGCCTGGCCTGGCCGGCTTCATCGCCGAATTCTTCGTCTTTGTTGGAGCCTACCCGGTCTTCAAGCTGCTGGTGCTGGTGGCCGGTGTTGGTCTGGTCATCACCGCGGCCTTCCATCTGATCATGCTGCGCCAGGTTCTGATGGGTAACGAGATGGAGGAATGGAAGGGCCTTCCCGACATCACCGGGCGGGAGGCGGCCATTTTCGCGCCCCTCATGGTCTTGATCGTCTTCTTCGGGGTTTATCCCGGTCCGTTGTTTAACTTGTTCAATCCCGCCGCAACCGCCCTGAGCAAACTGCTGGGAGGTCTGTAATCCTTGCCGGTCGAGTACTTGGCTCTGCTTCCAGAGATCATCCTGACCGCGACGGCCATCGTCATCTTGTTGGTCGATCTCTGGTTGGGGCGGGAGCACAAGGGTGCCCTGGCCTTCCTGGCCTTTCTCGGGGTACTGGGAGCTATTGCCGGGATCATTCCGATTATCGGCCAATCTGGGCAGTTCTGGGGCGGGATGATTGCCCTGGACGACTTCACCAACTTCTTCAGGGCGGTCTTTCTGACCGTCGCCGGGTTGGTCACGCTTTCGTCGACCCGGTACCTGGCGACCAAGAACGTCCCGCCGGGCGAATATTTCGCCCTCCTGCTCTTGGCCACCCTGGGGATGCTTCTGATGGCTGGCTCGCGGGATCTGCTTCTGATCTACACCGGCCTGGAACTCGCCTCGATCTCGTCTTACGCCCTGGCCGGCCTGCTTCGCGACGATCCCAAGTCAAATGAGGGCGCTATCAAATACTTCCTCAACGGGGTGCTGGCCTCGGCCGTCCTGCTCTTCGGCCTCTCGCTGGTCTACGGGCTGACCGGATCGACCCACCTCGATGCCATCTCCCTGGCCATCAAGGCGAACCAGGTCTCCCTGCCAGTGCTGCTCGCGGCCACCGCCTTTTTGATCGCCGGCTTCGGCTTCAAGGCGGCGGCCGCCCCGTTCCATTTCTGGGCTCCGGACACCTATCAGGGGGCACCAACCCCGGTCACCGCCTTTTTCTCCGTTGGGCCCAAAGGCGCGGTTTTCGCGGCCATTCTCCGGACCTTCATCATCGGCCTGCCGGCTGTCGAGCCGCACTGGGCCGGAACCTTTGCCTGGATCTCGCTGGCCTCGATGCTGGTCGGGAACCTGACCGCGCTCTGGCAAACCGACATCAAGCGCATGATGGCTTACTCCTCGATCGCCCAGGCCGGGTACATCTTGGTCGGGCTGGCCGTTGGCGGCCCTGCCATGCCAGCCGTTATGTTCTATGTATTGGCCTACGCCATCACTAACCTCGGGGTTTTCGCCGTCATCATCGCGCTGGATTCTGAGGGGCAAGGCACCCAGATCAAGGATTACGTAGGGCTGTCCCAGCGGGCGCCGCTGCTGGCCTATGCTCTGGCCTTCTTCTTCGTCTCGCTGATCGGCATCCCGCCAACGGTTGGCTTTTTCGGCAAGTTCCTGCTCTTCGCCTCGGCGATCGAGAACAACCTGCTCTGGCTGGCTCTGGCCATGGCCGTGAATTCAGCCGTCTCGGTCGGATATTATTACGGTGTGGTCCGGAACATGTTCCTCGTGCCCGCGCCTGAGACGGCCAGCCCGGTCCGGGCCGAGCCCGGACTCCAGCTGGCCGTGCTCTTGGGCCTCGCCGGCACCCTGATCATCGGGCTCTACGCCGGGCCGTTCATTGACTGGGCCTATCTCGGAGCCAGCTTCCCCCGCTGAATTGAGGGGATAAAGAGAGGGGGAATACTGAGAATGAACCACCTTTTGCAGCTTTTGCTGGCGCTGGCGATCATTATTGTTGCTTCCAAACTGGCTGGGGCGGCCTCAAAACGCATCGGGCAGCCCGCCGTTTTTGGTGAACTTTTGGTCGGCCTGCTCCTTGGGCCGACGGCGATCAACCTGCTACATATACCGGCCTTGGCCGCCCCGCCCGGGAGCGCGGGAATCTTTCCGATTATTAAGGACCTGGCGGAAATTGGGGTTATCTTTTTGATGTACCTCGCCGGTCTTGAAACCGATCTTAAGGAGATGAGAAAGGTCGGCCTGGCCGCCTTCTCTGGCGCGACCGGCGGGGTGGCCCTGCCCTTCATCGCGGGAACTGGGATCTCGCTCGCTTTCGGTTACCCTATGTTCGAGAGCATCTTCATCGGGACAATTCTGACCGCGACCAGTGTCTCGATTACAGCCCAGACCCTGATGGAACTGGGCCAGCTTCGCTCCAAGGAAGGCACAACCATCCTGGGTGCCGCTGTGATCGATGACGTCATGGGCATCATCGTCTTATCATTGGTGGTGGCGCTCCATGGTGCCCAGGCCGCGGGCGGGGAAGGGGCCGGGGCGGCTGCAATCTTCTGGATCGCGGTTAAACTGGTCCTGTACTTTGTGGGAGCCATCGTTATCGGCGCTGCCGTCCTGGAGCGGTTGACGAAATGGATGCAAAAGCTCCCGGGCAGCGAGATGGTACTGGCATTTGCGATCACCGTCGGGCTGATTTACGCCTGGTCCGCCCAGCATCTCGGTGGAGTGGCGGCCATCACCGGGTCGTACATCGCCGGGGTGCTTTACGGCCCGACCAAGTTCGAGCACGACATCGAAGAGCGCCTGAAGGTTATTTGCTACGGCTTTTTCGTGCCGATCTTCTTCGTCAGCATTGGCCTTGAGGCCAATGCCCGTGAACTGGGAGGATCGGTTATGTTTACCCTCCTGATCGTCGTGGCCTCGATCCTATCCAAGATTATCGGCTCGGGCCTCGGGGTAAGGCTGGTCGGGTTTAACCTTAAACAGTCGGTTCAGGTCGGTATCGGCATGGTCTCGCGGGGCGAGGTAGCCCTGATTTTGGCCGGCATCGGTCTGGCCAACAAGGTAATCGGCGCCGAGGTTTTCTCAATCATGGTGATCATGACCCTGGCCACCACCTTGATCACTCCGTTGCTGCTAAGGATGGTCTTTCCCCAGGGGCAGCCTGAAGATCAGGAGAACCTGGTCTACCAGGGGCCGCCAGGGGCCTGAGGCCGGGTTGGGACCGGAGCCGATTGCCATCAGCCTGAGAGTTTGCGCTGATCTGAGGCGCTACTTGCCGGACCGGGCCGAGCGCCTGGAGCTCAAAGTGGCCGGAGGGACTACCGCCGGCGGGGCCTTGAGGCTGATCGGCATTCCTGAGCCAGAGGTTTGGCTGATCAGCGTCAATGGGCGGCAGGTCTCGCCCGGCACCCCTTTGAATCAGGGCGACCAGGTCATGATCGTGGCGCCGGTGGCCGGGGGATGAGGCCATCCTTGTTGGAGGTAAAGCTTTGCCAGGATACTGCGGCAAGATCCTCAGAGTCAACCTGAGCCAGGGAAGTTGGACGGTCGAGCGGCCGGAAGCGGCCTTTTACCGGACCTATTTTGGCGGCCGCAACCTGGTCGCCTATTACCTGTTGCGTGAGGTTGAGCCAGGGATTGATCCCCTAGGGCCGAAGAACAAGCTGATTTACGCCGCTGGGGCCCTGACCGGAGTGCCGTTTGCCGGGAGCGGCCGGCACAGCGTCGGGGCCAAATCTCCACTGACCGGGGGTTTCGGTGACGCCGAGGCCGGCGGCTTCTGGGGCGCCGAACTGAAGCGGGCTGGTTGGGACGCCATCATCGTCGAAGGGGTCTCTCCCAAGCCCGTTTATCTGGCCATCACCGGCGACCAGGTTGAGCTGCGCGACGCTTCGGGCCTCTGGGGCCGGGAGCTGCTCGAGGTCCAGGGCCGGGTCCGCGAGGAACTGGGGGACAAGCGCTACCGCGTCTCGATGATCGGCCCGGCGGGAGAGCGCTTGGTCCGGTATGCGGCCATTAACAACGACCTGACCGCTTTCGCCGGGCGCTGCGGCCTCGGCGCGGTGATGGGCTCAAAACGGCTCAAGGCCGTGGCCGTCCGGGGCACCGGCTCGGTCGAAACGGCTGATCCGGCCAAGGTGGGTGAGATCGCCCGCTTCATGGGCGAGAAGTACATGGACCTGGTCGGAGGGCTCTACGACGCTGGAACGGCCCGCGGCGTGCTATCGCTCAACGCCGGGGGCGGGCTGCCGACCCGCAACTTCCGCGAGGGGCAGTTCGAGGGCGCCGAGAAGATCTCGGGCCAGGCGATGCGCGACACCATTTTAACCGACCGGGGCGGATGCTTCGCCTGCATGGTCCGCTGCAAGCGGGTTGTAACGGTGAACGACCGCTTCCAGGTCGACCCGCGCTACGGCGGCCCCGAGTACGAAACCATCGCCTCGATCGGCTCCAACTGCGGCGTCGACGACCTGCAGGCCATCGCCTACGGCAACCAGCGCCTGGGCGCCCTGGGCCTGGACAGCATCTCAACCGGCGTGGCTATCGCCTTCGCCATGGAGTGCTATGAGAACGGGCTGTTGACCAAGGAGGATACCGGCGGCCTCGACCTGCGCTTCGGAAACGCCGAGGCCATGCTGGAAATGATCGAGCGCATCGGCCGCCGCGAGGGCCTGGGCGACCTGCTGGCCGAGGGGGTCAGGCGGGCCTCCGAAAAGATCGGCCCCGAGTCCAGAGAGTTCGCCATGGAGGTCAAAGGCCAGGAGATCCCGATGCACGAGCCACGGGTCAAATTCGGCCTGGGCCTGGGCTACGCCGTCTCCCCGACCGGCGCCGATCACAACCACAACTTCCACGACACCTGGTACACCAAGCGGGCCGGCGACCTCGAACCGTTCGGGGTTACCCGGCCGGTTCCCTTTGACGACCTCGGTCCGGAGAAGGTCCGGATGGTCATGTACATGGTCAACTGGCGCCACTTTATTAACTGCGCGGTGTACTGTTACTTTGTCCCCTGGACCGCCCACCAGGTGGTCGAGCTGACCCGGGCGGCCACCGGCTGGGATAGCTCGCTCTTCGAGCTGATGAAGATCGGCGAGCGGGCGGCCAACCTGACCCGACTGTACAACCTGCGCGAGGGGATCGGGCCCGAGACCGACAAGCTCGTCCCACGACTGCACCGGGCCTTCGCCAGCGGCCCGGTCGCCGGGATCCGGATCAAGGAGGAGGACCTCGAAGCGGCCACCGGGCGGTTCTACCAAATGATGGGCTGGACCGAGCGGACCGGGGTGCCGCGGCGGCAGACTCTGGAGGAGCTTGACCTGGGCTGGGCGACGGAGCACATCCAAGACTAAATGCCTTGAATAGGAGAGTGGTTTAGCAGTGGCGCTTCTCACCGGTCGCGAACTCAAACAAATCGTTGATTACTATTCTCCATTTGACGATAAGGGCAACCTCAAGCCCGAATCCGAGCGGGCGACTATTTTGGCCGCCAACGGCAACTCCCCGATGGAGATCTTCGCCCGGGCCTTCGCCCAAGCCGGGTCCTTGGGCAGCGGCTCGCCGATCATCGTTCAGCTCAGCTACAACTGCATTAACATGATGGGCAGCGATGACAAGGCAGTCAAGCCGATCGAGGGGGCCCAGCGCGAGACCTGCTGCTCCAACCCGACTATCGACGGCGCCGTGCTGGCCTCGACCATCATCGACTCGATCGCTGACCACTACCACGCGCCGTTTATGTCCATCTCCCTCGACCACTTCAAAGTCCCCAAATTCGACCCCAACGCCAAGGTTACGGCCGACCTGAACTCGGTTGAGGCCAGGGTGGCCGAGGCCCGCGTCAGACATGCCCTGGACTTCGCCAAGCCAGTCTTCGGGGGCGAAGCCGGCCTCGACGAGAAGATGCTCACGGCGTACATAAACTACCTGCTCAGCGCCCCATACCGCGGCTTCAAGCAGGACTTCCTCGGCGTGATCGCCGCTATAGAGCCGGCCTGGGGCATGATCGATACCGAGCATCTCCCGCCGATGCTTGACTTCGTCGTCACCCGCGACATCACCGACGCTGCGCGCTTTGAGATCAACAACCAGGATGTCATCATCGAGGCCGAGTTCGGCGCCACCGGTCAGACCGGCCAGGCCATCGACTACGTAGCGATCCGGGGTAAGGAGCTCGAGGAGTTCGCCCACAAGGTTTCTTGTTTCCTCGACTACACCAAGGCCGAGGGCATCGCCTACCCGATTGGGATGGAGCATGCCGCCAAGCGCGGGGCGGCTCACGAACCCGATGTCGAGCGCCTTAAGGTCGTTGGCAGCACGGTGATCAAGGATACCGGCCGCTACGTGCCCTTCGTCCAGCACGGAGGAACCGGCGCCGCTTCGGTCGCCCGCGGCCTTGTCGGCAAGAACAACGTTAATACCAAGTTCCTGGTCGATGCGGCCAACTCCCTGGCCGACCACGTCCAGAAGAACCTCGATGGCATCCGCGCCGGTGATAAAGATCCCTGCGGCACCAAGATCTATCTTTTGACCACCAACACCATCGCCCAGGCGACGGTTGACAAGCTGAAAGAGGCCGGCACCTTCGATACCGGCGATAGCCTTTTCAAGGCTCTTGAGGGCTAGCCGGAAAAAATTTTTGGCCACCGGCCATTTCTAGCAGGAAAATTGCGCTCCGGGTCCAATTAATAAACAAAATTCTTTCGATACTGGGGGCTGAAAACCAATGGCAACCTGGAAATGCAGCACCTGCGGCAGTGAAAAAGAGGGCCGCTGTAAACCCAAGACCTGCCCGCAATGCTCGGGCAAGGACACCTTCGCCAAGAAGGAATAGCTCACAAACATAGCCAGAATACCCGATTATGGACCAGCCAAAAGGCTGGTTCGTTTGTTTTAATCTCCCAAAAATAAATCTTTCCCAAGGTCCAAGAATAGTATACAATGCAAAGTAGAAAGTCAATTAACTTTAACTGCTTTCCCTTGTGACGTTTGTCACGCGCTTTCGGTTAGGTCCCTCCACCCCGAGGCTATTTTAGAAAGGAGTGTCGACGTTTCATGATTGGTTCTTTGCTACGGGAAGAGGAAAACAGTGCGGCCAAACTCTGGATGGTTTCAGCCCTGGTCTGGCTGGCCATCTCAGGACTGGTAGGCGTGCTGGCCACCATCAAGACGGTCAACCCTGACTGGCTCGGCTCGTTGCCTTTCCTGCAGTTCGGTCGTCTCAAACCGCTTCACTTCAACGGAACTCTTTTTGGCTGGCTGACGATGGTGCTGATGAGCCAGATCTTGTTTATCACGCCCAAGCTCACCGGCCGGAAGCTCTACAGTGAGCGGCTGCCCCAACTGGCTGGCTGGATCTTCAACCTGACTATCGTTTTGGCCGTGTTTACCATCTCGACCGGGCGAATGACCGGGGTCAAGTACGCCGAACTGGTCATGCCCCTGCCCCTGCTGGTGGCGGTCTCTTTTCTGCTTTGTATCTACACTGTTTTCATGACCGTTTATCATCGGCAGGAACAGGAGATGTATTCCACCCTCTGGTACTACATCGGCTCGCTGCTCTGGGCGCCGCTGGTTTACCTGATCGGGTCGATGGCGGCCAACTTCCCGCAGTACTTTTCCGGGGCCAACCTACAGAACATCAACTGGTTCTATGGCCATAATATCATCGGCCTCTGGTTCACCACCGTCGGGGTGGGCACGCTTTACTACCTGCTGCCCAAGGAGACCGGCAACCCGCTGTTCAGCCATAAGCTATCGCTGATCGGCTTCTGGACCATCGCCGTGATTTACCCCTGGAACGGCCCGCACCACATCATCCACGGACCGATCCCGATCTGGCTGATGAAGTCTGGGATCATCCCAAGCATCCTGATGATTATTCCGGTCTGGACGGTGTTGACCAACATGTACGGCACTATGGAAGGCCGCTGGTCGCTGATGCAGGAGAACTACAAGGTCAAGTACCTGATTACCGGGACCATCTTCTACTTCATGGCCTGCTTCCAGGGACCGATGCAGTCTTTGATGAGCGTCAGCGCGATTGCCAAGTTCACCCAGTGGGTTCCGGCTCATGCCCACCTGGCCCCATTTGGTGCCTTTACTCTGATCAGCGCCGCCTTTATCTATCACGCCCTGCCCCGGATGACCGGGCGCGAGATCTACAGCCTGACCCTGGTCAACTGGCACTACTGGCTGTCGGTCCTCGGCTTCGCTATCTTCTGGCTGGCCATGACCACCGCCGGGATCATGCAGGGCTTCTCCTGGGCGGCTGGAGTGCCGTTCATCAAGACCGTGACCATGATTGAACCCTTCAACATCGCCCGGGCCATTGGCGGCTCGATGATGGGAACCGGGCAGTTCGTGCTTCTCTACAACGTCTATAAAACCCTGACCGCTACGCCGGCCGTCGCGGCTTCGAACAAGCCGGCCCCGGCCTCGGCCTGAAGGAGGACTGGCAATGCGTTTGAACTTTGGGACCATTTTGCTCGGATCGTTCCTGGCCTTCGCTCTCGGCCTGGTGGCCACCGTCATCCTACCACTGGTCGATCCGGTGATGAACCTGCCCGGGCCCTCGACCCGCCGGTACGACGCCCTGGCCCTCAAGGGACGCCAGGTTTATATTCAGAACGGCTGCATCTACTGTCATTCGCAGTACGTCCGCCCGGTGGCGGCCGACCGCGGGCTTGGTCCGGTCTCCAAGCCGGCCGATTACGCTAATGATCAACCGCACCTGATGGGCTCCACCCGGAATGGCCCCGACCTGATGCACGTCGGCTCACGCATTCCGGACGCCAATTGGCACCGCGAGCACCTCAAGGCCCCGCGCCAGGTCGTACCCGGGTCGACCATGCCTCCTTACGCTTATCTCTCTGAGGCCGAGATGGAGGCCCTGGTGGCCTACCTCCTCAGCCTGAAGTCGGGGGTGCGGCCGTGAGTCACTCAGTCTGGACCGAGGCATCTTTTCTGGGGGCGATCGCTCCATATATCCAGCACCTCTTCCTTGGTGCCGTCGCCATAGTGGCCCTGAGCGTGGCCGGTATTTTTGGCTTCTTTGCCTGGAAGTCGGCCCGTGGTGAGAACTGGGAAGGCCCGAAATACCGGATGATGAAATCAAATTAAGCTGGAGGGAGACAGAGCCGTGTCTCGAAATGTTAAGGATGGAAAGAAGACTTTGGACCCTGAGGTTCACCAGCCGGCCGACGGGATAAAAGTCGCCAATCGCGGTGTACCCAAGTTCCTAATCGTCGTGTATATCACTTTGATGGCCTGGGCCGTCTGGTACGCCGTCAGCGTCACTGGCCCAGACGCCGGCGCCCTCGCCGGGGCCGGCTCACAACTGTCCGGATCGCCGGTCGCGTCCGGTGAGGCCCTGTTTCAGGCGCGGTGCATCAGTTGCCACGGCCAGGGAGGCCGTGGTTCCAGCGTCGGACCCGACATTTCCAAGGCGGGATCATTGCGCGAGGCCGCCTGGCTCACGCGCTGGCTGAAAAATCCCGAGTCGGTCCAGCCGGGAGCCAAGATGCCGCCGCTCGGACTGACCGACCAGGAAATTGAGGCGCTGGTGGCGTACTTGAAGGCCCTGAAATAAGGCAGCCACTTTAGCGATGGAAGGAGGTGACGGCCGTGAAATGGCTGGTCTTCGTAAGGCGCCTGGTTCAGTGGGCATTGGCCATCTTGTTCCTGGCAGCCCCGGCCCTGGACCTGTGGAGACTTGACGTCATTAACGGCCGCATCTATCTTTTTGGGCGGTCGCTGCCCTGGGGCCAGGGGTATCATTTCTTGCTATTTGTTCTGGCGGTGGCCTTCGGTGTTTTGTTGATGAACCTCGTGGTGGGGAGGGTTTTTTGCAGTTGGGCCTGCCCCCAGAACTCGGCCTCAGAGTTGGCCGATTGGTTGGTTGCTGGTCGCTATGGGCTGATTGGGTCGTTGCTGCTGCCGATCGTTTCGGTCATACTCGGGCTGGCCACCCTGATGTACTTCGTCCCGCCCCGGTTAGTGATAAGTCAGTTTCTGGGCAGCCAGCCGCCCCTGCCACTGGTTCTTTTCGCCCTGGTGCTTTCGCTGCTGATCTATATGAACATTAGCCGCATCCGCCACCTTTACTGCCGCTGGGCCTGCCCCTACGGGCTGCTGCAGACCGGGCTGAGCGTGCCGGGGGCGCTCCGTGTGTTATACCCGCGTGATCAGGCCGACCCGGCGTTTTGCCACGAGTGCCGGGCCTGCGTCGAGAAATGTTATATGGACATCAACCCGATGCGCCTGCGGCACGACGCCTGTCTAAACTGCGGCGATTGCCTGTCCGCCTGCGAGGCCGCCCGGGCCCGCGCTGGCCAACCCAGAATACTTGCTTTCAGCTTCGGTCCCCGCGGGAACGGCTCGCTGTTACGGGCACTGGCCGACCCGCGAGCATTGGTCGCCCTGGTCATCTTTGCCGTGGCTATCTGGGTTCCGGTTCAGGGGGTGATGGCCCCGCAGGCCGATTTCTCGGTGACGCGCCACCCGGCCCATTACCTGATCGATGAGGACGGCCGGACGGTCGGAAATCAGTTTTTGGTCTATCTGAGTCTGGATCGGGGTTCTCCTCGGACCTTCGAACTCACAATCGACGGGCTTCCGGCCAGCCTCGAACCCGACGTCATTACCGTGGTTCCGGGTCAGAACCGAACCGTACCGCTTAGGATCAGGCCGACCATGAAACTGCCTCCCGGCTCTTACCCCTTTAGAATCCAGGCGGTGAGCCAGGTCAATCCGGGCGAGGTTCACCGGGCTGAGGCCGTTTACTTTGTCTCAAACTGAGGAGATAATTATGACGCCTGCTGAATTTGATCGCCTGTTGGCCAGTATCCATTCGATTCTCTGGACGCTTGAGATCCTAGCGCTGGCCGGGGGAATTTATTACTTGACGCGAATGCCCGACCGGGACGGGACTGACCGGGGATAGACTGGTAAAGGAGGACGAGGATGTCTTACATGATCTTGGCAGCTCTTTGCTTTACCCTGTCCCTGGTCTTTCTCTACTTCGGGCTGGGACTGGCTGTCAGCGGCACCGGGCGCGGCCGCCCGTTTTTGATTCTGGCGGTCGTCCTCTTCTTGATTTTTGTTTGGGCCACGCGGCACACCTCGCCCGAGGACATCGGCCTGACCACGCCAAGGTTCGACCTCAGGGCCAGCTTCCACCCGACTCAGATCAGCTCGGGCTCTGAGACGCACCTGACCTTGGTGATCAAAAATCTTAGTGATCGCTCAATTGACCGGCCCCTGGTCCGTTTTACCAACCTGGCTTTTGTCCAAGCCCTGGGGATTAAGTCGGTCGAAGAGCAGCCTCCGGTTCCCGGGAAGACCCGAGTCGGGTTGACCTCCGACCGGACGGCTCTGATTGCCGGTCCCCTGGCCCCGGGCCAGGCACGCGAGATCAGGGTGACGGCCGTGCCCAGGCAGCCCGGATCGTTTTTCACCAAGCTCCAGGTGCTCGACGAGGGGATCCTGACCCTGACCGGGGTCAAGCCGGATGGCAGCCCGGCTGAGATAGACCTGACAATGGAAGTGCGTTGACCCGAATTCCCTTAATTCACCAGGCCGGCTTGAAACAGTATCGTAAACGAGATACAATTACATCGTCATTTATGTTGGGAGATGGTGGGGCCATGAAAAAACGCTATGATCTGAGCCAGGATTGAGCCGGAACTGAAGAAAAAAGTTGAGGCGTTGTTTGCCAAGCTCGGGCTTTCAGCTACAGAGGCAATTACCCTGTTCTACAAGCAAGTTGAGTTGCGGCAAGGTTTGCCTTTTGAGGTGAAGATACCCAACGAAATAACCGTACAGACGTTTAACTACACTGACAGTGGTCAGGGGTTGGTTGAGTGTACTGACGCTGACGACATGTTTCGCAAGCTGGACATCTGACCATGTACCTGCCTCGCTACACCAGCCGGTTTGAAAAAGACCTTGCCCTACTTGCTGGGGGGCCTTTGGATGCGAGGCATCGTGATCATCCGCTAGCCGGCAACTACACCGACCGTCGGGAATGCCACATCGAACCGGATTGGTTATTGATCTATAAAATAGAAGGCAACTGCATCATTTTTGAGCGGACAGGGACACATTCGGATTTATTCAAATAAAAACCGTCATACAATAAGGAGACTCTGAAACGTGGTTCGGGGTCTTTTTTATGTGACCCCGGAGAGCTTGAGGCTCACCAAAACCAAGCCCATGCTCGAAAAACTTAGAAGTATGGGGGAGCCCGAGGGGGCTGTAATCCCTCCGACTTCAGTCGGGGGATACACGGACCCCCTCGGGAAGTTCGTTCGCGGCAATGCACGCTTAAACAAGAAATGCACTTAATCAAGAAATGCGCGCTCTCAAAACAGGAAAAACGTATCGGATTGGAGAATAATCGAACAGATGTGCGGCCTGATGGGAGGCGGGAGGTGAACCGGAATCATGCCCATGTTGACACTGAAAGCCAAACTCATTGGGAACGAACCAGCGCGGCCCGTGGTCTTGCCGGTCCGCCTCGGATGGCATACGGTCCACGAAACCAAGTCGAAGGTGGCTATCGCCGCCTGAGATGCCGCTGACTTTCAGCCGGCGGAGTACGTCAC
>JBGFRN010000066.1:0-13957 GCA_041695105.1 Bacillota bacterium | reverse complement strand
CAGCCGAGAGGTATTTGGCGGCCATCTCAAAGGACGACCTGGTCCGGGTGCTCGGCTGACACGATGTCGATATCGACAGCAACATCCAGCGTTGCCAAAGGGGAGACGCTGAAGGATACGGCGAAGAACCTTGAGATCATGGGCAACGAAGTAATCGTGATGCGCCACCCGGCCGGAGGCGCTCCAAACTTCCTAGCTAGGCGGGTCAAGGCCCACGTCGTCAACGCCGGCGACGGGATGCACGAGCATCCGACTCAAGGGCTGCTGGATATGTTCACGATCAGGCGGCACAAGGGACGGCTCAAGGGGCTGCGGGTGGCCATCATCGGCGACATCACCCACAGCCGGGTGGCCCGCTCAAACATCTGGGGCCTGACCAAAATGGGGGCCGAGGTGGCCGTGGCCGGTCCATCGACCCTGCTCCCCCCAGGCATCGAGGAGATGGGGGTCAAAGCCTACACCCGGGTTGAGGAGGCAATCGAGGGGGCCGACGCGGTCAACGTCCTGCGCCTGCAGCTCGAACGCCAGCAAAAGGGGCTTTTCCCGAGCATCCGCGAGTACGCCCGGGTTTTCGGGGTCAACCGGCGCAGGCTGGACCTGGCCAAGCCCGATGCCCTGTTGATGCACCCCGGACCGGTGAACCGGGGAGTCGAGATCACCACCGAGGTGGCCGATGGCGACCAGTCGGTGGTCTTGGAACAGGTTCGCAACGGTGTGGCCGTCCGGATGGCCATCCTGTACCTGCTGCTGGGGGGTGAGGGCGAATGAGGATATTGATCACGGGGGGGCGCGTCATCGATCCGGCCTCCGACCTCGACCGCCCGGCCGACCTGGTGGTCGAGGGCGAGCGCATCGCAGAGATCTCCAGCCCGGGCAGTTTGGGCGGGAGCGATCGGGCCGGTTTTGACCGGGTGATCGACGCCAAAGGTATGATCGTCGCCCCGGGCCTGGTCGATATCCACTGCCACCTGCGTGAGCCCGGGTTTGAGTACAAGGAAGACATTGAGTCCGGGACCCGGGCGGCCGCCGCCGGGGGCTTCACCTCGGTCTGCTGCATGCCGAACGTCAAGCCGGTGACCGACGGACGGGGGGCGGTCGAGTACATCCTGAACCGGGCACGCCAGGCGGGCGCAGCGGCCGTCTACCCGATCGCGGCCATCACCAAGGGCAGCGAGGGCAAGGAACTGACCGAGATGGCCGAGCTGCGCGAGGCCGGGGCGGTCGCCGTCTCCGACGACGGCAAACCGGTGGAAAACGCCGAGATCATGCGCCTGGCCCTCGAGTACGCCAAGATGTTCGGATTGCCGGTGATCTCGCATGCCGAGGAGAAATCGCTGGCTGGCGACGGGGTGATGAACCTGGGCCGGGTCTCGACCATCACTGGCCTCCGGGGCATCCCCAACGCCGCCGAGGACGTCATGGTCGCCCGCGACCTGATCCTGGCCGAACTGAGTGGAGGGCACCTCCACGTCGCCCACGTCAGCACCCGCGGTGCGGTCGAACTGATCCGACAGGCCAAGGCCCGCGGGGTCAATGTCACAGCCGAGGCCACGCCCCACCACTTCACCTTGACCGACGAGGCCGTGCGCGAGCTCGACTACGACACCTCAACCAAAGTGAACCCGCCCCTGCGCTCGGCCGAAGACCGCGAAGCGGTTATTCAGGGCCTGATTGACGGTACCATCGACTGCATCGCCACCGACCACGCCCCGCACCACTTCGACGAGAAGGAGCAGGAGTATAACTATGCACCATTTGGGATCTCGGGCCTGGAGACGGCTCTTGGCCTGACTTTCACCGGGCTGGTCAAGTCTGGGAGGCTGTCGCTTAAGGAAGCCTTGTCGAAACTGACAATCACCCCGTCAAGAATCGTGGGAATTCCCAAAGGGGTGTTGCGGTCCGGGGGTCCAGCCGATATAATAATCATCGACACCCAGTATGAATATACAGTGGATCTGAATAAATATGAATCAAAGGGCCGGAACACCCCCTTCTCGGGGTGGAAGCTCTACGGCCGGGCGATGACGACCATCGCCGGGGGCCGGATCGTCCATGAGGAAGCTCGCTAGGTTGGCGGAGGGAGCAGCAGCATGAAGGGTATTTTGGTTCTGGAAGACGGGCGTTATTTCGAGGGCGAGGGTTTTGGGGCCAGGGTCGAGATGGCCGGCGAGGTGGTCTTCAACACCGGGATGACCGGCTATCAGGAGGTTCTGACCGACCCCTCGTACTGCGGCCAGATTGTGACCATGACCTACCCGCTAATCGGCAACTACGGGGTCAACCCGGATGATTCCGAGTCTTTGATCCCGCGCGTCCGAGGGTTCGTCGTTCGCGAGGCCTGCCAGGCTCCCAGCCACTGGCGGGCGACCCAAACGATTGACGAGTATCTTCAGGATAACGGCATTCCCGGACTGACCGGCATCGATACCCGCTCACTCACCCGGCACCTGCGCTCTCACGGGACGCTCCGGGGCGTGATCGCCAGCGGTCTCGGAAAGATTGAGCCAGAGTATATCGCCCGGCTAGTCGAGATGTCCAAAACGGTCGATAACACGACCGCCGTGGCTCAGGTAACCACGGCCAAGCCCTACCGGATCTTCGGCAACGGCCCCCGGGTGGCGGTGATCGACTTTGGACTCAAGCAGAATATCCTGCGCTCGCTCTCGACCTTCGACTGCGACCTGGTCGTGGTTCCGGCCTCCACCCCGGTTTCAGACGTCCTCGAACTGAATCCCGACGGGATCATGCTCACCAACGGCCCGGCCGACCCCAAGGACGTCAAGGGCGCGATCGAAACCGTCCGCGCCCTGATCGGAAAGCTGCCGGTCTTCGGCATCTGCCTCGGCCACCAGATCATGTCGCTGGCCATGGGGGCTGACACTTATAAGCTCAAGTACGGTCACCGCGGGGCCAACCACCCGGTCAAGGACCTGCTGACCGGTCGGGTCTATATCACCTCACAGAACCACGGCTATGCCGTCAGCGAGGAGTCGATCCGACACCTCCCGATGGAGGTCACTCACAAGAACCTAAACGACGGGACGGTCGAGGGCGTCCGCCACAAGCACCTGCCGGTCTTCTCGGTGCAGTACCATCCCGAGGCTGCTCCCGGGCCCGAGGATTCGCGCTACCTGTTCGACCGCTTCATGGATCTGCTCCCCGGCCGCAGCGCCCGCCGGCTGGCCTGAACCCGCCCACGATATTCTAGGGAGGACCTAATCTTGCCTAAACACCCCGATCTCAAGAAGGTTATGGTTATCGGCTCCGGCCCGATCATTATCGGCCAGGCCGCCGAGTTCGACTACGCCGGCACCCAGGCCTGTCAGGCCCTCCGGGAGGAGGGGTTGGAGGTCGTTCTGGTCAACTCCAACCCGGCCACCATCATGACTGACCCCGAAACGGCCGACGCCGTTTACCTCGAGCCCCTGACCGCCGACTTCATCGCCTGGATCATCGAGAAGGAGCGCCCCGACGGGCTGCTTCCCACCCTGGGCGGGCAGGTCGGCCTTAATCTGGCCATGGAGTTGGCCGGGCGCGGGGTTCTCGACCAGTTCGGGGTCAGGCTACTTGGCACTCCCCTTACCGCCATCAAAAAGGCCGAGGATCGCCACGAGTTCAAGGCCACCATGCTCGAGATCGGGGAACCGGTTCCGGAGAGCGCCATCGTCACCGAGGTCGAGGCCGCCCTGGCGCTCGCGGGCAAGATCGGCTATCCAGTGATTGTTCGCCCGGCCTACACCCTGGGTGGCTCGGGCGGCGGCATCGCCGAAGATGCTGAAACCCTGGCGGCCACGGCCATGCGCGGGCTGGTCGAGAGCCCGATCGGGCAGATCCTGGTGGAGAAGAGCCTGTATGGGTATAAAGAAATCGAGTACGAGGTCATCCGCGACTCTAACGGCAATGTCATCACCATCTGCAACATGGAGAATATCGACCCGGTTGGCATCCATACCGGCGACTCAATCGTCGTGGCTCCGAGCCAGACCCTGGCCGATAAGGAGTACCAGATGCTCCGGACGGCCTCGCTCAACATTATCTCGGCCCTGGGTATCGAGGGCGGCTGCAACGTCCAGTACGCCCTGCACCCGACCAGCGAGAAATATTACGTCATCGAGGTCAACCCCCGGGTCAGCCGCTCCTCGGCCCTGGCCTCCAAGGCCACTGGCTACCCGATCGCCAAGGTGGCGGCCAAGATCGCCATCGGCCTGACCCTGGACGAGATCAGAAACCCGGTCACCGGCACCACCTATGCCGGTTTCGAACCGACCATCGACTACTGCGTCCTAAAGATCCCGCGCTGGCCATTTGATAAGTTCCGCTCGGCCCACCGGATCCTGGGGACCCAAATGAAGGCCACCGGCGAGGTCATGGCCATCGGCCGGACCTTCGAGGCCGGTCTGATGAAGGCCCTGCGCTCGCTCGAACTCGGTCCGATGGGCCTGACCCTGCGCGGCAGCGATGAAATGAGCGGCGAGGAGCTGGACCGGCGCCTGAAAGAAGCCGACGATCAGCGCCTGTGGCTGTTGGCCGAGGCCATGCGGCGCGGCTATGCCGAGAACCGGCTCTACTCAATCACCCGGATCGACCCCTGGTTCCTCCGGGCAATCGAACGCGTGGTCAAGTTAGAGCAGGCCCTGGCGGCCTCCCCGGAATTGACCCCCGACCTGTTGCGCCGCTCCAAACTGCTGGGGATCGGCGACGCCCGCATCGCCCAGATCAAGGGCGTCAATGAGACTGAGGTCCGTTCCAAGCGCCTCGGGGCCGGGCTCAAGCCAGTTTACAAAATGGTCGACACCTGCGCCGCCGAGTTCGAGGCCACCACACCCTACTATTACTCGGCCTACGAGCGGGGCGAGGATGAGGTTCGCGAGACCAACCGCCAGAAGATCCTGGTGCTCGGCTCCGGCCCGATTCGCATCGGCCAGGGGATCGAGTTCGACTACTGCTCGGTCCACTGCGTCTGGGCCCTGCGCCGCGCCGGCTACGAGGCCATCATTATCAACAATAACCCGGAGACCGTCTCGACCGACTTCAACACCTCCGACCGGCTCTACTTCGAGCCCCTGGTCTTCGAGGACGTCATGAACGTCATCGACCGTGAGCAGCCGCTCGGGGTGGTCGCCCAGTTCGGAGGTCAGACGGCTATCAACCTGGCCGGCCCACTCTCCAAAGCCGGCGTCCCTATCCTCGGCACCCCGCCCTCGGAGATCGACCGGGCCGAAGACCGAAAGCTCTTCGACCAGCTTCTGCTCGACCTGGACATCCCCAAGCCGCCGGGCCGGACGGCCACCTCGGTCGAGGGGGCCATCGAGATCGCCAACGAGATCGGCTATCCGGTTCTGGTCCGCCCGTCCTACGTGCTGGGGGGCCGGGCCATGGAGATCGTCTACGAGCAGGCGGCCCTCGAGGACTACATGGCCCACGCCGTCGACGTCTCGCCCGAACGGCCGATCCTGGTCGACAAGTACCTGGTCGGGCGCGAGGTTGAGGTCGACGCCATCTCCGACGGGGTCGATGTCCTGATCCCGGGCATCATGGAGCACGTCGAGCGGGCCGGGGTCCACAGCGGTGACAGCACTGCCGTCTACCCCCCGCAGAACCTGACCCAGGCTGAGAAAGATAAGGTCATTGAATACACCATCCGCCTGTCCCAGGCTCTCAAGGTCAGCGGGCTGGTCAATATCCAGTTCGTGATCCAGGAAGGCCACGTCTACGTCATCGAGGTTAACCCGCGCTCCAGCCGCACCGTGCCGTTCTTGACCAAGGTCACCGACATCCCGATGGTCAACCTGGCTACCCAGGCGATGATGGGCAAGACCCTCAAGGAGCAAGGGTATTCAACCGGCCTCTGGCCCGAGCCCAAGCACGTCGCCATCAAGGTTCCGGTCTTCTCCTGGTCGAAGCTGCGCAAGGTCGATACCTCGCTCGGTCCCGAAATGAAGTCGACCGGCGAGGTCATGGGCATCGACGAAAGCTACTCGGCGGCCCTGTTCAAGGCCTTCGTGGCCGCCGGCACCAACCCGCCCCGCGGCGGCGGGATGCTGGTTACCATCGCTGACAAGGATAAGCCCGAGGCGATCCCGGTCATCGCCAAGCTGGCCAAACTCGGTTTTAAGATCTATGCCACCACTGGCACGGCGGCCGCCCTGGCCCAGGCCGGGATCGAGGCGGCCCCGGTTCGAAAGCTGGATGAGGACTCGGGGGAGATCCTCGACCTGATTAAAAGCGGTAAGATCCACCTGGTGGTCAACACCCTGACCCTGGGCAAATCACCCGAGCGCGATGGCTTTCAGATCCGGCGGACGGCGGTCGAGCACGGCGTGCCTTGCCTGACCTCCCTGGATACCGCCTCAGCCATGACCCGGGTATTGGTTGACGTCGAGGCCCAGCCCGCCCTGGTCATCCGGTCGCTGCAGGGCTACCTGGCCGGCGAGGGGCAAGGCGAAGGTACAGTGGGTGGGGCTGCATGATGGCGGGGGACTTGGACGCCGCTGTGGCACCGGTTCCGGGGTGGCGCGACCAATCCGCCCGGGTGATCGCCAACTACGAAGTGGCCCCGCGGCACTTTTGTCTGGAGCTGGAATGCCCAGGACTGGCCGGGACAGCCCGGCCAGGACAGTTCGCCATGATCGAGGTCGGAGAGGGTCTTGAGCCCCTGCTGCGCCGCCCGATCAGCTTTTTTAGAATTGAGCCTGAGCCGGGGCGAGTCTGTTTTCTATATCGGGTGGTCGGCCGCGGGACAAGCCTGTTCTCCCGGGTCCTGCCCGGGGCCTCCCTCCGGGCCATCGGCCCGCTCGGCCGGGGTTTTCCAACCGACCTCAAGGCCCCGGTTCACCTGCTGGCCGGCGGGGGGATCGGGACGGCTCCCCTGGTGCCGCTGGCCCAGGAGCTGATGGCCGGGGAAAAGCCGGTTCTGGTCTACAACGGGGCTCGAACTGCCACCGAGCTTGTGGCCACGAGCGATTTGAACGCCTCCGGGGCCAAGGTTCGCCTGGCCACCGAGGACGGTTCGACCGGGGCACCCGGCCTGGTCACCGAGCTCCTGACCGAGGCTTTGGAGCAGTTCGCTTCTTCCGGGGCGATCATCTACGCCTGCGGTCCAAACCCGATGCTTCGTCAGGTCAAGGCCCTGGCCGCCCGCCATAATGTCAGGGCCTTCCTCTCACTTGAGGAGCGGATGGCCTGCGGGGTAGGGGCCTGCCTTGGCTGCGCCTGCCAGTCATCGGGTCCGGCGGCCGGGGCGGGGGACGCGGCCGGGGCGGGGGACGCGGGCGCGGTGGGAGCCTACGGCAAGTACCTCAAGGTCTGCACCCACGGTCCGGTCTTTGAGGCCTCGGAGGTAGAGATCGCGTGAACGCGGATCTGTCGGTACATATAGGTGAGCTACAGCTCAAAAATCCGGTCCTGGTCGCCTCGGGGACCTTCGGCTACGGCCGCGAGTACTGCGGGGTCGTCCCTCTGGCCGAGCTGGGGGGGATCATGACCAAGGGGACCTCGCTCGAACCCTGGGCCGGCAACCCGCCGCCCCGGGTGGCCGAGACCCCGGCCGGGATGCTCAACGCCATCGGGCTGCAGAACCCCGGCGTTACCCATTTTCTCGAGGTCGACCTGCCCTGGCTGCGCCAGCAGGGAGCCACGGTGATCGTCAACCTGGTGGGCAAAACCACCGAGGAGTACACCCGGGTAGCCGAACGGATCGAGGGTCAGCCCGGGGTTCACGCCATCGAGCTCAATATCTCCTGCCCGAACGTCAAGGAGGGCGGCATCGCCTTCGGCACCGACCCGCGCTTGGCTCATGAGGTGGTCCGGGCGGTCCGGCGCGCCACCAGCCTGCCGCTGATCGTCAAACTGTCGCCCAATGTCACCTCGATCACCGAGATCGCCCGGGCGGTCGAGGAGGCTGGTGCCGACGCCTTTTCACTGATCAACACCTTACTCGGGATGGCGATTGATATTCGGAGCCGCCGCCCGGTGCTGGGGAACGTCTTCGGCGGTCTCTCGGGCCCAGCCATAAAGCCGGTTGCCCTCCGGATGGTCTGGCAGGTGGCCGGGGCGTCCAAACTGCCCATCATTGGGATGGGTGGGATCGTCTCGGCCGAGGACGCTCTGGAGTTCATCATGGCCGGGGCTTCAGCCGTGGCCCTGGGGACGGCCGTCTTTCGTGACCCTGCGGCTCCGCTCAAGGTGATCGAGGGGCTTTCGGAATACTGCCGCAGCGGCGGGATCAGCCGCCTGTCCGATCTGGTTGGGGCGGCGCGTCAATAGACGACCGGATCATAGGAGGCGAGGGAATGGCACTGTCTAACGACGCAGGAAGGGCGGACGGTCGCCGGCTGCCGGCCCGCGACCGGATCATCGTCGCCCTGGACGTCCAAAGCGTCACGGAGGCCCAGAAGTTGCTCGACCAACTTGCCGGGAGGGTCGGCTACTACAAGGTTGGGATGGAGCTGTACAACGCCCTCGGACCCTCGGTGGTCGAGATGGTGGCTGGCCGCGGGGGAAAGGTCTTCTTGGATCTCAAATTCCACGACATCCCCAACACCGTCGCCAGGGCGGCTGAAGTGGTCACCGGGCTGGGGGTTTCGATCTTCAACATTCACGCCTCCGGGGGCAAGGAAATGATGTCGGCGGCCGCTCAGGCTGCGGCCAAACGCGCGGTCGAACTCGGGGTCTCGCGCCCGATGCTCATCGCGGTGACCGTTCTGACCAGCATGGACGAGCGGACGCTCCGCGAGGAGGTCGGGGTCGGGCGTCCGATCGAGGACACGGTCGTGGCCTGGTCCCGGCTGGCTCGAGAAGCTGGGCTGGACGGGGTGGTCGCCTCGCCCCGGGAGATCCGGGCCATCAAGCTGGCCTGCGGTCCCGAATTCCTGACCGTCACCCCTGGCGTCAGGCCAGCCTGGGCGGCGGCCAACGACCAGAAGCGTGTCATGACCCCCGGCGAGGCCGTGGCCATGGGCGGCGACTACCTGGTGATCGGCCGGCCGATCACCGCCGCTCCCGACCCGGTCGAGGCGGTGGAGCGGATTGTGGCCGAAATGGAGGAGGCAAACCAAGATGAGTCAAGCCTATGAGCGGCCCGGGGCAGGCGCGCAGCTAAGCCGTAGCGAAATCATCGAACTGCTGAAGTCGACCGGGGTCTACCTGGAGGGCCACTTTCTCTTGACCTCCGGGCGCCACAGCCCTAACTTTCTACTGCTTTCCCAGGTGGTCCAGCACCCTGAGGCCACCGAGCGGCTCTGCCGCCAACTGGCCCGGGAATTCGCCGGGATCCAGGTCGACACGGTGGCCGGGCCGGCCATGGGGGGCGTGATTCTTGCTTATGAACTGGCCCGGGCCCTCGGGGCCCGGGCCATCTTCGCCGAGAAGGACGAGGGCAGGATGGCCTTCAAACGCGGATTTGCCGTCACCCCGGGCGAGAAGGTCATGGTGGTGGAGGATGCCGTCACCACCGGCGGCTCGGTTCAACTGGTCATAGATGCGCTGAAAGAACTCGGGGCTGAGGTCGCCGGCGTTGGCACCATCGTCGACCGTTCGGGAGGCAAAGCCGATTTCGGCGTGCCTTTCAAGGCGGCCTTGACTCTGGATATCCCGTCTTACTCTCCTGAGGAATGCCCCCTATGCCGGGAAGGCGTTCCGGTGACCAAACCCAAGGGGAAGAGCGGGAAGAAATAAGAAGTCTATCCTTTGAGTTGGCCGGCCCTTAAGAGCCGGCCGTTTCTTTTCTGTAGGAGTTTAACCCCTAATGTCGCAAAATGACGAAACCTGTCGTACGAAAATCCTTGAAAAATGTCGGGTGAGGTCCAATAATTAGAAGTGCTTTAACCCAATAAAACCCAAACCAGGAATCTCTAACCCGAAAAAGGCCAACCCGGCGGGAGCCGGGGGCGCAAAGTCCAGGGTCTATCGCGGCATGGGCCGCCAGACAGCCGGACTGCCGGGGTGGAGCGAGGCTTGATTTCGAGGCCCGTGAGGCCCTCCAAGCTCGTCCCGCCTAAACGGCGCGGCGGGCTTTTATCATTCCGGCCCGACCCTGGCGGTAATCCCCTAAGCAATTTCGAGGGAGGACCGCACCATGAAGATTCGAGAAGAGTTTGCCAGCCGAGATCGTTCCGCTTTGGCCAACTCGAAATCCCTGGCCAAGCTGGCTCAAAAAACAGTGGCCGCCCTGGTGCTTGCCTGCATGCTGACCAGCATCCCGGCTGCCCCGGCGGCCTATGCTTTTGCCCTTCCGGCCCCGATGGCCGAGTTGCTGACCCCGGAACAGATCCAGGGCCTGATGCCCAAGGCGCCCGACCCGGAGCGCGACCTGCTCCCTCAGGTTCCCGAGCCCCAGCTTGGGTTAATCCCGCCGGCCCCGAATCAGGGCCGCCTCCCGGCGCCGCCCTCATCCCCGCCCGGCGGGCGCGAGGGCTCCGAGGGGACCCCGATCGTCGGCGGGGGAACCGTCAGCCTTGAGGAGATCGACTTTAGGGTCCCGGCCCCCGGCGGCGGGATCCCAGGGCTGGAGAGCGTCAACAGCCGGAGGTACTCCTCGGCCCGGGCCTCCGAGCTTGGGCCGTTCGGATACGGCTGGGACTTCCCGTACAACCGATACCTAAAGATGTACGGCGGTTTCGCCATCGCCGAGTTCTCGGGCGACGGCTCCCGGCGCGTCTGGAACTTCGTCAAGGACAGCCCGGGAACCTACGTCTCCTCCTTTGACGGCGACTCCCTGATCTATTACCCGCTCGACCAGGGGCACTACGACGCCGCCTCGAACATTAACACCTCCAAGCTGGCCCGGGTCAGCGCCGAGGAATACGTCATCACCGACAAGCACGGCGTCAAATACCACTACCTCGGCTACCAGGCCCCCTGGAGGACCGGCCAGAGCAAGAAGGCCGGCCGGATCTTCAAAATCGCCGACCCCAACGGCAACGCCATAACCTTCGACTACGAGGACTCCGGCCAGCTCACCCGGATCACCGATCCCGCCGGGCGGCCGTTCAACCTGACCTGGGCCAACGGGCTGGTCGCCTCAGTGGCCGATCCGGCCGGGCGCATGACCACCTTCGAGTATGACCGCTCCAAGCGGCTGGTCCGGGTCGCCCGTCCCGACGGGCGGTCGGTGAGATATGCCTATGACGGGTCGCACCGGCTGACCTCAAAGACCGATGCGGCCGGCGGCACCCTCAGCTACGCCTATAACTCCGATGGCCGGGTGGCCGAACTCACCGACCGGACCGGACGCCGGACCGCCTTCTCCTACAGCGTCCCCGGTGCGGGAAGCGGCCTGGCGCAGACCGCCACCGACCCAAGCGGCTCGACCTGGACCGTTGAGACCGACGCCAAGGGGCGCCAGACCAGGCGGGTCGATCCCCTCGGGCAGACAACCACCTACTCTTACGATGACCGGAGCAACCTGACCTCGACCTCCGGCCCCGACGGAACCAGAAGCTACTCCTACGACAGCAGCAATAATCTGGTCTCCCAGACCGACCCGGCCGGGCGGGTCACCACCTACAAATACGAACCGGCCTTCAACCGCCGGGCCAAGGCCGTCCTACCCGGCGGCCGGGTGCAGAGCTTCGAGTATGATACCCGGGGCAACCTGGTTCGCTCGGTCGATCCGGCCGGGGCGGCCACTTCCTACGAATATGATACCCGCGGCCTGCTAACCGCCGCCGTCGACCCGGCCGGCGGCCGCCGGGTTTTGACCTACGACGCTTACGGCAACCTCTCCAGCCTGACCGATCCCTCCGGGGCGGTCACCAGCTATAGTTTTGACATCCTCGGCCGCTTAACCGCCGTTACCGATCCGGACGGCGGCCGGGCGACCATGGAATACGACCGCCTGGGCCGCCTGACCAAGCTGCGCGACGCCACCGGCGCCGTCACCCGGTACGACTATGATCCGGCCGGGCGGATGATTGGCCTCACCGGCCCGGACAGCCAGTCGCTGAGTTACGCCTATGACGCCGAGGGCCGGGTCACCCGCTTCACCGACCCCCGGGGCAAGTCTTACCAATACGGCTATGACCAGGCCGGGCGGCTTTCAAGCCTGGGCGACCCTTCCGGGCGTCAAACGACCTTCACCCGCGACGTCCTGGGGCGGGTAATCCGGGAGAGCGCCCCGGGCTCGGCTAACAAGCTCTTCAGCTACGACGCGGCCGGAAGACTGCTCTCCGTCTCCGGCACCGCCTCGGACGCTATTCTGACGCGGGACGCCCTCGGGCGTGTGGTTTCGAAGGCCCCACCGCTGGGCCATGCCACGCAATACGGCTATGACGAGGCCGGGAACCTGGTCTCGGTCGTCCGGGGCGAGGAGCGCCTGTCCTTCACCCACGATGCCTCTGGCCGCCTGACCAAAGCTACCGGCCCGCGTGGGGAGGTCTGGAGCTACCAGTATGACGCCGCCGGGCGGCTGCTGGGTGTCACCGCGCCGTCCGGGGCCAAGACCGCTTATGAGTATGCCGCCGGTCGCCTGGCCGCCACAATCGATCCTGCCGGGCGCCGGACCTCATACACTTACACCGCCGCCGGTCGCCTCAAAGAAAAGATCGACCCCCTGGGCGGCAAGACGAGCTACGCCTATGACGCCCGTGGCAACCTGACCCAGCTCACCCGCCCCGACGGGAGCAGCGTCAAGATCACCTACGACAGCTACGCCCGGCCTATCTTCGTGACTGACCCGGCCGGCGCAACCACCGCCTATTCCTATGACGCCTCCGGCAACCTGCTCACCAAGACCGACGCCCTGGGAGGGGTCTGGAAATACCAATACGACGGGAGCGGCCGGGTGGCCGGCATCACCGACCCGCGTGGCGGCAAGACGAGCTACGCCTATGACGATGCGGCCAACTCGGCCACCATCACCGGCGCGGCCGGAAACACCCGCGCCTTCTACTATGACGACCACGGCCGCCTGGCCCGGGCGGTCGATCCCCTCGGGCGCCAGACCAGCTATGCCTACGACACGGCCGACCGGCTGACCGGGGTGACCGACCCGGCCGGGGGCCAGACCGCTTTTGAGTACGACGACTACGGTCGCCTGGTCGCCCGGACCGACCCGCGCGGCATCAAGGTTACCTTGGCCTACGACCTGGGCGGCAACCTGATCGCCGAGCGCAACGACTCAGCCGGGATCGAGCGCCACTGGGAGTACGACCTCAACGGGCGGGTCTCGGCCGCCATCGACCCACGCGGCGGCCGGGCGGCTTTCGATTACAGCCCCTCAGGCCGGATCGCCAAGCTGACCGACGCCCTGGGCGGCGTCACCACTCTTGACTATGACGCCCTGGACCGCCTGACCAGCCTGACCGACCCCGAGGGCCGGGTGACCTCATATGACCTTGACCCCCTGGGCCGGATCACCTCCGTGACCGACCCCGAAGGGGCCAAGACGAAGCTCGCCTACGACCCGGCCGGGCGGCTCGTAAGCCGGGCCGATCCGACCGGCGCCACCCACAATTACAGCTACGATGCCCTAGGGCGGGTGATCCAGGCGACCGACCCTTTGGGGAACAAGTCTTGGTTCGCCTACGACGCCACGGGCAACCTGGCCCGCTCGATTGACCCCCTGGGCCGGACCACCCAGTTCTCATACGACCCCCTGAGCCGCCTGACCCGCATCCAGGGTCCGATGGGCTCCACACGTGATTTCTCCTATGACGCCGCCGGCAACCTGATCGCCCAGACCGACCCGGCCGGCGGGGTGACCCGGCACGAGTACGACGCCCTGGACCGGCGGGTTAAGCTCACCACCCCGGGCGGGGTCACCACCCGGTTTGAGTACGACCCGACCGGCAACCTGACCGCCGTCACCGACGCCCTGGGCCGGCGGGCGGCCTATGACTACGTGTATATTGGGTCCAAGGGCTGAGGCAGGAGAAATGCGCGGCACTCCTTGAAAAGGCAGGGGACAGGTTCCCACCCGGGACGTTTGCTGTACGACTACTTGGGGGACAGACATCCG
>JBGFRN010000082.1:0-14181 GCA_041695105.1 Bacillota bacterium | reverse complement strand
GGAATCCCGAGGCCACGTAGAGCATCTCCCACATCAGGGCCAGCCCCTGGCTGGAGGTGGCGGTCATCGCCCGCCCCCCGGCGGCCGAGGCCCCGATGGTGGCGCTCATGGCGCTGTGCTCCGACTCGACGGCCACGAACTCCGAGTCGACGCTGCCGTCGGCGACGAAGGATGAGAAGTATTGGACGATGTCGGTCGATGGGGTGATCGGATAGGCCGCCACAACATCCGGATTAATCTGGCGCATGGCTAGGGCGGTGGCCTCGTTTCCGGTTAGGACGACCGGCTTCACAATTTGCCTCCGTAAGCCGGAAGGCTCTGGCCCTCGTCCTCGGTCTTCATCGTGATGGCCTTGCCCCGGCCCTTGACATCGGGGCATTCCTTCGAGCAGATTCCGCAGCCCTTGCAGTGCTCGAAGTCGATCCCCACCACCTTACCTTGACTATCGACCAGAATGGCCGAGTCGGGGCAGAAGGCCCAGCAGAAAAGACACTGAATGCACTTGTCCAGGTTAAGGTCTGGGCGGTAGGTCCGCCACTCGCCGGTTTCGTATTCCCGTGAGCTGGCCGGATCCTTAACCACGGCCCCCCGCGGGACGGCCCGCCAATTGTATTTGTCGGTCATTCCTTTTTGGTCATTCCGACCGCACCTCCCGGTGAGCCCTCTCAATCGCCCTGACGTTCCCCTCGACGGCCCCAGGCTTGGACCGAAACTTCTCCTCAAGCCGCTCCCTGGTCGCCTCCAGGAACTGGTCGAAATCGATCAGTCCAGTGGCCTTGATGAAGGCACCCATCATCGGGGTGTTGGGTATAGCTTTTCCGATTGACTCCTGAGAGATGCCGTCGGCATCGACGGTAAAGACCCGGCGGCCGTCAAGCCTTAACTTGCGGCGGACTTCGGCCGGATCTTCGACAGTATTGACGACCACCACGCCGTCGGGAGATAGTCCCTGGGCGACATCGGTGCGCCCGATCAGGGTCGGGTCGAGGATCAGGACAGCGTCGGGCTCGGTCACCGTGGCGTGGCTCCGAATCGGGCGGTCGCTGATGCGGTTGAAGGCCAGCATCGGGGCCCCCATCCTCTCTGGCCCGTACTCAGGAAAGCCCTGAACATACTTGCCCGACGACCCGACCGCCTCGGCCAAAAGGACCGAGGCCGTCTTGGCACCCTGCCCGCCCCGGGCATGCCATCTGACTTCGAAGACCGGCTTGGCTGTAACTTGGTTCATGGCCTTTCCCCCTATGACAAAGGCCCTCAGCCTGGCGGCCGGGGCCTTGAGATGAGCCGCTTATTTCACTACCTCACCACAGATACTGCAGCAAGACCACCAGGATTAGTCCGGGAAGGCCCAGCAGCCCGGCAATTAGGGCGGTGAGAGGATTGACCGGCAACCGCAGGGCAATGGGCACCCCAATCACCGCGGCGGCGCTCAGGATCCAATTGATTCCGAATAAGATTATTCCACCGATCACCGCGTTGTATAACAGGGTCGCCAGGATCTTCACCGGCAAGAACAAAAGCCTGGCCAGGACATAGATCAGGATTAGTCCAAAAGCGTAGGCCAGAATCAAGTTCGTATCCAAGGCCGTTCCCCCCTCCTACCGGATATATACGGGGACAGGCCCGGGGCTATTCGATATATTTGGGGCAATTTTGGGGCGGCCAAAAAGTCAGGCTAGAATTCGACCGGCTGGTGCTGTACAGTGATGCCTTCCTCGCGGGCCCGGCGGAGCAAAAACATATACTTCTTCTCGGCCGCGTCGAGGGTGGCGATGGCATGGTCGATCAGGTTGGGATCGGTGACAACCTCAAAGTAGGCGCTGGCCGCCTTCCACTCGGTGCGAGCGGCTTCAATCTCCTGTAGGATTTCGGTTCGGGGATCGGCCGGGGCTTCGTCCGGGCCGGATTCCGGGCTATAAGACGGAACCACCCGATGCAAGAGGTTAAAAATTGATTGTTTCATCTGGGAACACTTCCTCCGAAACTGCAGGTTTCACCAGCCTTAGCTTATGCATGGTCGAAACCCGATTTTCGCTATGAAGTATGCCCAAAACTTGGGAAAATAAAACCGGGAGTCTAAACCTCCCGGCGTCCTTCGAGGGCTTTGGAGAGAGTCACCTCGTCGGCGTATTCCAGATCTCCCCCGACCGGCAGGCCCCGGGCCAACCGGGTGACCCTGATGCCCAGCGGCTTGAGCAGGCGACCCAGGTACATGGCTGTGGCCTCGCCCTCCAGATTGGGGTCGGTGGCCAGGATGATTTCTTTGACCTCACCTCCGGAGAGGCGGGCCAGGAGTTCCTTGACCCTGATGTCGTCCGGACCGACGCCATCCATCGGGCTGATCGCCCCCTGCAGTACGTGGTATAGCCCGCGGAACTCGCGAGTTCGCTCCATGGCTGCTACATCGCGCGGCTCCTCGACGACGCAGATCAGGCCCCGATCGCGGTTGTGGCTGGTGCACAGGCCGCAAGGATCCTGGTCGGTCAGGTTACAGCAAACCGAGCAGTGGCGGACCTTATCCTTGGCCTCAACCATCGCCTGGGCCAGCGACCTGACGTCCTCGGCCGGCGAGTAGAGCAGGTGGAAAGCCAGGCGTTGGGCTGTCTTGGGCCCGATTCCCGGAAGCTTAGTCAGTTCTTCCACTAAACGAGCGATCGGCTGAACGTAAAGCATTTAGTCTCCAACCCCGGTTAGAAAAGCCCCGGGATCTTCATTCCTCCGGTGATCTTGGACATTTCTCCCGAGACCATCTCTTGCGACTTGCGCAGGCCCTCGTTGACAGCCGCGATGATTAAATCCTGAACCATCTCGGCCTCCTCCGGATCGAGAACCTCGGGCTTAATAGTGATCGATTTGATCTCCTGCTTGCCGTTGACGACCACGGTGACGGCCCCGCCCCCAGCCGAGGCCTCGACCGTTTTTTCTGCGAGCTCATCCTGCATCTTAGCCATATCAGCCTGCATCTTTTGAACCTGCTTCATCATCTGCTGCAGGTTAGCACCGCCACCGCCGGGGAAACCGCCTTTGAACACTGAAGCACCTCCGAAATAATTTGGGCTGCCTATTCTTCCTTAATCTCTACAATTTCACCGCCGAGGGCCCCCAAGATTTTCTTTATTTCCGGGTGCTCGCGCAGGGCCTCTTTGTCAGGGCGTTTTTGATCGTCCTTGAGGATCAGGTTAAGCCCGACCTTCCGGCCAAAGATCTCCTCGACCGCTTTTTCGACCAGGGCCCGATTTTCGGGTTTAGCCGCCTGGTCCCGGTGGAAACGGTGGTTAAAGGCGATTACCAGGTCCCTTCCCTCCTGGTCCCTTCCCTCCTGGCCCCTTCCCTCCAGGCCGACCGGGGCCGCCTCCTGGAGCAGGGCGTAGAGCGTTACCTTGCGGGCCCTGACCCATTCCAGGATGGCCGGCCACTTCTGGGCGGCGCTGGCGGCTGATTCTCCGTCCTCTTTCCCGGGCACCGGCTCGCCCCGGAGGGCCTGAGGGGCTGGGGGGGGAGCGGGAGCCAAGGCGGGAGCCGCAGGAGCGGCGGCAGGAGCGCCATCCCCACGATGAACCTCCCCCCGGTGAAGCGACTTGATCAGGGCCAGTTCCAGGATCAGGCGGGGCTGGGCCGCCCAGCGCATCTCGCCCTCGGCCTCAGCCAGGGTTCTGAGAACGGCAGCCAGTTCCAAGCTGGAGAACTTCCGGCTAACACATCGGAGGGTCTCCTCCTCCTCTGGAGCCAATGAGAGTTCGACCGCCGCCCCGGCCTCCAGAGAAAAGAGCAGCAAATCCCGGAAATAGCTGGTCAAATCGCGAAGAAGCTGGCGCAAGTCCTTGCCTTGCCGGGCTAGCTCACCGACGGTACGCAGGACAGAAGTTATGTCCCGGGCGGCGACGGCCGAAGCCATCTCTGCCAGAACCTGCCCAGGAACCGAGCCCAACACCGAGAGGACATCGGCAAGGGTAATCCGGGAGCCGCCGAAGGAGAGCACCTGATCGAGCAGGCTCAGGGCGTCGCGCATTCCGCCCTCAGCCGCCCGGGAAATGGCCGCCAGAGCCTCGGGCTCGGTCTCGACCCCTAAACTAACCACCACCTGCTCGAGCTGGCCGGCAATCTCGGAGGCTGTAAAGCGGTGAAAGTCAAAGCGCTGGCAGCGCGAGAGGATCGTCACCGGCACTTTATGCGGCTCGGTGGTCGCCAAAATGAATAGGACATGGGCCGGGGGTTCCTCGAGAGTCTTCAACAGGGCGTTGAAGGCCTCGTTGGTTAACATATGGACCTCATCAATGATGTATACTTTTCGCCTGGCCTCGGCCGGGGCGTATTTTACCCTCTCCTTGAGATCTCGGATTTCGTCGATGCCGCGATTGGAGGCGGCATCGATCTCGAGCACGTCGACCGAAGAGCCCTCGGTGATCTTCCGGCAGCCCGGGCACTGGTTGCAGGGTTCGCCGTCTCGTAATTGCGGACAGTTGACCGCCTTGGCCAGGAGCTTGGCGACGGTCGTCTTGCCGGTGCCGCGCGGGCCGCAAAAAAGATAGGCGTGCGAAAGACTTTCCTGCCGGAGGGCATTCTTCAGGGTCTTGACGATATGATCTTGCCCGGCAACCCGGCTGAAGTTCTGAGGCCGCCACTGGCGGTAGAGGGCTAAATAAGTCATTTTATTAGCTTCTGCCCCGCCGGGGCTTTTCCTGCACGTAAGAAAACCCGCCGCCAGTTACCCAGCGACGGGTTATAAACCATTTGGTCGTGCACCTGTCTTTGACTAATGCTCTCCGGGCGTTACCGCCGCAGTTAGCTCGAACCAGGCCTACCCACGGCACACGGAATTACAGTCTTATCGCTGCTCCCTTCCGGGCCTGACGAGGTTCGAAAGTCTCCGTTGCGCGGGACCCAATCGTCAACACCACTTACGACGGGCGGACCCCACAATGCAAGAGCCTATGACAGGAATTCAACCCCGCTATAGCGGATTGCGGGTACAGGGCACCGCTACCTCCCCGCCTAGCACGACCAAAGTGGACAAAAATGGCGGAGAGAGAGGGATTTGAACCCTCGAGACAGTTTCCCGTCCACACGCTTTCCAGGCGTGCGCCTTAAGCCACTCGGCCATCTCTCCGCAAAACTATTTAAGTTCATAAAATCAGAAATAAAAGTGGCGGAGAGGGTGGGATTCGAACCCACGGTGCCCGCAAAGGCACACCGCATTTCGAGTGCGGCACCATCAACCACTCGGACACCTCTCCGTTAAACTTGTCATCGGCCAGGTCAGTCGCGCCGCTGGGAGAAAAACCTCTGCATGAGCTCGGCGCACTCGCTCTCCATCACCCCGCGGATCACCGGCACCCGGTGATTGAAGCGGGAGTCCTGAAGCAGCTCGACGGCCGAGATGTCGGCCCCGGTCCGCGGCTCACGGGCCCCATAAACCAAAAGGCCCACCCGGGCCTGAATCAAGGCCCCAGCACACATTGGACAAGGTTCAACCGTTACATAGAGGGTGGTTTCTTCCAGCCGCCAGCCTCCCAAGCTGAACCCGGCCTGGCGCAATACGAGAATCTCGGCGTGGGCGGTCGGATCCGACAGCGCCTCGCGCCGGTTGTAGGCCCGGGCAATCACCTGCCCGTCCTTGACCAGTACCGATCCAATTGGGATTTCGCCCTCATCGAAAGCCTTACGGGCTTCCTCGAGGGCCAGGCTCATGAACCTTTCGTGCTCCACAGAAACCGTCCTGACGACGTCCAAAGCAAATAAACATGGCGCCCCCGGAAGGAATTGAACCTCCGACGACAGGGCTTAGGACGCCCTCGCTCTATCCGCTGAGCTACGGGGGCATAAATAATGGCGCGCCCGAGAGGATTCGAACCTCTGACCTTCTGATTCGTAGTCAGACACTCTATCCAACTGAGCTACGGGCGCGCAAGCTTTTGCTATTTTTGTGGCTGGTGCATCCGATAGGATACCACAGATACAAGCATCTTGGCAAATGCCTATCAGATCAATTAGATGGCGGAGGGAGAGGGATTCGAACCCTCGCTAGGGGAAATCCCCCTACTAGCGGTTTAGCAAACCGCCCCCTTCAGCCTACTTGGGTATCCCTCCGCAAAAAAAACAGTACGTTTATGAACTGCTTTGACATATTAGCATAGGGCGAAATAAAAAACAAGATTGCTGGCGCTGGTAGGTCGTGGCGCTGTCGTGACTCTGGTGAAGCGCTCGAATATTTCCTGACCAGGCAATCATATCCAAATTGACCTATTTGCGCCTGGATAAGACCCTCCAAACCCAGGCCAGCCGCCTCAAACGCCCTCCCATCAAGGCTTCCAGGCTGCCGATCATATGGTCGAGCCGGTCCAAAGTCTCCGGAGGCCCGCTCCAGTTGGACCGGATAACCTCGACCGGCGTGCGGATGAGGATGCGCCTGACGGCCCACGAAGCCAACAGAAGGTCATCGACCAAACCACCGGGACCGATCAGCCCTTCAGGAAAAACGTCAAACGGCAAGACAAAATAGGCAATGACCCCGAGCAAAAGGGCCCGGCTGAACTTGTCGACCCTCGAATCAGTCGAAAGCCGTACCAAGAGCATAAAGAAATCTGGAACTAAGAGCAGCCAATGTTTGAGGTTCGTACCTGCCAACTTCCTTTACTTGACCTGACGAAAAAGGACGTGCTAATCTTGAACGCGGAGGAGTGCGAGAGTGGTTTAATCGAGCGGTCTTGAAAACCGTCGGGGCGCAAGCCCCCGTGGGTTCGAATCCCACCTCCTCCGCCAGCTTTATATTTTTTGCCCAACCGTCAGGGATAATAGTCCTCGTTAAGGAAGTGGCTCTTAGAAACGTCAATTATTTTCACCGATTGGCCCACTTAGCCGAAAAAACATTGAGGATTCGCCCAAGGGCTTGCCACGCAACCGTCCACCGAAAGGTTTTCCAGCAACCAAACCTTGGGAGGCCGACTAGCGTATGGAGGGGATGCTCGGGCCATGCCCCTCAATATAGAAGGCCTCAATTTCGTCGATATGGATTCGGATGGTCTTTCCCTCGATCTCGGTAATATGGGTCGTCTCGACTTTGACCAAAACGTAGTCGCTGGCGACCCTGTCGATCTCCCCAATGACCAGAAAAGGAAACTGGCCGATCAAGACCAAGGCCCGTTGGCCATCCCCCTCCCGGAAAGCCTGGGTCACCGCCCCCATCCTGATGGCGTTGATCGCAGTCTCAGGCGCCGGCTTAGAAGCCTTCGCTTTCTTAACCATTTCATCACCTCACGGGATTGGGAAACGGGTCTCGCAGCTAAAGGGCAGGAGATTCGAAATATGCTCGATCGGGAAACACAGCGGGGTTGGAAAGCGAAAAAATGGCGCGTTGTGCATCTTGATAATCACCGGGTTAAGCTCGAGGTACCCGCCGGTCACCTTGACCAGCTTGCCGCAGTAGATCGGCCGGAAGGTTTGGCCCAGGATATTTAGCTGATCGGCCCTGGTGGTCAGCATCACCTCCTGACCCAACAGATCGGCGAAAACCTGGTTTTCTGGCAATACTTTCGGTTGCGCGTCCAGCTCGATTCCCTCCCATCCGGATTCTTTCTAAGGATATCCCTATGAGCCCAACCATGGGTCTTAGAATTGACATCCTCCCACGGCTAAAGCCGATGGGATTCCCAGGGACAAAGCCCCAGGCTGGTCGGCAGCTACCTCTGCCCGATCCGTTTCCGTCCGGGTGTCAACGGTGCAACCATCAGGGCCAAGTCAGTGGCCCGCCCCGGCTAGGTTTAACCCTGCCGGGCGGCGATCCTCACGGCGCTACGCCGCTGCCAGACCGCTAATCGCTCTGCTGATGTTCCTGCCACCCACTACATCGGCGTGTTCCTTGTGCCCGCATGACTTGCAGCAGAACCGGTGGCAATGGCGGTTCGCCTTGTCGATATGCCCGCATGCCGGGCAAGTCCGGCTGGCGGTGATTCTCCGATCGCATCCAACGCGCTTCCTTGTCCTTCATGCGCCGGATGGCACAGAGGGCTTTGGCCCCTTCGTCCCGACGCACGGCGTCACTTGGACTGCGATGTACAGGGCCAGATACCAGCGACCGCGCTTTTCGTAGAGCTTCGCCGCTCCTTGTTTGACAGTGGCTCCAATGCCTTCCAGGTATTCACCTTGCCGATCGGTAGCGGACAGAGGCACTCGTACCCGTCCCGCATGGGTTGGAAACGATGCCGTCCAGTAGTCGCCAGCTCGCTTCAGCGTCAGGTTCTGGTTGTTGAAGGAGGGGGGCAAAGCCCGAAACTTGTCCACCTTCTTGGCAGCACCTACGTCCCGAATCGCCTGGTTCAGTACCGCTGATGGGACGGGAGCCGAGAGATAGGGCAAGATGGTTTTGCTGGTCAAGCCCTTGGGTCTACCGGCTGCAATCAGGTTGTTTGCTAGGGCCGTTGTCCGGGTGGTTAATTCCTTGTACACCCGCTGTTTGGCGAGAGTCGGTTGGTGGAGATTTAGTTGTAGCGTGATCACCTGCACCGTCTCACCCCCGTTTCTTCTGTGGCGTTACCTGCCGTGCTGACGAAGTAGGAACGGGTCCACATGGACGGCATTCGAGCAATCTGCGGGAACTCCCGGCGCATGTGATGGCTGCTGCGGCCCTTGATCCTAGCTACGATGTTGGCGGGTGATAGGTCCGGCGGCGCATTAACGAACAGGTGTATATGGTCATCCCACGCCTGAAGGTATGGGCTTTCTCGCCGTAGATCTTAACGGGGGAGTCCGCGGGGACCGCAAACTTACGCAAACTTACAGCGGGCGGGGTACATCACCAGGAGACAATGGTCGTTTGGAGAATTCCTCAAGCATGAAGCCGTTTTCGCTCTCCGTCAAGATCGTGGTCAAAGACAGTCAGGGGCGCTGCCTGCTGCTGAGGCGCTCGAGAGGCTCCAAAGCCAATGGCGGCAGGTGGGACTTTCCCGGTGGCAAGGTCGACGCCGGTGAGAGCTTCGACGTGGCGCTGGCCCGGGAGGTCCTCGAGGAAACCGGCCTCAAGGTAGTGGCTGAGCGGGTTGTCGGCTGCGCCGAATCCGAAACTCCATCCAAGAAGATCGCCTATCTCATCCTGGAAGGGTGTGTAGAACCCGGACAGGCGGAGTCAGGGCGGGCTCATCCGGAAGAGGTCCGCCTCAGCTCGGAACACGAAGCGTTTGTCTGGGTGGAGCCGGGGAAAATTCAAGAACTGGACCTCTGTCCTCAGTTTCGCAAGTTCGCCCGGGACTTCAGCAACCAGGAATAGCTTACAGCCGCTTGAATTCCTGATATTCTCTCCTGGCGCTTTCCTGGGCCTCAGCCCGAGCCGAATTGACCTCGTCGAAATTCCGGATCAAGAGCGATACAACGTTGCCGTCCAGGGCTCTGTCTTTGACCAGTTGATCGAGCACCCGCCTGACTTCGGATTCGCTCATGCCCTTTCGGTAGGGACGATCCTCGGCGATCGCCGTAAACACATCAGCCACCGCCATGATGCGTGAGCCCAATAAAAGGTCATCATCTCCGATATGGAAAGGGTAGCCGCGGCCGTTCAAACGCTCATGGTGAAACGAGGCATACATATTAATGTCTTCCAGGCCTCTGATCTTACCCAGCACCCGATAGGTAAAATACGGATGGCTCCTGACGATGGCGAACTCCCGCTCGTTTAGCCGGCCCGGCTTTTCAAGGATTTCAGCCGGGACCCTCAGCTTGCCGAGATCATGCAGGTACCCGGCTATCTTAACCATTTGGCATCTTCTCTGGCCGAAACCCACCAACCGGGCCAGGGATTCGGCGCAATGCGCCACCCCGCTGGAATGGGTGGAAGTGAAAGAGGACCTGAAATCGATGATCTTGCGGTAAAGCCTGGCCAAATCGAGGAGCCCCTCCTGATCCAGCTCCATTCTGGGAAGCCCCGTTAAATCAAGCCTGAAAGAGTCACTCGATGGGGACACGACATCGAACCAAAAGGATTCTTTGCTCGCCAGGCTAATAAACGCCTCGACCATTTCAGGGACGAACCATTTCCCGGACAGTTCTTTGATTTTCTTGCAGATCCGGCTGGCCTGGCCAAGCACGTCCCGGCGTTTGTCGATCATAACATCGACTCGATCGGCCAGATGTAAGACGTGACTGCCTAAGGGAACCTCTTCACCGTTGAATTCGCGACCAGCCCCTTCATTCCAGGGAACGTGATGGTACCGGACCAGGGAAGCACTCCCGGCCAGGGGCTCGAGGGACTGAATCAAAAAGCCTCCGATTTCGGCATGCCGGTGTGGGGACTTGATTTCGAAGCGAAGGGTTTCGAGCCTTTCGCCCAGAGATAGCGCGCCGATATCATGCAAGGCACCGGCCAAGATAAGATTGCCTCGCTGATCCCTGGATAGTCCCAACTCGTTGGCAATGCTGAGAGCAATACTGGCCACGCGCTTATGATGGTTAGTCAGGGCGGGACTAACCAGATCGACCGCGCTTGACAATGATACTAATACATCGAGCTGGGAAACCACGATATCTTGAACCGGAGCCACGGCGACTATGTACGGCTCTTAAGAAATTCGCCCAATTCCTTGTCCACTTGGCTGATATGGTTTTTCAGCCAATCAATCACCTTGCGTTGAATGTTTATAGCCAACAGGCTCGATGAGCCTTCGTTTTGGAACTGCCTTTTAATCGTGGAAAACTCATTCAAGAATTGAGCATGCTGGCCTTTGTGCAAGGAGTAGCCAGGATAGCTTAATTTATTCATGTACCTTTCTTCCATTCCAAAGTGCTCAACAACGTAATTCTCCAGAAAGGTAATTACCTTGCCTACTTCTTCGCGGCCTTTGCCTCGGCTCATTGACTCTAATAAGCTGTTAATTCTCTCAAACAACTCTATATGTTGATTATCGATTTCACTAGAACCGGTGGCCAAGTCCGGTGTCCATTTAATTAACATTCTTTAATACCTCCCCTTCGAAGATTTTTATAGAAAATGATTTTCTATATTTCTAATATACCGGAATGCTTCTTTTTGTCAACGCCACCAGGCCCCAAGATGTTCAACCTATCCGTTCAACCCCACCCAGGTAGGGCCTCAGAGCCTCGGGAATGACCACCGATCCGCCGGCCTGCTGGTAGTTCTCGAGGATGGCCGCTAGGGTACGGCCGACCGCCACCCCGCTGGCGTTCAGGGTGTGGACGAACTCGAGCTTGCCCGCTTCGTTTCGGAGGCGGATGTTGGCCCGGCGGCCCTGAAAGTCGCCGCAGTTTGAGGCCGATGAGATCTCGACGTACCTTCCGTAGCTAGGCATCCAGATCTCAAGGTCGAACTTTTTGGCCTGGGTAAAGCCCATGTCGCCGGTGCACATGTACAGGACGCGGTAAGGGATACCCAGGGCTTCGAGCACTTCCTCGGCCTCCCGGACGATCCGGTCCAGAGCCGCGTTCGACTCCTCAGGGCGGGTGATCTTGACCATCTCGACCTTATCGAACTGGTGCTGGCGGATCAGGCCGCGGGTGTCGCGCCCGGCCGCCCCGGCCTCGGAGCGGAAGCATGGGGTGTAGGCGACGTAGTTAAGCGGCAGGTCTTCCGCCTTGATTACTTCATCGCGGTGAAGGTTGACCAGCGGTACCTCGGCCGTCGGGATCAGGAAGTACTCCTGAGGGGTGAGGGCGAAGACGTCCTCCTGGAACTTGGGGAACTGCCCGCTGCCGGTCATGCTGGCCCGGTTGACCATCAGGGGCGGCGAGACCTCGGTATAGCCGTGCCGGGTGACGTGTAGGTCGATCATGAAGCTAATCAGGGCCCGGCTGATCCGGGCGGCCGCGCCCTTTTGGACGGTGAAGCGCGCCCCGGTGATCTTGCCGGCCCGGTCGAAATCAAGGATCCCGAGGGCGGCCCCGATCTCCCAGTGGGCTTTGGGCTCAAAATCGAAGGCCCTTGGCGCGCCCCAGCGCCGGACTTCGATATTGCCGCTCTCGTCCTCACCGACCGGGACGTCGGGATCAGGGATGTTGGGGACGGTCAGGAGGAGGTAGTTCAGCTCCTCCTCGACCCCCCGCAGCCGGTCGTCAAGGGCCTTGATCTCATCCCCGACCAGCCGCATCTCCTCAATTACGGCCGTGGCGTCCTGGCCGGTCTTCTTCAGCCTGCCCACCTGCTCGCTGGCGCTGTTGCGGCGAGCCTTGAGGGCTTCGACCCGGCTCAGAATCGAGCGGCGCTCCTCGTCAAGGCTAAGGATCCGGTCGAGGTCGACCTCGACCCGTTTCTGGCGCAGGGTCTCCCTGATCAGGTCCGGGTTGGCCCGGATGAATTTCATGTCAAGCATCCTGGAAAAGCCTCCGCAGGTTAACATCGAAGGGCGGGTAGATGACGCCCTTTTCGGTGACGATGCCGGTAATATATTTATGGGGCGTGACGTCAAAAGCAGGGTTGGCCACCTTGATTCCCTCGGGGGCCAGGGGCACCCCGCCGGGGTGAGTGACCTCATCGGGCTTTCGCTCTTCGATCGGGATGGCCTCGCCGGAGCCAAGCGATAGGTCGATCGTCGAGGTCGGTACGACCGGGTAGAAGGGAATGCCGTGCTCTCGGGCCAGGACGGCCACGCCGTAGGTGCCGATTTTGTTAGCGAAATCGCCGTTGGCGCACATCCGGTCGGCTCCGACGAAAACAGCCTGGACCCCGCCGAGCCGCATAAAGTGCCCGGCCATATTATCGGTGATCAGAGTGGCCGGGATACCTTCCTTGAGCATCTCCCAGGCCGTCAGCCGCGCCCCCTGCAAGACCGGCCGGGTTTCGTCAACATAGACGTGGATGCGCTTTCCGGCGTTGTGGGCCGCCCGGAAGACCCCCAGGGCCGTCCCGTAATCAACGGTGGCCAGGGCCCCGGCGTTGCAGTGGGTGAGCAGGCTGTCGCCGTCGCGGATCAGTTGCTGGCCGTAATGGCCAAGGCGCCGGTTGACGTCAACATCCTCGTCGGCCATCTTCTGGGCCTCGGCGGCCAGAAAGGCCACCATCTCGGCCGGGGCTCCGTTCAGGGGCTCGCCACGGTTGGGGGCAAAAGCCTTCGGGGCATGAGCCCGCGCGGCCAGCATCATCCGATCGATCGCCCAGAAGAGGTTAACGGCTGTCGGCCGGGTGCGGCGGAGTTCCTCGGCCGCTGTTTCAAGCCGTCCGAGATAAGTCGCCAGATCGAGCAGTTCGGTCTCACCCCGGCCGGCCCGCTCGGCCAACTCCTTGGCCGCCAGCACCAGCCCGAAGGCGGCCGCCACCCCAATGGCCGGGGCGCCGCGAACGGTCAGGTCGCAAATACAACCGGCCACCTGGCGGTAGTCGGTCAGCTCGAGCCAGACCTCCTCGCGGGGAAGCAGGCGCTGGTTGATCATCCGGACGCAGGAGTCATCAACTAATTGTACGGTGCGCAATTCTAGCCTCCCTGCCTCGGGGCTTAGTGGCCGCCGCCAGCCGCATTGGAGCAGGCGCAGCCCCGTCCTGACGGGATACTCTCAATGACCTTTTGGAGCAGCCCGCGCAGGCGCTCGTTATTGTCATTGAAGACCTTAAGGACCTCCCCGTGGGTGACCGGCTTGACGTCCGGATGCCCCTCCAAACCGGCGTCATAATCGGTGATCAGTGAGATGTTGGTGTAGCAGATGTTCAGCTCTTTGGCCAGGTAGGCCTCGGGATACTGGGTCATGTTAATGACTTCCCACCCCTGGGACGAGAACCAGCGGCTTTCGGAGCGGGTCGAGAAGCGCGGGCCCTGAATGACCACAACTGTGCCGGTCGGATGGACGGTGATTCCAAGCTTTTTGGCCTGCTCGACGGCGACCTGGCGCATTTCAGGGCAGTAGGGGTCGGCAAATGAGACGTGGTTGACCATCGGGCCCTCGAAAAAGGTGTCCTTCCGCCCCCAGGTCCGATCGACAACCTGGTCGCAGACAACAAAATCGCCCGGCTTGACCTCAGCCTTCAGGCTTCCGGCGGCGCAGGGGCCGATAATCCGGGAGACCCCGAGTTCTTTCATCGCCCAGAGGTTGGCCCGATAGTTGATCAGGTGGGGCGGCCAGCGGTGGTCCTTGCCGTGGCGGGGCAAAAAGGCCACCCGGCGGCCGGCGATCTCGGCCAGGGCGATCTTATCCGATGGCGCGCCATACGGTGTTTCGACCCAGATTTCCCTCACGTTGTCGAGGAACTGATAA
>JBGFRN010000097.1:0-14245 GCA_041695105.1 Bacillota bacterium | reverse complement strand
ATGATCAGGCTCTGGGAGACCTCGGGCACCGTAAACTCAGCGCCCAGGGCGGCCGCCGCGGCCAGCAAGCTGCTGACCCCAGGCACCACCCGGTAAGGTATTTCAAGGCGCTCCAGTTGGTCTATCTGCTCCCGGATCGCGCCGTAAAGGCTCGGATCGCCGGTATGCAAGCGAACTACGCTCCGTCCCTGACGGTAGGCTTCAGCCATCAGGTCGATGATCTGTTCCAGAGTCAGCCTGGCGCTGTCGACCACCCTGGCCCCGGGCTTGACCATGCCCAGCACCTCCGGGTTAATCAGCGACCCGGCGTAGATCACCAGGTCCGCCTGGCTAAGCAGCCTGGCGGCCTTGAGGGTGAGCAACTCGGGATCGCCGGGGCCGGCCCCGACGAAGTAAATCACGGCCTTTCCCCTTTCCTCACTAACAGAACCGTCAGGTAATCGACCTGAGTCCCGGAGAGCTCCTCGAGATCGGTGCAGATCTTTTGATCGCCGGAGCCGATCCGGGAGAGAGCCACGGTTTTATCCTTGAGCTTCAGCCGGTCCAGCAGCCGGAGCAACGACTCGAACCGGCGGTTGACTTTCATCAAAACGATATTGTCGTAATCCTCCAAGGCCCTGGCCACTTGATCCAGGTCGTCAATGGCCGGAATGACGGCCAAAGATTCGCCTCCCAAGGCCAGGGGGATTCCGGCCGCGGCCGCGCCGGCCACAAACGAAGGAACGCCCGGGATAACCTCAAGGCCGGCTTCGGGGGCCAGAGCCGCCACCCTTGAGGCCAGATAAGAAAAAGTGCTGTAGACCGAGGCGTCGCCCAGGGTGATAAAGGCGACATCCCGCCCGTCTTTCAGCCGCCCGGCCACCTGGGCGGCCGCCTCCGACCAGGCCTTCTCTAAAACCACCCGGTCACGAGTCATCGGAAAGACCAGTTCCAGGCGTTCCCGGTCTCCTTGCGAGCCCATCACCAGATCGGCTACGATCCTTAGGGCGACGCTCTCGCGATCGGCCGATGAGCGCGGGTAACAGATGACCGGGACCCGTTCCAGGATCTTTTTGGCTTTTAGGGTGATCAGTTCGGGGTCTCCCGGACCAACCCCAATCCCGTACAGGCGTCCGGTCATCGCGGCACCTCGGCTGAGATGATGGTCACTGGGTTTTGGGCCTTCCAGATACGGGAAGACCCGGCCTTTTCAGCCCGGGCCACCGAAACCGTGGCGACCTCGCTTTCAAGTCCCTGCTGGTCAAACCAAGATATCGCCCGGGGTGCCGTTTCTAAAGTCACCGAGATCACCACCAGCCGTCCCCCCGGACGGAGCCGTAACTGGCAGGCCCGGAGAATGGCTTCCAGGTGCCCGCCATGGCCGCCGGTAACGATGCGGTCAGCCTCTGGCAGTCCCTCCAGGGCCTCCGGTGCCTGGCCGGCGACCACCTCCAGATTGGTGGCGTCAAACCGGGCTGCGTTCTGACGGATCAGCCTTACCCCTTCCGGATCCCGCTCGACCGCGTAGACCCGGCCAGATGGGCAAAGCAGGGCAGCCTCAACCGAGACCGAACCCGTCCCGGCACCGATATCGATGACGACCTGGCCCGGACCAAGCCTCATTTTGGAGAGGACAACGGCCCGAACCTCGGCTTTGGTCATCGGGACCTCGCCCCGTACAAAGGCCTGGTCCGGGATTCCCGGAGTCGCCCAAAGCCAGCGGTCAGTCACAGTCGACCACAACCACCGCCGCCCCCAGAGGGACGGGCCAGGAAGCGATCTCGGAGACCGTCCCGGTAATTATCTCCTCTTCGGGTTCCGACAGGTGGCGGCAAACTGTCATCTGACACTTGCCCCGCCCCAGCTCTACCAGCCACCGGGCCAGTGAGCGCGGGCCGAAGCCCGGGTCGGTCAGCATGGCCAGCGGCCGGCCGTCTTTTTCGCTCTCTTTCAGGGCTCTTTCCAGGGCGGCCCGGACCGCCTCTCTCCCCCGCCCGTGTAAGGTAAGCAGGCGCGCCTCCTGCCAGGGGCGCGCCAGGCGGGCGAAGGCGATCTGAATGGAGCTGATCCCGGGAATTACCTCCAGATCCTCGGGTGAAAAGTGGCGCCGCAGGTAACCCAGGATACTATAAAAACCCGGGTCTCCCGAGACCAAGACGGCCACGCCCCGGTCACGGTGCTCGGTGATGAACCTGACCGCCCCCTCCAGATCGGAGCCGAGGCGAAACACCGGCACCGGAGCCGGCAGCGCCCCGGCCACCCGGCTGGCCAAATCCAGGGCTTTAGCTCCTCCCACCCAGGCCCCGGAAGATTTGATCGCCCTTTCAGCCGCCCGGGTCAAATAGTCCTCGTTTCCCGGACCGACACCAGCTACTAGCACTCTCTTTTCTGGTCTTAAGTCTCCGTCATTCATCCTGCTGTCCACCCGGCTTTCCTGGCAATATCTCTGGCCCGGTCATCCAGGGCCAGGGCTCGTCCTCTAAGGTCCAGCAAGGCCGCGCCGACGCTGGGAATAGCCCCAGGGGACTGACCAGATAGATATTCTTCAGCCCGGCGGCTTACCCTTTCGGCCAGGCGCAAGAAAACCTTAGCGGTGGCTCCGATCGAATCCAAGATATCCAAGCAAGCCTCGGCCGTGTTGGCCTCAAGCAGAGCCTCGACGATCTCAGGAGGTGCCCCGAGGGCGGCGGCGTGGGCCGCGATCGTTTCCCGCCGGGCGTCGGCCAAGCGGCTGTGGGTTTCAAAGACTCCGGCCGCCACCTTGACCAGCTTTCCGTGGTGGCCCGACAGGATCACTCCCTCAAAACCCCGGCCGGCACAGCCCTTAAGCATGAAGCCGGCAAAATTGCTCATTTGGGCGACCGCCTCGACCGGGGCACCAAAGAGCCGGCGGGAGGCGTTTTCCCCTATCTTGCCCGGGGTGAGGATGATATAGCGGTGGCCGGCGGCCAGGGCCTGGTCAAGCTGCAGGATCAGGGAATCCTTCCAGGCCTGGTCGGACATCGGACGGACAATCCCGCTGGTGCCAAGGATCGATATCCCCCCGATGATGCCCAGCCTGGGGTTCATCGTCCTGGCGGCGACTTCAGCGCCGCGTGGGACGCTGATCGTAATCATGGCTCCGGTTCCGGGGTCAAGAATCTGGCTCACCGAACCGAGAATCATCCGGCGCGGTACGGGATTAATGGCCGGCTCACCCGCTGGAACGGCCAGGCCGGGACGCGTGACCGTCCCTACCCCGTCCCCCCCGCGAATGATCACATCGACGGCTCTGGCCTCGCCGGGCAAGGGTTCGACGCGGGCTTTGATCAGCAGGCCGTGGGTAACGTCAGGATCGTCGCCAGCGTCCTTGCGCACCGCGGCCTCGGCCCATCCGGGTCCGGATCGGACCTCTTCGACCGGGATAACGGCCTGGCTGCCATCGGGCAATTCGACCTCGATAGCGGCTCGGGCCTGCCCCCGGAACAAAGCCAGGGTGGCGGCCTTGGCGGCCGCCGCGGCGCAAGTTCCGGTGGTATACCCGGTCTTCAAGCCCGGCGCCTTTGGGCCGGGTCTCCAGTCCGGCTCTTTAGGGCCAACCAACCGGCCAGGAAACCGGCTAGGTAGACCGCGGCCATCAGAGAGTAGGCCCGGGCCTGGAGCATCACCGAAGGGTGCTTGGGCTCGACCGAGATCAGGAAATCCCTCTGCGCTGCTTGGTTCAGCTCGGCCGATCCTTCGCCAGCCCGCGGGGTCAAGGTCAGGTGATAGTCGGCCCCCTCTGGAAAGGCGTAGCTCAGCTCCAGAGCCTCTCCTGAAAGTATGACGCTGGCTTCGAGCAGGCGGATACCGTCTTCCTCATGTTCCAGGGTCAACCAGGCCTCGCGCGCTGCGCCGGGGGAGGCCTGACCCGGGGCGCCAGCGGGCAGAACAACCCGCGAGAGTTGCCCCGAAAGCAGCGGCTCCCCACCAGAAAGACCGATGACCGTCGCCCGGCTGGCCCCGCCATGGGCGGCCGCCCCGGTAGACAGGAGCAAGACTAGCCCAGCAGCCAGAGCACCGGCGCCCGGCCGCTTGAGGCCCCCGGCGGCCCACCCGCACCAAAAACCCAGGCCCGCCAAAACCAGGAAGGCGGCGGCAGTGGTCATGATTTGGGCGGCTGGGGCGGCGACGGCAACCTCAAGGCTCTGCCCGGTTCCTATATCAATCCGGTAGCGCCCGGCGTCCCAAAAGGTCAGGGTCACCGCCTTGGACCCGGCCGCACGGTGAAGGGGGAGCGACAACACCCGCCCCTCCGGCAGGTAGCTGGCATAGAGCCATGGGCTCCAGGCCCCGACCTTGGAGACGTTCAAAGAGACAGCCTCAGAACCGGCGGCCTGATCGGCGGAACTAATCCGCACCTGAAGCGGTTTTCCGGCCACGGCCGGCCCGGCCGGTTGGATCCCCGCCGCGGCCGCGGAGGCGAAAAAGAGCCAAAAAGCAACCGCCGGAATGAGGGCCTTAAACAGCCGGCGTCCCAGGGTTTTACCTAATGGCATGGAACCCCAAGGAGGGAGTGCCGCAGGCCGTGGAAAGCAGTATGTAACGGCTCAACCGGAGCAAACAACAGGAAATACACGGCCAGCGGGATGGCGGCCAACAGAACGGCGACCTTCAGATAGTAGACCAGCGATTCGGAACGGGAAAGGGAATCGATCAGGGACAGGGCTTGAACCAGCATCAAACCAACCTCCTAGATACTTTTTTGGCTTCCACCTGGACTCCCATGGGACAACGGACCGACAAAAAGCCCCAGCCGGATAGCTGGGGCTAGAGACACCGACGCTTGCCGGGCCCAGCCCACTCCCAACCGCGAAGAGTACGGACTGGAGGTTCGCTCGAGCTGGTGTCCTGGCTCCCGGATCATAGCCCTTTTCACCTTCCCACCGTGAAACGGCAGTGGCCAACCGAAAAGGGACTCCCCGGTTACAGTGGCGCGACCGCGGCGGATTTTAACCGCCTTCCCGGAGGCCTGACCATAGCGGCCAGAACCTCGCTGCTCAAGCGTCACTCGAATTGTTATGGGTTATGGCGCAAGTCTATCACGCCCTCCCTCGGTTGTCAAAGACTTGTCGTATGGCTTGTCGTATGGCTCAGGGCTGCCGAACAGGTATTGTCCGATGATCGCCCGGGTGATCGGGGCTGTCCGGGCCCCGCCCCCGGCGCCTTCGATAATCACCGCCACGGCAATCTTAGGGTCTTCGGCCGGGGCAAAAGCCACAAAAAGCCCGTTATCAGCCTTGCCCGGAATGCCAAGCTCGGCGGTTCCCGTCTTTCCGGCCACCCGGACCGGGAACTTCTTGGGGTAATAGAAGGCGTTGGCTGTGCCCCCCGGGGAGGTCACCTCGAGCATGCCCTTGTGAACCGTTTTGAGGTGATCCGGCTTGATCGTGAGCTTTTCGCCCGCCCCCCCCCCGCCCTGAACCAGGTGCGGGCGGTACCGGACCCCATGGTTGGCGATGGTCGCGGTGTAGCTGGCCAACTGCAGGGCGGTAGAGGTGATCCGGCCTTGGCCGATGGCCAGCGAGAGGATCTCGCCGGGGTACCACTGGTCGCCGTAAGTGGCCTTGTTCGGGTTGATCCCAGAGGCTTCCCCCGGGAGATCGATTCCGGTCTTGTGCCCGAAGCCCAGGATGCCGGCCCATTTGGCGAGGCGGTCTGGCCCGAGGCGCCGGCCGGCTTCATAGAAGTAGATGTCGCTGGAGAGGGCGATCGCCCGGATCATGTCGACCGGGCCATGACCGCCCCGCTTCCACTCGCGCGGGCGGTGGAAATCCCAATAGCGGTCGCCGGAGACGATGATTTCAAATGGAGTTATAACGCCCTCCTCCAGGGCGGCCAGCGAGGTGACCATTTTCCAGGTCGAGCCCGGAGAGTAGGCTCCCGATAGGGCCCGGTTAAGGAAGGGCATCTTGGGGTCGTTCAGCTCACCCGGTTCAATCTTGCCGGTGGCCAGGCGGTTAGGGTCGAAGGTGGGGTAGCTGGCCATGGCCAGTACGGCGCCGGTCTTTACCTCCAGGGCCACCACCGCCCCGGCGTGGGCGGTTGGGGGTATCTCCTCGCCTTTAAACTCCTGACGGATCTCGGCCATCCGGGTGGCGAGATGGGCCTCAGCGATACGTTGAACATCAAGATCAATCGTCAGATTAAGGGTTTGCCCAGGTTTAGGGGGCGTGGAATCTAGCTCGCGCTTGTAGCGGCCGAAGACGTCGACCTCCATCATTCTCCGTCCCCGGCTGCCGCGGAGTACCTCGTCAAACTGAAGCTCAAGGCCGCTCTTGCCGCCGACCTCGCCCGGGCCGGCTTCCCCGGTGTATCCCAGGACATGGGCCGCCAGGGAGCCATTGGGGTAATTGCGAACCGGCAGGGTTTCAAGGTTCAGACCGGGCAGATCCTCCCTCTTCTCAAAGACCGCGGTCATGCTCTCCTGGTCAAGATCGGTGGCCAGCGTAACCGGGTCATGGAGTCGCTTGGATCGGGCTTCCTTAAGATTGGCCAGCATCACCGCCTGGCGCCGGGCCTTGACGGTTGGGTCACCTTTGGCCAGGATGGCCGCCAGGTTTGGGATCGTGACCGCCTCTAACTCTTTTTCCTCGCTGGGCAAGATAGTCAAGGAATAAACCGGCCGGTTGGAGGCCAGGACCTTCCCGGCACGGTCAAGGATCTCACCCCGTGGGGCCGTGACCGGCACCGGCCGGGTGCGGTTGGAATCGGATAGCCGTTTCCAGTACCCGGCCTCGCGGAACTGGAGGTTGCCCAGTTGAAGGAGCAGGCCGAGTAGGGCTAAAAAAGTTATGCTCGTCATGGCTCGGGCGCGCCGGGCGATCCATTCGGCTTCCACGGGGTCACCTCCATCCGCGGTTCAGAGGCAGGCTTGATTAAGGCAGTTCAGATAAAGGCAGTTCAGATAAAGGCGGTTCAGACAAAGGCGGCGAGGGCCTGATTGGCCAGCCTCAATCCGGTCGGGGTCAGCCTCAGGGCTCCTTCATCGAAGGCGGATAGGCCTCGCGAGATGGTCCAGTCCAATGCCTCGGGGAAGACCGACCGGAGCTCGGCCCCGAACCGCCGGCGGAAATAGTCCTCGCTCAACCCGTCACTGGTCCGCAGCGACATCATGACCGTCTCGATCATCTCCGTCCGAAGATCGGTGGTCTCGACCTCTCCGGCCAGCCGGCCGTGGTCAAATCCGCCCGCGATGCCGGTCGGCCCGGCGGCCCGATCAAGTGCCCGGACGTATTCTCTCGGATCCCGGATGTTGGTCCAGCGGCGCCGGTCGAGGTAAGAGGCGGCTCCGGCCCCAAAACCCAGGTATTCCTCGTTGCGCCAGTAAACCAGGTTGTGCCGGCAGCGCCGGCCCGGCCGGGCGAAGTTGCTGATCTCGTAAGACTCATACCCGGCTGCCCCGAGCCGATCCCGGGTCAGGTCAAACATGGCCAGGTCGGTCTCCTCGCCGGGGAGGTCGAGCCTCCCGGCCGCCGCCTCGGCGGCGAAGGACGTGCCTTCCTCGACTTTGAGGCTGTAGCAAGACAGATGCTCCGGCTCAAGCTCCAAGGCCGATTCGAGGTCAGCCCGCCAATCCGCCAGGGTCTGTCCGGGCAAACCGAAGATCAGGTCAAGACTCAGGTTGTCAAACCCGGCCTCCCGGGCCGCCCTGACCGCCTCGCGGGCCTCGGCCGCCCGATGGACGCGCCCGAGCCGAACCAGCAGCCGGTCATTGAACGACTGGACGCCCAGGCTCAGGCGGTTGGCCCCGGCCTGTCGGACCAGGGACAGCTTGGCCCGATCCACCGTTCCAGGATTGGCCTCGACCGTGGCCTCGGTCCCATCCAGCCAGGTGAAGCACCGGCGGGCGTCTTCGAGCAACCCGGCCAGTTCGGGACCAGATAGCGCGGTCGGCGTGCCACCCCCGACGAAGACGGTGGCCACGGCCGCACCCCCGGCAGATCGCCCCGCCATTTCGGCCTTGAGCGCCCGGAGGTATTCGGGAATCAGGTCCCCGAGCCCGCTGAACGAGTTGAAATCGCAATAGGCGCATTTGGAGACACAGAACGGAAGATGAAGGTAGAGCCCGACCGAATCAAAACGCATGACTGCTCTCCCCCTGGTGACGAGGCTCACTGAAAATGATTATCGCCCGAGGTTAGCCTGGAAACAAGGATTTTCATCTCATAACGGGGGTATGGCCGATGAAGGCTCTTTGGTTGATCTCACACTGGCTGCACCTAGTTTCGGCTACAGTTTGGATCGGTGGGGTGATCTTCGTCGTACTGGTCGCCGGGCCGGCGCTGAAAGCGCGGGCTGACGCCGCGACCCAGCAAGCGGTAACCGGGTATATCGTCAATCGCTTTCGCAAGGTGATCCTGGCCGCCATCGGGCTTCAGGTCGCCACCGGACTGATCAACGCCTACTTCCGGTTCGGGTCTTTTACCACTATCGCGAATACCGCCGCTGGGACGGTCTTGATGGTGAAGCTGGCCCTGGTAACGCTTATGCTAGTCATTTTCTTCGTAGCTCCAAGGCTGGCCCATGGGGGCCCGAGCCCGGAGAAAATGGCCGAGGCCGTTTGCTGCGGGCATGAAAGCGCCGGGGAAACCGGCGGGCCTGCCGGGCATGGCGGGAATGGCGGCAAGAACCCGCGCCAGAAGATCTCGGCCGCCCTGCACCTGGCGATGATCGCCCTCGGGCTGACGGTTTTCTTTCTGGCCAAGTTAATGGCCGTGGTTTAATCCGGTTGACCTTTTAATAATTCGACATCAGTTTTCTTTTTTCCGTGTTTCCGGCTGTTAATAATTTGTGGAAAAGCTGGTTCTTCCGATCTTCAAGGATGCTTGCGACACAGGATGCTTGCGATCTCTTGACAATTTGTGGTCACAAGAACTACGATTAAATGTGGTCATTGTGGTTACAACATAAGGGAATGGTTTGATGCCAGTGATAAGAATTGGGGTTCGAGAGGCCAAGGTCAATCTTAGCCGGCTGCTCAGGGAAGTACAGAAAGGCACCAAAGTAATCATTACCGACCGGGGCAAGCCGGTGGGCAGGCTGGTGGCAATCCCAGATGAGGATCTATCACTGACTGATCGTATAAAAAAGCTTGAAAGGCAGGGGGTGATTGAGCCCCCTTCTAAGAATGCCGGGAACTTGCCGCCTCCACTGCCCCTTGATGGTGAGCAGGCCCAGAGATTCCTGCAAGAGGACCGGGAGCGCTCATGAACATCGTGGTCTATTGGGACGCCTCGGCTATCTTGTCCGCTCTCTTTCAAGATTCCAACAGCCAAGAGGCCCAAGCTTGGTCCCGCCGGGAGGGGATTCACCTGGTATCCTCACTCTCCATGGCTGAGGTTTACGCGGTGATTTCCCGAATCCAACGGGAAAAGCATCTGGCTGGAGTGCTGGTGGACGCTGCCCTGGAGGCGTTGGAACTAGGGCCCTGGCGAAGGTTGAACGTTTCACCGGATTGGAACCACTTGAAGGCCCTGGCCAGGAAGTGGCCCTTGCGGGGTGCGGATCTCTGGCACCTGGCCACCGCCAAAACCATACACGTAGATCTTCCCGAGCTGACCTTACTGACCTTTGACAGCCGGTTAAGGGCAGCTTCTCAAGGCGAAGGGCTGGCGTGAAAATTGTTAACTCAAGGAGGACGGAAGTTAATGGCAATGCGCATGAATCCTTATTTGGTTATGAATGGTAATGCCAGAGAAGCCATTGCGTTTTACGAGAATGCTTTGGGTGCCAAGGTCATAGGTGTGCAGACTTTTGGCGAAATGCCGGCTGACCCGAATCACCCACTGCCAGATGGCGTCAAGGACCGTATCATGCACGCCCTGTTAAAGGTTGGGGAGACGGATCTGATGTTTTCTGATACATTCCCCGGAATGCCGTATCAGACAGGCAACCATGTGAACATCGCCATAGTAACCGGCGATGCGGGCAAATCCAGACAAGTTTTGGATGCCTTGGCGGAGGGCGGTCGGGTTGATATGCCTCTTCAGGAAACGTTTTGGAGCCCCGCGTACGGGCAGGTAACGGACAAATTTGGCGTGGTTTGGCAGATCAACACGGAGGTCAAAGCCTGAGACCCGCTATTCGTCGACACCATATTTTATTTCTAAAGTTATATACCCGATCTTTGACCGAAGGATGGGTGCTAAGCAACCCACCTTGGTTATGAAAAACCAAATTGGCTTCAGATAACTTCAAGAGCGCGGAAATCATCGGGGGGGCTCCAAAGACTTGGGCCGCCAATTCGTCGGCACGGTACTCATATCCCCTGCGTTTGTGAAATAGCCACAAAACCGCTGATACGTAGCATCCAATGGTCAAAGCCAGCAACGGCATTACTAGGTGGCTGAACCGCATTGACTGCGGGGAGAATTCGCCGGACAAGAATGGGGTCACTAGCGCACAACCAAAGAACCCAGGGGCAAGGTCATCGCTTGCCCCTGGGTTCTTACCAAAGCGCATGATATTAAACTACAAGCCTCCGTACTTTTTCAGGACCTCATGCCTGAGTTTGGAGAAGTGAGCCATTTCTTTAGCTGCCTGCTGTTCACCGGGGTCACTTCCATCTAACCCGTACTTCCCGTGGTATCCCGAAATGACACTGAACTCTCCTGACTCAGTCCTTTTTAGAAACAGGAGATACTTCTTTCCCTTGGCCATTACTGAGTATTCGCCGGAAATCATAAGGACCGGTTTTTTGCTGGACAGAGTTGGTTTGGCAAGAGCTGCGGGTTCAATTACTCTGATATGGGTTTCCGTGTGGTTATTCTTTAAAAACTGCAGAACCTTGATTTCGGTAGCCGTATGGAAGTTTTCAATACGCCCCTGACTAGTGTATTTAACCGTGGGACTATTTTGGAAAAAATTCATGGTAGGGGTACCAATGATAATCAAATCTGAAGAGTTTTCCAAGTCCTCAACATTGCTTTTACCTATATATTTTGCTGGAAGGTGAACCGTTTGAACCGGGTTAGTTGAGTTGGTTGAATACACTATCCCGCCAACCAAAAACAGAATAAGGGTTGCAAAGATAATGATTTTCTTGTACAAAGTTAATTCCCCCATTTCAATCTAAGATGGTCTTTATCCGTAATAGTTGGCGACGTTGACCAAATAACAGATTGGCTAGTCATCAGTTCCGTTCCGGAGGTATGAGCCAAGCTCAACCCATGTCCAACCTCATGGGAGTAAACCGCCTTCTTTTCATCATTGTTCAAACCTTTTGATTGCATTTGGTTTTCGTATCCAAAGATGTCGGTTACGTCCCATATATCGGTAGCGAATACTACTTTCGGCTACAAACAACTCAGCGGCAACTTTTTTGAGGTCTGCTCGGTGTCGCAGGGTCAGCCGGGCCACTTCGCGCTCGCGTACTGTTAGCTCGTTCCATCCGACCCGACGCTGCCCGATGATCGTATTGACTCTAGCCTTTTCAGCCGGGTATATCCATGTCTCGCCCGGCCAACCGCCGCCACCGCCTCCAGCACTTCATGGACTAAAAGTGCGCGCTCCTCCACGTAAACATAACCATCCGCGTTGATGTCGCGTCCTCCTTCATCCTTTTCAAGAGAGTGATTCCATCCATATCCGGCAAATGAAGATCCAATAGCACTATGTCTGGCATTAGTTTCCGACACATGTCCAGAGCCGCCGTACCATTGTAGGCAAACCCAATCACTTCAACCTGCTCGGCCTCAGACAGGGTAGCGATGATCCCCTTGACAACCAAAGGATGATCGTCCACGACCAGTACTCGAACCGGGTTTGACAAACCACATGCCCCCAAACCTATCTTAATTCATTTCGCATCTTAACCCTGCAGCCCTGGGCGAGCCGTTCCTACCAGCGGGATCCGCAATCTGACGACAGTTCCGCCGTCTTCCGATCGGTTCTCGATCAAAAGGCTACCACCTAACTGCCCGGCCCTTTCCCGCATGCTGTACAGGCCCCATCCCTTTCCGGTCGCAACCGAAGGCTGAAAACCTGCACCGTTGTCAGAGACCATGGCTTCCAACACATCGTGGCTGACGCGCACTTGGATCCGGATCTGACTCGCACCGGAATGACGGAAAGCATTAACCAATCCTTCCTGCACGATCAGGTCAACGAATCATGCACCTGGCGGCAAAGATAGTACCGCTCTTCCGAGCGCGCCAGCCGTTCGCGGGAGCGGGCTAGCTCGCCCTGGTACCGGTCGGCCTCGCTAAATTCAACAGAAAGAAAAAAGGACAAGACCCCAAGTGGAGCCGCCATAATAGCCACCGACCAGGCCATTTCAGCCGGAGGAAGTGGGAATAATGCCAGTGTAATAACAGCGGCCACGCCCGTGGCCAGGAGTCCCGCCGTCAGTCCCCCCGGTAACCACCAAAGACGGACCGTTGTAATAACCATGAAGGAATAAAAGAAGATTGCCGGACTTTTGAGACCTCCGGAGACTGCTACGCCAGCACTGGCAACCAGTCCATCAAGCAACAAGAGGATTTTGCTATAGATTGGCCGGTATCTTCTTCTCATTAACCGATGGGCATAAGAATTATAGGCTGCAGGTGCAGCAATAATCAGGTAGGCTGTCCAAAGAGGCGCCGCCAGCCCCTCTTGAACCCGGCTGAACTGAAGGAGCAATAGAGCGGCTACCAGGACAGCCCAGCGCGCCCTGGTCATGACCTTTTCCCGTTGGTGAAGGTACTCTATCTGGAAACCCACTTCGGCACCTCTTAATGTAAGGCTTACCAGTTATAACCATTCGTCACAATATGACAAAATCCTTCCAATACAGGAGCATTATTCCGAAATATGAAAAGGGCACCAGTTATCCGGCGCCCTAAGAGATTTGTACCCACAGTTTTGTCGAAAGACCCGCTATTCGTCGACTTTGAGCACGGCCATGAAGGCCTCCTGGGGTATCTCCACCGCCCCCACTATCTTCATGCGCTTCTTGCCCTCTTTCTGCTTTTCGAGCAGCTTGCGCTTGCGGGAAATGTCGCCTCCGTAGCACTTGGCCAAAACATCCTTGCGCATCGCCCGGATCGTCTCGCGGGCGATGATCTTATTGCCGATGGCCGCCTGGACTGGCACTTCGAACATTTGGCGCGGGATCAGCTTCTGCAGTTTCTCGCAGAGGGCCCGGCCGCGCATCTGAGACTTGTCGCGATGGACGATGAATGACAGGGCGTCGACCGGATCGTTGTTCAAAAAGATATCGACCTTGACCAGGTCGCCGGTCCGGTAGCCGGCCAGTTCGTAGTCGAGCGAGGCGTAGCCCTTGGTGCGCGACTTGAGCTGGTCAAAGAAGTCGTACATGATCTCTGACAGCGGTAGGTCGTAGGTCAGCATCACCCGCTGGGTATCCAGGTACTCCATGTTGAGGAAGACCCCGCGCCGGTCCTGGCAGAGGTCCATCAGGTTGCCGACGAAGTTGGAAGGGGTGATGATCGTCCCCTTGACGAATGGCTCCTCGATCGTGTCGATGGTGGTCGGGGGCGGGAGGTTGGCCGGGTTATCAATCTCGACCATCTCGCCGTTGGTCTTGAGAATACGATAAATGACGTTCGGGGCTGTCGTGAGCAGGGTCAGGCCATACTCGCGCTCCAGACGCTCCTGGACAATTTCCATGTGGAGCAGTCCCAAAAAGCCGCAACGGAAGCCGAAACCGAGCGCGGCCGAGGTCTCGGGCTCGAAGCTCAGGGCGGCGTCATTCAGGCGCAGCTTTTCCAGGGCGTCGCGCAGAAGCTCGTATTCGTTGGTTTCAACCGGGTAAAGCCCGCAGAACACCATCGGGGTGGCCTTACGGTATCCCGGAAGCGCCTGAGGAGCCGGGCGACCAGATTCAGTGATAGTGTCGCCGACCCGGCAGTCTTTGACGTTCTTAATTGACGCCGCCAAAAAGCCCACTTCTCCAGCCGCCAGGCTGTCCTTTGGGGAAAGCTTGGGCCTGAAAACCCCGAGTTCAAGGCATTCGAAGCTCTTCTCAGTGGCCATCATCAGGATCTTCATCCCGGGGCTGAGCGTCCCGTCGACCACCCGGAAATAGGCGATCACCCCTTTATAGGGGTCAAAGTGCGAGTCAAAGATCAGGGCCTTGAGCGGGGCCTCGGGGTCTCCCTTGGGCGGGGGAATCCTGGTGACTACGGCCTCAAGGATCTCCTCAATGCCGGTACCGGCCTTGGCCGAGCAGAGGATGGCCTCGGAGGCGTCCAGCCCGATGACCTCTTCGATCTCCTTTTTTACCCGGTCGGGATCAGCGTTG
>JBGFRN010000137.1:0-2510 GCA_041695105.1 Bacillota bacterium | reverse complement strand
GCCGGGTCAGAGTCGACCGAAATTAGAACTACGACCCCTCTCCCCTTCTCGCCGATAACGGATCTGGTATCAAGGGCGGCTCCGGCAATCCGCAGAATCTGGTTCTTGATCTCCACGTACTGCTGCTCGGCCTCTCCCTTGGAACCAAGTTGGTCTGTTTCGATGACCATCGCCACGAGATTTCTGGTCAGATCCCAGCCCAGGGTACGGCCCCGGTCCACTGCCGCCTGCTCGGAATCAAAGGCGCCCGACAGGAGGTCATCCAGGAATTCGTTTCGGTAACGTCTTTCAACTTCATACACAGCCCGCTCATTGACGATTTCTAGCGCGGCAATGGTGGTGGCCCGCTCAATGGCCCGAAGGTCCAGCTCACTGAGGCGATGGGACGTTTCCCAGACGGTGATCCGCCCATGAAGGGCGCCGGCAGCAATGATCGGGACCAAGATTCGCCGGATGCTCTTTCCCCGGAACTCTATCGAGTTGGCGACAATTCGCGAACCAGGTTCAGAGGCTGGCTCTTCTGCGCCCTCTCCGGGCGCGTTTCCGGGGTCCAGTTCCGTCAGATGGAGATCGGATTGCGGAGACGCAAACAGAACCTTGTCCCAGAGTCGGCTTTCGATGCGGACCGGACTCTTGATGAGATTAGCGAGGGTATCGGCAAGGCCCTCCAATCCCTGGCCGGCCAGCACGACCTCCATGAGCTGCCGGTGGATCTCCTCAGCCTGCTTCAAGAAAGCAGCCTGACGGTTCACCACCTCGCTCATGATAGGGTTCATGATATCTGGGAAAGAGGCCTCGGCGGGAAGCTCAATCAGCGGAAAATCAAGGCGTTCGGCCGCCTCGGTCATTGATTCGGGAATGCGGTGGATGTAGCGCTTGAGCTTGATCCCCAGTCCCGCTAGACCCCGCCGGGCTAAGTCAGGAACCAGCTTGTCCTGGGCCGCCAGGTCATCCTTGATCGCAAATCCGGTGGTGATCAGGAATTCGCCCTCTTTTACCCAATCAAGGATATCCGGAACCTCCATTACGTTTACCCAGTGGATAAGACGATTGAGGCCCCGCTTCCCGGCAATTACCTTCGAGTTGCGGAGCGCCTCCATCTTGAGGGCCTCCCGGACCGTTATGCCCAGTCATAATAAGCCCTCCCCGGTATTGTGTCTTGTTCATAAGCATTTGACACAATTCGCCGGGATCCTTCTGCGCCCAACAGGCTAATGCCGCCAAATCCTGGTCAACTGCCATCGAATGTCATAATGTTTGAACGGCGTGAGTTAGCCGTCAGCGTACCAGGGCCAGGATCAGGCCTCCGGCGACGATTGAGCCGATCTGTCCGGCGACATTGGCTCCCACGGCGTGCATGATCAAGTAGTTAGTGGGATCCTCCTGCATTCCCATCTTGTGAATTACCCGGGCCGACATCGGAAAGGCGGAGATTCCGGCCGCGCCGATCATCGGGTTGACCTTAACGCGAAGGAACAGGTTCAGCGCCTTCGCGAAGATGACCCCGCCAGCCGTATCGAAGACAAAGGCCACCAGACCCATCCCAAGGATCATCAGCGTTGAGGGCGTCAGGAACTCAGACGCCACCATGGTCGAGCCAATGGTGATCCCGAGCAGAAGGGTCACCAGATTGGCCAGCTCGTTCTGGGCTGTCTTGGATAGCCGCTCGAGAACGCCGCACTCTCGGATCAGGTTGCCGAACATCAGGAGGCCGACCAAGGCGACGCTGATCGGAGCGACCACGCCTGCCACCACTGTGACCACGATCGGAAACAGGATCTTCACCGTTTGAGAAACCTTGAGTTCTTTATAGTCCATGTGGATGCGGCGCTCAGTCGGAGTGGTCAGGAGACGGATCACCGGGGGCTGGATAATCGGAACCAGCGCCATATAGGAGTAAGCCGCCACCGAAATCGGCGCCAGGAGTTCCCTGGCAAAGATGCTGGCCACATAGATTGAGGTCGGGCCGTCAGCGGCCCCGATGATGCCGATGGAGGCAGCCTGCTTGAGAGTGAATCCCAACTGGGTCGCGGTGAGCATTGTCAGGAATATCCCGACCTGCGCCGCCGCTCCAAAGGCCAGCATGACCGGGTTTCGGAGAAGGGGGCCAAAGTCGATCATCGCTCCAACGGCAATGAAGATAAGAACAGGGAAAAGCTCGGTCTCGATGCCAGCTTGATACAGAACGGTCAGAGGACCCCCCTCGCCGATGGCTGAGCTGAAGGGAATATTGGCTAGAATGGCCCCGAAACCCATGGGGAGCAAGAGCATAGGTTCATAGTCCTTGCGTATGGCCAGCCAAAAAAGGACCCCGGCAACGCCGAACATGATCAGATTGCCGAAGGAAAGCTGCATTCCCATGACGAGCCCTTCGAGCATGAGCAATCCTTCTTTCAGTGAGTATTCAGGCCGGTCAGTATTTGGGCGCTACAGCCCCCGGCGGAAGCCAAAGAGTTCTCTCGTCCCAGCCTGGGACAAACGGCCCGCCAAGGCCCACCGGCTAAAAGCCG
>JBGFRN010000073.1:0-2515 GCA_041695105.1 Bacillota bacterium | reverse complement strand
GGAGCCCATTTGACCGGCTCCCACGACCATGATCTTCTTGATCTCCATGCCCGCACCTCCACCTATGTTTGGATGCCTCACATCGGGCTATCCGTCGACTCTGACCGCACAAAGCCTTGCTCCAAGTCCTTGAACTCACTCGACCTTGACCACCGTCGCCTCGCCCTGGCCTCCGCCCGAGCAGATGGCGGCCAGACCGTACCCCCCGCCCCGGCGGCGGAGTTCGTAAATGAGGGTCATCAGTATCCGACCCCCGCTGGCGCCGATGGGGTGGCCCAGAGCCACGGCCCCGCCGTTGACGTTGACGATCTCTGGATTGAACTCTCCGACCTTGATGCTTACCAGCGTGACGGCGGCGAAGGCCTCATTGATCTCAACCAGGTTGAGGTCGCTGACCTTCAGTCCCGCCTTCTGGAGAGCCTTGAGCCCCGACCGGGCGGGAACAGTGTGGATGTACTTGGGCTCCTCGGAGACCTGGCCATGGCTGACGATGGTTGCCAGGACCGGCAACCCCAGGTCCCGGGCCTTCTGCCCTGACATCGCCACCAGGGCCGAGGCCCCGTCGTTCAGGGTCGGGGCGTTTCCGGCCGTGATGGTCCCATCTTTCTCAAAGGCAGGCCGGAGCCCGGCGAGTCTATCTAAAGTAGTATCACGGCGGGGACCTTCATCGTTCTCCAGTCGAAGGGTCGGCCCCTTCTTCTGCGGGATCTCAACCGGTACGATCTCATCCTTCAGTTTCCCGCCATCGATGGCTGCGACTGCCCGCTGATGGCTCCGGAAAGCCCATTCATCCTGCTCCTGGCGGGACACTCCGAACTCCAGAGCCACGGCGCTCCCGTAGGCGCCCATGTGGCATCCTCCGAAAGCACACCATAGCCCGTCGTGTATCACCGAATCGGCCAGAGTCCCGTTCCCCATTCGGTATCCCCACCGGGCCTTGTCCAGAAGGTAGGGCGCGTTGGTCATGCTCTCCATCCCGCCGGCGACTACCACTTCCGCATCCCCGACCCGGATCATGGTGTCCGCCAGATTGACGGCCCGGAGGCTTGAGGCGCAGACCTTATTGACCGTCTCCGACGGAACCTCCATGGGAAGACCGCCCTTCACCGTGGCCTGACGGGAAGGAATCTGTCCCGCTCCGGCCTGGACGACCATCCCCATGTAGGCGTAGTCCACTTGATTCCCCTCGATGCCGGATCTCCGCACAGCCTCCTTGATCGCCACACCGCCGAGGTCCGTGGCCGAGAGATCCCTGAGACCTCCCCCAAAGCTGCCGAAGGGCGTCCGCACAGCGCTCACAATGACCGCTTCTCTCACCGTCAAAACCCCTTTCACCGTTGTTTTCCCGACATGGGATTTCTCGATCGATTGGGGGTAATCCTTCTGCCCCGGATCAGTTTGACATAGACGGTCGTTCGTGGCACTTCGCTGGAGTTCGACAGGGGTCTTCAAATAGCCCGTAGTTGATGCGATGGGCACAAAAAACTAGGGCGGAGAAAATCCCCGCCCTGCCTTGCCTTGCCGAAAGTCAATTGAGGTGTCAGCCTGTTCGGCCAGGCCGGGCCTGGCCGAATCCTCGAACCGGCTTCTACCGGCCCGACACAGCGTTCAGGGCGTTTACGAGTCCGTCGCCGAAATACTGGTCTTGGTCAACCGGGCCGATGCTTACAGCGGTCTGCCGCAGCCTTTCTTCTACCTGAGCCGGACCGATCTTCCCGTATTGAGCGATGATCAGGGCCGCTACTCCGGCCACTTTCGGGCTGGCCATACTGGTGCCGGCCATCCAGGCGTAGCCGGATCTCCACAGATAGGTCGGGTAAGCGCTAAGGCACAGGTGGGTGATATCCCTGACCGGCGGGAAATTGGGTCCCAGATCACCGCCTGGGGCTGTTACCGCGATCACGCTGGACCCATAGTTGGAGTAGAAGGCGAGAGTGTCACGGCTGGTCGAGGCCGAGACGGTGATGACACCGGGCAGGCCTCCGGGAACTTGGACCGCGGCGCCGTTCTTAAGATTGTACTGCGGGTATTTGGCCTGGAGCCAGCGGTTGATCAAATTTCGGTTATCCAGGTCAAGGGCGTCGTTACCGGCGGCAGCCACCACGGTAACGCCCTTCTTTATAGCGTATCTGATAGTCCGCTGGTAGGCGACCTTGTCAGCGACGTTATCCCGGTAACCCAGCAAACGGTATCCGCCAAGGCTCATATTGATGACGTCAACACCATCGTCGGCGGCCGCCACAATCGCCTGCATGATCCAGGAAGACCGCGCGCCGCCGGTGGCGCCGAAGACCCGGTAGGCCCGGATGCCCAGGTTCGGCCCAACCCCGTAGATGCGCCCGTTGGCGGCGATGGCGCCAGATACGTGCGTTCCATGGCCGTGCATGTCGCGGGCATCAGTAGTGCCGGGAACGAAGGTCTTGGAACCGGGAACAATGTTGTCCTTCAGATCCGGATGGCCGAAGTCGATTCCGGTATCGATAACTCCGACCACAACCTTCTTATTGCCAGTCTG
>JBGFRN010000011.1:0-2519 GCA_041695105.1 Bacillota bacterium | reverse complement strand
CCATCACCCGGTTACTGAGATGAAGGTCAACCTCGGCGAGTACGCAGATTGCGCCACGAACCGGATTCCGGACTTCAGTCGACTTCTTCTCGAGGTTCTGCCGACTATCGGCGGGCACCATTGCTCCCGTGGCAGGCCCGGGGGGTTCCGGGAACGTCTTCAGGAAGGGACTTACCTCGGACACGTCCTGGAGCATTTGGTCCTTGAGCTGCTAAATCTATCGGGCCTGAAGGCTTCATATGGAAAGACCCGCTCTACCGGGGAAGAAGGAATCTACAGGGTCGTTTACGATAGCCCCTGCGAGGAAGCCGCCATGTACGCCGGTCGGGCGGGTGTCTCATTGATCAACGATATTCTGGTCGGTCGGACACCGGATACCCAGCCCGTCATAAGGGAAATTCAGAAAATCTCGGCCCGGACGGGCCTCGGCCCGAGCACCGCAGCCATCGTCAAGGCTGCAGAAGAGCGTGGAATTCCCTGGCTTCGCCTGGGGGAGGGGAGTCTGCTCCAGCTTGGGCACGGCAAGCATCAGAAGCGAGTTTGCGCCACCGTCACCGCATTGACCTCGTGCATCGGGGCAGATATTGCTGGCGACAAGGCGCTCACGAAGAAGCTGCTGGTTGAGGCGGGGATTCCCGTCCCCTGGGGGGGCCTAGCCTATAGCGAAGATGAAGCCCTGGAGATTGCCCGCGACATCCGCGGACTGGTCGTGGTAAAACCCTATAACGGCAACCAGGGGAAGGGGGTCACCCTGCACCTGGCCACCGAAAAGGAGATTCGGGCCGCTTTCAACGTGGCCCGGCATTACTCCGACGGGATTATTGTGGAGCGGTATATCCACGGGCGGCACTACCGGGTGTTGGTGGTCGGCGGCCGGGTGGTGGCTGCTTCGGAACGGATTCCGGCTCACGTGATCGGCGACGGGGTCTTGTCAATTCGGCAACTGCTTGATCAGGTCAATCGCGATCCCAGGCGGGGCGATGATCATGAAAAGCCCCTGACCAAGATCAGGATCGACCCGGTAGCCCTGATGGTGCTCGACCGGCAGGGCTTGACCCTCGACGCGGTTCCGGAAGCCGGAAAGCTAGTCTACCTCCGGGAAAATGCTAATCTAAGCACCGGAGGCGTGGCGGTCGACGCCACTGACGAGATCTGTGCTGAGAATCGGCGGCTTTGCCTCAGGGCGGCTCAGGCTGTCGGACTCGATGTTGCCGGAGTTGATCTGGTAGTGGAAAACCCAGGCCGCCCGGCAGTACAGACGGGCGGGGCCGTGATCGAAGTGAACGCGGCGCCTGGAATCAGGATGCACCATTACCCCATGTCCGGGCAGCCCAGGGATGCCGCCGGAGCTATCGTGGATTGGCTGTTCCCTGAGGGATGCTCGGCTCGGATTCCCATCGTCTCGGTCACGGGGACTAACGGAAAGACCACCACCACCAGGATGATCGGGCACATCCTGAGTGCCACGGGCCTGACCGTGGGGATGACGACCACTGATGGCGTCTATATCGGTGGAGAGTGTATCGTTAAGGGTGATACCACGGGGCCGCGGAGCGCCAGGACCGTCCTTCAGGATCCCGAGGTGGAGGCGGCCGTGCTCGAGACTGCCAGGGGCGGGATGATCCGCGGCGGCCTGGGATACGACCTGGCCGATGTGGGCATCGTCACCAACATCAGTGATGACCACCTGGGGCAAGACGGAATCATCGACCTGGATGACCTGGCCTGGGTCAAATCGCTGGTGGTTGAAGCCATCAAGCCCGATGGAACGGCGGTGCTCAACGCTGATGATACCCGAGTCCTGGCCATGGCCGAACGGGCTCGGTGCCGCCTGGCCTATTTCAGCCTGGAGGCCGACAATATCTTCCTGAGAAAGCACTGTTCCGAGGGCGGTCTGGGCGTGTACGTCAAGGGCGGCGCTATCACGGCCACGCACGACGGCAAAGAGGAAAAGATCGCCTCGCTGCGATCTATCCCCTGTGTCCTGGGTGGAAAGGCTATCCACAACATCCAAAACGCTCTGGCGGCAACGGCCGCGGCCCTGGCCGTCGGTGTTTCGGTTGAGGTAGTTCGTTCAGCCCTGAAGGGTTTTGCCAAGAACCCGGAGCAAAACCCCGGCCGGTTCAACCTGATTGCCCTGGGCGATGTCCGGTTGGTGGTGGATTATGGGCACAACGCTGCGGGCTACGAGGCGGCCATCCGCACGGCCAGGCAGCTCGCACCCGCCAGGCTCATCGGCGTGATCGGGTCTCCGGGAGACCGGCTTGACGAGGCTATCGTGAACCTGGGCCGCGTGGCCGGGAAGGGGTTTGAGTTGGTGTTCGTCAAAGAGGACGCGGATCTTAGGGGTCGAGCTTCCGGAGAGGTCGCGGAGCTTCTTAGATTAGGGGCTGCCGAGAGCGGGCTGGAGGATAGCGCCATTCGGGTGATCCTGTCCGAAGGTGAAGCCATCAGGGAGGCGCTCAAGGCGGCTCGTGCAGGCGACATTGTCCTGGTGTTCTACGAAAAACTTGAGACGG
>JBGFRN010000314.1:0-14461 GCA_041695105.1 Bacillota bacterium | reverse complement strand
CGGCGGTTAGAGGAGTTCAAGGCGTTGGAACCGCCGACGTCTTTCGAGATATTCTCGACTGTTTTCAAGTGCGGTCTTGGGCGGGTTCGGGATCACCCGCCAGCCTTCCCTCTCCGGTTCGATCAGCCCCAGCTCGCTGAAAACGGCCAAGGCGGTCTGAAGCGTTCCCCGGGGGTGATTCCCGAAGGCTTCAAGCAATACTTGTTGGGAGATAGTCTGGCCATCCCCGCAGGCTTCCTTCATCTGGCGGTACAGGCTGACCAGCGTCTCCCGCTGCGGAGCGGCCTCGCTCAGCTCTCGATACCTGATCTGAAGCTCGCTGGTCGACAAGTCCTTGATTAACGCCTTCGGGCGACGGCGATCCTTCCAGGTGTCGATCTGAAGGTCGAAAAGGAGGTCGATCAGATCACCGCTGGCCGGATCCCGGTCGAACCAGCATCTAAAGGCCACTGCCTCCAGAGCGGCGGCGCGTGAGCCGGCCAGGCGGAGCCTGAGGTGATCCTGGTTGCGGCCAATGCGCCGGGACTCAATTACCGCCAGGTCTCGCGCCAGAAAGACGGGCTGAGGGTTTCCGGCTCCAAAAGGAGCCAGGGCCTCGATGGCCTCGGCTAGATCGAGTGAGATCTCCTCAGGTTTAAGTTCGGCCTCCGGGACGATTCGAGGCAGTTCCCCGGCCGGACCGGCCATTCCAGCCGCCAGGAGGTTAAGCCTCTCCTTCAACTCTGGGAAGCATTCCCTGACCACGGTCAGGCCAGCCGCCCCGGCGTGCCCGCCGAATTGCCCGAGAAGGTCGGAGCAAGCCGAAAGCGCCGGCGGCAGGAGAAAACCAGCCGGGCTCCGAACCGAGCCCCGCCCCTCGCCGCCCCCCTGCCAACTGATGACCGCGGCTGGCCGGCCAAAGCGGTCAACCAGCCTGGCCGCCACGATCCCAAGAACCCCAGGGTGCCAATCATCCCCGGCCGCGATCATGAAAGAGTCACCCAGGCCGCCCCCCTCCTCAAGTTGGGAAAGGGCCGCGGCCAGGACGGCTGTCTCCTCCTTCTGCCGGTCGTGATTTTCCCGATTAAGGGCCAAGGCCAGATCGGTCGCCTGACGGGGGTCCGGGGCGGTCAGCAGGGCCAGGCCGGTATCAGGCGGCAGCCGTCCCATCCGGCCGCAGGCGTTGAGCCTCGGGGACAAAAGGTAACCAAGGTGGTACTCGCAAACCCTTCCGCCAGACCAACCGGCTGCTTCCAGCAGGGCCCACAGGCCGGCCCGGGGAGCCCGGTTGATCTGCTCCAGACCGAGGCGGACCAGGGACCGGTTCTCCCCCAGCAGGGGAACCACGTCCGCCACCGACCCCAGGGCCACCAGATCGCAGAAAGACAGGGCAAACTGCGGCCACCCACCGGGCGGGGCCGGCCGGCCGGAGCCCTCCAACGAGGCGGCCAATGCCTGGACCAGCTTCAGGGCCACACCGACCCCGGAGAGGTGTTTGTTGGGGTAAGGGCAATCCGGGCGAAGCGGGTTCACCACCGCCCGGGCGCAGGGCAGTTCCGGCCGCGGTTGGTGATGGTCGGTCACAACCAGGTCAAGGCCGAGCGAGGCAGCCAGCGTGGCCTCCTCCAGGGCCGAAATCCCGCAGTCGACCGTTAGGACCAGGTCGAACCCCTTTTCCTTGGCCTGGTTCAGAGCCGCCGGGTTCAAGCCGTAGCCCTCGTCCAGCCGGTGCGGGATGTAGGCCTCGACACCGGCCCCGGCGGCCTTGAGGAAAGATACCATGAGTGAGGCGGCGCAGAGGCCGTCGACGTCGTAATCCCCGTATACCAAGATCTTCCCGCCGCCATCCACGACCGCCAGGACGGCTGAAACGGCCTCGGCCATTCCGGCCATCAGGCTTGGATCCTCGATCTGGGAGATTCCAGGCTCTAAAAAGGCCCGGGCCGCCTCGGCCGAATCGCAACCGCGGTTCTGAAGCAATCGGGCCAGCAGCGGGCTGACCCCCAGGTCCGAAGCCAGCCTGAGGGTAGCCGGGCCAATCGCCGGAGCTGGACCCCAGGTGTAGCGTTTGAGCATCACTCCAGCCCTCTCCCACCCGGGGTTCCCCCACCAGAGGTCCGGCCGCAGAGTTCATCCTCCAGTTGCCTGACCTGACGGTTGAGTTCTCCGACCCTGATCGACAGCCGCACCCTCCCTACCAGCGCGATTAAGCCCACGATCAGAGCTCCAAAGACGGCCGAACTCATTATCACCATGACCTGAGGGATTTCCGTCTTCCAGGTCAGAAACCGAAGTTCAACCGTATTCGGGTTTTGAATTGACAAGATCAGCAGCAGAACAAAAAATACCAGAGCCGCCGCCAGATACATCGACATCCCTCCGACCTGTCCCTTTCTCTCCCCAGACCCCGGATTCCTTGCAAGGGGAAACCGGGCCCCTGGCAGGGCCCGGTTTCAGTCAATCGGCGTCACTTGATTCTGGTCAACTCGCGTTGAGCGATTTTGATCAGGCTGGATTCTTCCAGGTCGTCGAGAACGTAGAGAGAACCTTTTCCGGCCCGGGCTATGGTTTCGAGATAGGGACGACTCGGCTCAAGACCGATGCAGCCGAACGTGACCCCGGCCCGAGCCACTTGTTGGGCCGCGCTCACGGCATCGCTCATCGGGTTGCCGCTCCACTTCGGGACCGTCGGGATACCGTCGGTGATTAACAGTAAAAGCGGCTGCCTGGCTCGGGCCCGTTTCAAGTAATCGCAGGACTCGCTCAACCCGTGGGCCATCGGAGTCAGTCCCGAAGGAATCAGCCCACGCAGCCCCTGTTCCACCAGGCTCAGCCGTCTGGTCAGGGGCACCAACAGGGAGACCTCCCCGCCCTTGAAGGCCAGGACCGAGATCCGGTCGCGGGTCGAGTGGAGCAGGTGCCGGGTCAGAAATTTGGCTGCATAGATGCGGTTCCCGGCCATGCTGGCGCTGGAATCGATCAATAGGCAGACATCGAAGGCGAGATGGGACCGGTTCGGCCGGACCATCAGGTCGGAGGGGTCGATCCGGAGCCTTCCCCCCGGATCTCTTAACAGGCAGCGGCTGACCGTTTCAGCTGGGGCAATCCCCCCGAATCGCAATCCCGGTTGGTAGGGACAGGCCGATTTGGTCTGGCTCCTCCGACCCCTGTCCGGCGCCGCCCGTCCCTCAAGAACCGGTTTGGGGCAGCCGGCGTCGCGGGCCGGGCGCCGGCGGAAGGTGCGGACCAGGGCTGATTCAATTGACTTCAGGGACTTGACACCGCCGGCCTCGGCCCTAAGCCGGCTGTCGCCCAGGTCGGCGTAGTCCGAAAGATCAGTTCCGGCTCCCCCGCCCCGGCGCCGCTCGACTCCCTCGATGCGACGGAGGTCGTAGCCGTAACTCCGAACCACACCCTCGATTTCATCGACCAAGACTAGAAAGAAACCAATGGCTGGGACCGGAACCCGGGCCGCGATGTGAACGTGAGTCCGGTGAGCCTTTTTCAGGGTGGCCTTGCGGCCGAATTCTAGCGTTCCATTAGCCCGTCCCCCGCCGGTGGCCGTTTGGAGGTCTACCGTTCCGGGCAATTCAAGCCCGGAGGCCGCTGCTCCAAAGTACCGGTCGACTGCCCTGGCCACCCCGCGAGCCACCGCCTGGTGATCGATCTCTCCCTCCTGGTGGAAGACGTCAAGGTGAAAAACCTCGCCTTTTTCGCGCCGCCCGTAGAAAACCTGCCCGGCATCGTTATCTTCGAGAGCCACCACCCAGCCCGGGAGCCCCGGTTCAAGCAAGTGGACGCAGCGACTGAGGAGCGAGGTCTCCCCGATTCGAGCCAGGCCCTCATCGGCCATCAGGCCGGACAGCCGGGTTTCAGGGAGGTTCACCGGATCAGGTCTTTCGAAGAATTAACCCATTCACCAGGGTCTAATTCTCTCAAGGGCTTGGCTGAACGAGGAGGAGCGCTGACCTCGCCTGGTCCGGCTCCGGCCTCAGCGCTCCCCTGGCCGTTTCCCCCGATCATGGTCTTGAAGCGCTCAGACAACCCATGAAGCAGGCTGCCGGCCTTTCGATCAGCGCTTACCGCCTCCCGCTCCCGGTGGGGTATCGATTGGCCGCCCGAAGCTACGGCGGCGGCGATGCACTCGCGTGAGCCCCCTTCCTCGTCGAGCCACTTGGCGATTCTGGCCAGTGTCTCCGGCTCCACCCGATGCCTGAGAGTCAGCGGCAAGACCGTCTTCAGATCCTCCAAAGCCGCCTCTGAGCGGCCCGCACGGGCGGCGCAGGCCCTGGCCCCAAGCACCAGCGCCTCGGCTGCTCTGAGGCTTTCGAGCCCAAACCCCAGGTAGATCTGGGCTATTTTGGTTCTTAGCCGGACCGGGAGTACCGCCAGCCCCTGGCCGCCGGCCATGGCCGTCCCGGCGGTCAGCCCCCCAGCCATGGTGCCAAGAATGGCTTCGACTTCTTCGACCGCCCCGGGGCGGCCCATTTTTATGGTAAAGTCAAATCGATCGGAAAGCTGCCTTCTGACCTCTTCCAGGGGACCCGGATCCTCGTCCGGATTGGAAGCCGCCCAGAAGGTCACCCGCAGTGGGATCTCGACCCTGGGAAGACCGGCTTCCTCGATTTGAACCCGACCGGGTTTGCTTCCCATGGCGTCAAGCAAAATGTCGGCTAATTCCGGTGAGGTCTGGGCCAAACGGTTGATCTCGTCGATAAAAATTATGCCCCGGTGGGCTTGGGCCAAGGTCCCTGGCAAAACCTTGGCCTGCGGGCGGTCGGCACTGGTGATCGCTTGAAGATCGAGGCTGCCGGCAACCGTGGCGATCTTGGCCGATTGGGAAACCTCGAGGAAGGGCATAGGGAGCGACTCGGTCCCGATCTCCCCTAAAGCGGCGCGACTCAGACCGCGGTGTTCCGGGCAATGGGGGGAACCGGGGTCACAATTATACAGGCATCCCTTAATTCGGGTAACCGGTGGGAGAAGTTCCCTGGCGGCTCTCAGGATCGATGTTTTCCCGGTCCCCCTGAGGCCCTCGACATGGAGGTGGAGAGGCAGGCCGTTAGCGGTAGCGGCTACTGACATCTCTACGGCGGAGAAAAGTTCTAGATTGCCGTGGTGACGGATGAGGCTGGAATAACCTTTCAGGCGGTGTTGGTCCAAAAAGAAAGACCCTCCAGAATCGGAATTCTGAAGGGTAGTTTATCCAAACAGTATTGATATCAGCCGGGGTTAAGCCGCCCGAGCCGCTTTTCTCCGGTTGTCGACGGCCTGGTTCCACCAGAGCCAGATCGGGCTGGCCACAAAGATCGACGAGTAGGCACCCACCCCGATCCCGATGGTCAGGGCCAGGGCGAAATCACGAGTGGTCTGGCCCCCGAAAACCAGGATGGCCAGACAGGCCAGCAAGGTAGAGATCGAAGTCATCAGGGAGCGGCGCAGTGACTGGTTGACCGATTTATTGACCAGCTCCACGAGAGTCTCCCGCTTGCGGAACTTGACGTTCTCGCGAATACGGTCGAAGATGACGATCGTATCCATGATCGAGTAACCCAACACGGTCAGAATCGCGGCGATAAACGGCGCCCCGACCTCAGTCCCCAGGAGCGAGAACAGCCCCAGGGTGATCAGAGAGTCGTGGAGCAAGGCGATGACGGCCGCCACGCCGAAGCGGAACTCAAAACGGAAGCTGATATAGATCAACTGCAGGACGCTGGCGATGGCGACCGCCCCCAGCGCCTGGCGAGTCAGTTCTTTGGAGATAACGCCCTGAACCTGTTCGACCCGAAGGGGCTGAAAGTTCCCGAGCTTTGACTTAAGCGCCTCGAAGAGCTTAACGCGCTCGGCCTCGGGCAAAGCGGCGGTGGTGACCAGAACCTGACGCCCGTCCGGCGAGGCCAGCTTGATGCTGGCGTTCTGGTGCTCTGGTCCCAGGGCGGCCCGGACTGCTTCAATTGCCTGCGGCTGGTCGAATTTCAAGTCAAGGAGGCTGCCCCCGGTAAAGTCAATTCCCAGGTTCAAGCCGCGGGTCAGCAGTGAGATCACCCCGACCACGACCAGCAAGACCGAGAGCCCGATCCAGTACTTGGCATTTTTCATGAAGTCCATCGTTTTACCCCCTTACCCCGAAGAAAGCCCGGCCGGCCAGGTTGGATTCAACCAACTGGACGAGCATGAACCTGGTCAGGGTCACCGCCGTAAACAGGTGGATCAGCGAGCCCAGGGCCAGGGTGACGGCAAAGCCGCGAATCGGGCCGGTTCCGAAGTAAAAGAGCACCCCGGCCGCGATCAGGACCGTGCTATTGCTGTCAAAAATTGTGGTAAAGGCCCGGTTAAACCCTGAGACAATGCCGGCGCGAATCGTCTTGCCGGCCCGCATTTCCTCGCGGATGCGCTCGAAGATTAGAATATTAGCGTCAACGGCCATGCCGACCGAGAGCACGATGCCGGCGATGCCCGGCAGGGTCAGCACGGCGTTGAGGGCAACCATCGAACCGAGCAGGAGATAGAGGTAAACCACCAGAGCGAGATTGGCCACCAAACCGGGGCCCTGGTAGAAAATAAGCATGAACAGTCCAACGGCTCCGACACCAATCATGGCGGCCCGCTGGCTCTTGACGATCGAGTCCTGACCCAGGGTGGCCGAAACGGTCCGGTTTTCCTTGATGTCAAGATTGACCGGGAGAGCCCCTGACTTCAGAACGATAGCAACCTCACGGGCCGACTCCAGGGTCGGGTAACCGCTGATCTGAGCCTCGCCCGACGGAATCGGCTCACGGACCTGCGGGTTTTGGATCATCCGTCCGTCGAGGAAAATACCCAGGTTCTGTCCTACTAGCCGGGCCGTGGCGTCGGCGAACTTCCTGGCCCCTTCAGAGTTGAACTTCAGGCCGACCACATAGCCGCCGCCCTGACCGGTGATCTGTTCACGGGCGTCGACCAGGTCTTTGCCGCTGACGACCAGATTCCCCTGAGGATCCTTGAACTCCAGGATGGCCGTCTTTCCCAGAATCTTAATCGCTTCTTCCGGGTCCTGGACGCCGGCCAGCTCAACGATGATCCGGCGGGCTCCCTCGCGCTGGATAACCGGCTCGGCCACGCCCAGCATATCGACGCGCTTGCGGATGACCCCGACGGCTGAATCCATGGCGTCGTTGGTGACCGGAGCATTCGGGTCGTCCTTGGCCTCGAGAACGATATGGACGCCTCCCTGAAGGTCCAGCCCCTGCTTGATCATGCCAAGCAGCGGGTTGACTATGCCGAAGTAATACCCCAAGCCAACCAACAGGGCAACAACCAATAGCAAGATGCCCAGGTTGCGCACAAAAACACCCCCAAAAATAAAAGGAAACAATCAACCAGAGAGACCATCGTTAATTATAGTCACCTGGTTAATTAGCTGTCTATAGTTATCTCGAATTACGGCCTAGAGCAATCTGACATCGTTGATTAGAAGTTGGAATCTGAGGTGAAGAAAAGAAGCGGCTCTCCGGCACATTACCATCCGGGCCAAAAATATCTCGAAATAATCCATAACCGGGCAAATTTCTGTATCAATGGTTAGTTCCAGAGTAACGGTTTTTTCCTCGGGAATGACTCGAACAAAGCTATGGTTAACCGCGTAATTAACCCGGTCATGAATGTCAAAAGTAGCGAAATCGTTATTTCGAACCCGTGTCCGGTGGACGTCCGACTTATCGGCGATAATCAGGGACGCCGCCACGCTGTTGACCGGCTGCCCCTGATCCTCCTCATCGTGGTTTCCCACCGCCGAGACGACCACAGCAATTTCTTCCGGCGGCATCCCCATCCGCGAGAGGATCTGTAAGGCCAGCAAGGCCCCCGAATGGCCGTGACGGTAGCGGTTAATAAAATTCCCGATGTCGTGGAGGTATCCGGCGATAGCGGCCAATTCGGCCTCCCTGGCCGGGTAGTTCAAGTGCGTAAGGATGTTCCTGGCGATGTGAGAAACCAGCCCGACGTGGCGGAAGCCGTGCTCGGTCAAGCCAACCGAGGCCATGTGATCGTTGGCCTTGCTGATATAGGTCTTGACCTCGTAATCGCTCTTAATTTGGTCAATCGTTACCAGTGCCAATTGTTGCGAATCACCCCGTTGCTTCTTCTCTTTTCCCGGCATTGTTATTTTAGGCATTCCAAAATTTCCACAGCCAGATCCATATCCCGGTAGGGAAAGATGTGGATCCCGTCCCCTTTTTCTTTCAGGGCGCGGGCGAATTCGATGGCGATCCGCCGGCCCTCCCCGGCTCCCCCGGTCTCGAGACGCTGGATCACCGAATCGGGGACAGCCATCTTGGCCTGGTCCCTCAGGTAAACCGCCGACTTGGCCCTGGTCAGGGGCAACAGCCCCCACAGGACCGGCACCCGGAGGGAACCGGCCGCCTGGATGAAGCGCTCCAGGCGCTCAAGATCAAAAACCGGCTGGGTCTGAATGAAATGGGCACCGGCGTCAAGCTTGGAACGCAGCTTGGCCAGCTCAAGATCGAGATCGTCGGCGCAAGGGTTACAAACGACCCCGACGGCAAAGCCAGCCCTGCCCTCAAGCCGGTTGCCCATATAATCAATACCGGAGTTCAGGAGGTTAGCGATCTTGACCAACCCGGTGACTTCCAGATCGAAAACCGCCTTGGCCCCGGGGTGATTTCCTCGGGTTGGGGGATCCCCGGTCAGGGCCAGCATCTGCCTGACTCCGAGAGCGGCCGCGCCGAGCAATTCGGCCTGCAGCCCCAATAGGTTACGGTCCCGGCAGGTGAGATGGAAAATGGTTTCTATTCCCAACTCGCGCTGGATCAGGTATGATATTGCGATAGGGGCCATCCTCAGATTGGCCATTGGGGAGTCGGCGACGTTGACCGCGTCAACCAGACCGCTTACCCGCCGGACCTGGTTGAGAGTAGCGCCGGGGTCGGCCCCTCGGGGCGGATCGACTTCCATGGTCAAAATGAAACGGCCGGATCTGAGTTTTTCTTGAAATGACATCCTTGAGTTGACCTTTCTCCACTCCCGGAAAGACGTTGGACCAGTCAATTGTACCTGTTTTATGCTTAAAGTGTAAAGTTAATCGCCGGGGGTGCTCTGTTGGCCAATCAGGGGTTTCCGATCATCGACTTTCACGCCCATCTCCCATACGGCCCCTGGAGACCTCTTCACCACCCAAAAATAAAGGAATACGCCGACCAGCGCGCCAGGCGGATGGCGCTGGAGTGGGACTTTCCTGACCTACCCGGATCAGACCATCAGGAGATCGACCTGGAGAAGCTGGCTCAGAGGTGGGCCGGTGAGGTTGACCGGCACGGCCTGGAACGTGTCGTCTTCGTCACCGGCGGCGGGAACGAAAACCTGGCCCGAGCCGTGGCTCTCCACCCTGAGAAATTTGTCGGGTTTGCCCATCTTGATCCGCTCGGTTCGAATTCGGCCCAAGAACTGCGACGCTGCGTCGACGAGCACGGTTTTCGAGGTCTGAAGATCATCTCGCCCCGGATGTCCCTTCCCTACGACCACCCCGACCTTGACCCGGTCTGGCGCTTTCTGGCTGAACGGGAGCTGCCGGTGGTCATTCATTTCGGTCTGCTGGGCCATGCCGGGGGCATCGTGTCACACCCGTACATCAATCCGCTTTCGGCCGCCTCGGTCCCGGCCCGTTTCCCGGAGATCCCGCTGGTAATCGCCCATTTCGGCTGCGGCTACTGGCAGGAAACCCTGCATCTGGCCTGGGCCTACCCGAACGTTTGCGTCGATACCTCCGGGTCCAACCAGTGGATGCGCTGGATGCCCTACCCCCTTGACCTGGAATCGGCCTTCCGCAAGGCTTACGAAACCATGGGGCCGGAAAGAATTATTTTTGGCTCTGATTCCAGTTGGTTCCCCCGCGGGTTTTCTCTCCGGTATCTGCAGGATCAGCTCCGGATCTGCCGGCAGTTAAATTTTCCTCAGGCGGATATTCAGATGATCTTTTCAGGCAACGCCCGCCGCCTGCTCAAGCTTGAGACCGATAGCAGGGAATCATAATCAGGGCCACTTTAACCGCCCATAAACCGGAACGTTGGACCGAAGTATTTATTCTGTATTAGTATCCGAACGATTGGAGCTGTCAAATGCGCTGGGTGACAATAGGGGCCGTGGTGGCCTTATTGCTGGCCTCAGTTTCATTAATAGCAGAAACGGCCTGGTTTAAGGCACAGGTGGCTCCTTCGCGCAATCCCTGGCTGGCCAGGATCTCCAATCGACAAAAGGATCCGGGCAACCAGGTGCGGGAGACCCCGAACCGGCAGAACATTTTGGTGATCGGGGTCGATGAACGTCCGGACGACCCGGGCCGCTCAGACACCTTAATGATCTTCTCCCTTGACCCGGCCCGCAAGCAGGCAATCTTGATCTCGATTCCCCGGGATACCTGGGTCCACATTCCCAAGCATGGCTGGGATAAGGTAAACCATGCTTACGCCTACGGAAAGGAAGCCATGGTGGCCGAAACGGTTGAGGGGCTCCTGGGTATCCCCGTCGATCATTTTGCCGTCATCAACCTCAAGGCTTTTCAGCGGGTGATCGATACCCTCGGCGGGGTGACTATCGATGTTGAAAAACGGATGGTCTATCACGACCCCTACCAAAATCTCCATATTGACCTGCACCCAGGTTTTCAGAGGCTGAATGGGAACCAGGCCATGCAGTATGTTCGCTACCGGTCCGATGAGGCCGCCGACATCGGACGGATCCAGCGGCAGCAAAAATTTATTCGAGCCCTGGCGGACGAGGTTTTTCATCCCCGCACCCTAGTCAGACTGCCCGCCTTGATTAACCAGCTCAGTGCGGTGGTCAAGACCGACCTGACCCCGGGAGAAATCATCAAGCTGGTCTCTCCAACCAAAGAGGCCTACGACCGGGGACTGCGCACGGCCGTCATCCCAGGTACTGCGCGCTACTTCTACGATACCTCTTACCTGATTACCGACCTGGCATTAGTTCGAAGCATGATGGCCGATCTCTTTGGCCTGCCGGCCCCAAAGCCTGAGTTCATCGACGAGATCTCCCGGCGCTACCTGGCTTCTCTGCCAAAAGAGCAGCCCCCGCCGTCACCCCAGCCTGACGTAGCTAATCAGGTTTACCATGAACCCACGGGGTCGGAGGTCGTGGCCGGCGACCAGGAAAAAAAGGGCCTAGTTGTCGAGTTGATCGACGCCACCGGGTTGAACCCGCCACCCGGCCCGGGATACACTTCACTGCTGACTGGTCAGGGCTGGACGGTCTCAAAAATGGATATTTGGCAGAACCCGCGCCCCAACACCGCCGTCATCATCCGGACCGCCGAACCGGCCATCGGCCAGTTTCTGCTTAGCCTCTTCCCTCAGGCCGAAATTACGGTTAAACCCGAGCCCAAACCGGCGGTAGCCGTGACAATTATCCTTGGCCGCGACGCCGGAACCGCCCGAGCCCAAAACCAGCGGACGGAAAACCATTAGACCCGAATCCGGTCGTCCCCGACCCGGCGGGTGACCTTGGTCGAATCCAGATACTCCAGCAGCGGAACGGCATACTTGCGACTGGTCCCGAGCAGATCACGGAACTCGGCCATCGACAAGGTGCTTTTTTCTTTGAAGAACTCGATCACCAGGTGGCGAGACTTTTCGAAATAGTCCCGATGGAGGCAAAAGTCATCGGTTATTTTGACCAGAATGCCTTCCTCGATCAGACTGGCCAGGATCTCTTCGGTCGGAGTCCCCTTAACCTCGATGCCCTCTTTGGCTTCCCTGACCGACGGAGGTGAGAATCCCCCGAGGCGGATGCGCTCGACTAGTTGCTCCCGGAATTTGGCCTGGGCTGGGGTGAACTCGATCCTTCGCCCGCCCGGGGCGACGCGATCCCGCTCGGTTTGGATCAAGCCTTTGGCGATCATCACGGCCAGAAGGGCGTTGAAGGCTTTGGGATCGGCTTTGGGAAGTAACCGCTTGCGCAGCTCCTCCCGGGGAGCCCCCCAGCGAAGCGGGTGGCCGCGGTAATAATCTTCGAAAAAGCTTTCGACCTCAGCCTGGAAACTCAAGACCGAGCGCCGGTGAATATACAGATCCGGAGCTAATTCAATCACTTCGCCGCGGGCCGCCAGGGCGATCAGCTCCTGACGGATGCTATCAACGGGCAAGGACACCGCGCCGACCAGGTCTCCGGGCCCCGCCGTCCCCTTCAGGGAGGCCAAGGCGGAAGCCACCAGTTCTTCCGGGGTTCCCCGCTCTTTGGTTCGGAGTTCCTCCAGCGACTGAGGGTTGAACCTCCGGTACCGGGCATGCGGCTCGATCACAATCCCGCCGCCGACCGTATGCATCGGTGAGTAAGACCGGATGATGAAACGGTCCCGGCGACCGGCGACCACCGGTTCCTCAGTTCGAAAGAGGGCGTACCCCTGATCTCCGGGTCCGATCTCCTCCCGATCTAGCAAGACAACCCGGGCCAGGACCTCGGCTGTACCGGTGTGAAGATGGACCCTGGCCCCGGTTTTGAGCCGGGGGAAATCCCCCGGAACCATCGACAGCAAGCCGGCCAAGGCCTGGGTCGGGGTCAGGGCCCCTGGCTGGGTCAGGACATTGCCCCGCCGCAGATCGCTTTTCTCAACCCCGACCAGGTTGACGGCCACCCGCTGACCGGCCTCGGCCTGGTCGACCTTTTCCCCGTGGACCTGCAAGCCCCTGACCCTGACCTCTAGGCCCTGAGGCAAGATCTCTATTCTCTGGTCCACCCCGATGATTCCGGCCGCCAGGGTTCCGGTCACGACGGTGCCGAAACCGGGGCTGATGAAGACCCGGTCGATCGGAAGCCGCGGGAAGGCCGAAGAGTCCCTGGCCTCGGTTTGGGCCAGCATCAGGTCAAGCGTCTCCCTCAGTTCCGGCAGGCCCTCCCCGGTCACCGAGGACACCGAGAGCGCCGGGGCTTTCTCGAGAAAGGTTCCTTTCAGGGCTCCCCGGACATCCTCCCTGACCAGTTCCAGCCAGTCGGGGTCGACTAGGTCTTTCTTGGTCAGAACGACCAGGCCCTTTTTGACCTCAAGCAGGCGCAGGATGTTCAGGTGCTCAATCGTCTGGGGCATGACCCCTTCATCGGCGGCGACAACCAGAAGCACCAGATCGATTCCGGTTACGCCGGCCAGCATATTCTTTACAAAGCGTTCATGGCCGGGGACGTCGACGACCCCGGCCCGGCGCCCGCTGGGCAGCATGAACTGGGCGAAACCAATATCGATTGAGATCCCGCGGGCTTTTTCCTCTGGCAGGCGGTCGGTCTCCTGGCCGGTCAAGGCCCGGATCAGGGCCGTCTTCCCGTGGTCGACATGGCCGGCGGTTCCGATCGTCAGGTGTTTCACCGGGCCAGGTATTTCTCAACCATGATCGCGGCCACCGCTCCCTCTCCGACGGCGTTGGCCACCTGCCTGACCGGCTTGGCCCGGCAATCGCCGGCGGCGAAGACCCCGGCGACCGAGGTCTCAAGGTTCTCGTTAGTCACGATATACCGGTCCTGGCTGCGGGCGATGCTGGCGGGCAGGAACTCGGTGGCCGGGGCGGTGCCGGCATAAATAAAAACCCCGCCGCAGGGGATCTCCCCTTTCTCGCCGTTGACCACATTCCGGATCAGACAGCGCCTGACGCCTTTATCGTCACCGTCGATCTTCTCAATGACACTGTTCCAAATGAAATTGACCTTAGGATTGGCTGAGGCGCGATCCTGAAGGACTTTCTGGGCCCTCAGTTCGTCGCGCCGGTGGACGATGGTGACCGATTTGGCGTAGTGGGTCAGGAACAAAGCCTCCTCCACCGCCGAATCGCCCCCGCCGACCACGACCAAATCCTCTCCCTTAAAAAAAGCACCGTCGCAGGTAGCGCAGTAAGATACCCCTCGCCCCGAGTACTCTTCTTCCCCAGGTACATTCAACCGGCGAGGCTTGGCCCCGGTCGCGATAATTACGGCGCGGGCAAGATAGGTCTCTCCGTAGGCCCGGATCACCTTGGGCGTGGCCTCGAGATCGACCGACTCAACGGAGGCGTTGGTGAACTCGGCCCCGAACCGGGTGGCCTGCTCGTACATCTTCATTGAAAGTTCGGGGCCGTCGATGCCTTCGGGAAACCCGGGAAAGTTCTCGATCTTTTCGGTCTGGGCCGCCTGGCCCCCCGGGATGCCCTGTTCCATAATGACGGTCTTCAGTCCGGCCCGGCCACCGTAGATCCCGGCCGTCAACCCGGCCGGGCCCCCGCCGATGATAATCAGGTCGTAAACAGATGTTTGCGCTTGATTGTCGCTCATAATTACACCCCCAAAGTGTTGCCAGAACGCCGGATGGCCGCTTGGTGAGCCAAGTGCTCTAATTCGTCATTCAGGGTCTCGAGCTCGAACGGACCGCCCCGTCGAGCCAGGGCCTGCCGGATCAGCCAGTCGGTCAGGCGCGGGTTTTTGGGAAGCACTGAGCCGTGCAAGTAGGTGCCAA
>JBGFRN010000207.1:0-2526 GCA_041695105.1 Bacillota bacterium | reverse complement strand
TACCTCCGGTTTACCAGCCGACACAATATCGAGTTTCTCCTGGCCGACGAGGCCAAGGTGGAACCGTTGATAGCGGAACTCCGGGAAAAGGGGCTTCCCGTCGGTGGAACCGGGAACTCAATCAGCAATCTGATCCACACTCAGGGCTGGATCCATTGCCATACGCCGGCTACCGACGCCTCGGGAATTGTGAAGGCGATCATGGACGAGATGTATGAGCATTTCGTGGACATGAAGCTACCGGCCAAGTTGAGGCTGGCCCTGGCCTGCTGCATCAACATGTGCGGAGCAGTCCACTGCTCAGATATTGCCATCTGCGGCATTCACCGGGTGCCTCCCACCGTTGATCACCAGCTCTTTGCCAAGATCAGCGAAATTCCCTCAGTAGTTGCCTGCTGTCCTACCTATGCCATCAAACCGAACCCGAAAGAGAAGTCCATCACCATCAATGAAGAACGCTGCATGTATTGCGGCAACTGCTTCACCATGAGCCCGGCGGTCAACATTATGAATCCCGTGAACGACGGTGTGGCCATTTTCGTCGGCGGCAAGGTGTCCAACGCTAGAAGGCCCCCCATGTTCTCGAAACTGGCGATTCCCTTCCTTCCCAACAACCCTCCGCGTTGGCCGGAAGTCACCAATGCAGTCAAAAGCATCGCCGAAGCCTGGGCCAGGAATGCCCGGGATGGAGAACGGCTGGGTGAATGGGTGGAGCGTATCGGTTGGGAGAGGTTCTTCAAACTGACTGACATTCCCTTTACCGATAAGCATATCGACGATTTCACCTTGGCTCCGACGACCTTTCGGTCTACCCCAACCTTCAAGTTCTAGGAGCGGGGAATCGGGCCGACAACTGCCGATAACTGACGCCGACTGCCGATTACTGCCAACATGGATTGGCTCATGAGCCAGGAGGGATAGAGCATGGCGCTGGAAATTAACGGAATGGTCGTTGAAGTGGACGAAGACGGCTTTATGATGAATCCCGAAGTCTGGTCGGAAGAACTGGCCAGGGGCCTGGCCAAGACGGAAGAAGTGGATGAACTGACTGAAGATCACTGGAAGGTCATCAACTACCTCCGGAACTACTACCGGGACTACGGGATTGCTCCAATGGTCCGGAAGCTGTGCAAGGATACGGGGTTTGACCTCAAACAAATCTATGCTCTCTTCCCGTCAGGTCCGGCCAAGGGCGCCTGCAAGATCGCCGGGCTTCCCAAACCCACCGGGTGCGTCTAGGCCGTTAATGGCGGTGACCGGGGCGACGCCGACGTTGGACCTGATCCGTCGGCGTCGCGACTGAGCCGCCGACGCCGCGACCGATCTGGCTACCGGGGACGGAACCTGTCCGCCCCCGGTAGCGGCATTGGGCTGGCAGGACTAGAAGACGGTTAGGCCTGGTGTTGAGCTTGCGGAGCGGGCGCCCGGGGAGAAGTCTGGAAGGGCGGGTCGGAACATGCGCCTGAAAGAACAGTTGCTGCTCCGAAAAGACGACTTGGCACAGGGATGGTTTGATCTCCTGCTCGAAACCTATCCGGCGGAGACCGCCAGGTTTTTGCGAACGGAAAAGAATCAGTTCGCCAATCCAGTGGGGAGCACGCTCTACCGCGGGATCGCGGAACTGGTCGAAGCGCTCCTGCAAGGGTTAAACAGAGACGAGATCAGTCCGGCGATGGAAAGCCTGGTCAAGATCAGAGCCGTTCAGGAGCAGACTCCTTCCCGGGCTGTTGGCTTCGTCTTTCGGCTGAAGGAACTGATCCGGCAGGAGTTGTCGGAAGAGATCCGAGGAGGCCGGGTCTCACAGGAAGACCTGGACAGGCTTGAGTCCGACATTGATGACCTGGCTCTCATGTCCTTCGATGCTTTCGTGGCCTGTCGGGAAAAGCTCCACCGTCTCCGAATCGATCAATTAGCTGCCAGAACCCAGGGGTGGCGGCATCGAGCCCAAACGCTGACGGAGAGTTCCGTTCCCGAACCGGATCCTGCCCAAGAGGAGTCAATTCCCTGACATGAGAGGAGGGGCCGATAGGTGGGTATCAGGGTTTCTTTGCTCGCAGTAGGGGGACTCATCTTATTGGTTGTGGCCGGAGTACAGGTGGCCGGGCTGCGCTTCCTTTTTGCCGTGGTCATCCCTTATGCAGCCATGATCATCTTCCTGGCGGGGTTCGTTTACCGCGTGCTGAAGTGGGCGCGGGCGCCTGTGCCCTTTCGGATTCCCACAACCTGTGGGCAGCAGAAATCTCTGCCCTGGATCAAGGCCAGCAGGGTCGACAACCCCTCCAGCCGAGCTGGAGCGGCACTCAGGGTGGCCCTTGAGGTTCTGCTCTTTCGATCGCTGTTCAGAAACACGAAAGCCGAACTCAGGGAAGGACCCAGACTGGCCTATCAATCAGATAGTTGGCTGTGGCTGGCGGGTCTTTTGTTCCATTGGTCATTCTTGGTGATTCTCCTCAGACACCTCAGATTCTTCACTGAGCCGACGCCTGCGTTCGTCCAAATGGTCAGTGGCGTGGACGGATTCCTGCG
>JBGFRN010000058.1:0-14604 GCA_041695105.1 Bacillota bacterium | reverse complement strand
CCTTGGTGGCGCAGAGCATGGCGTCAAGAAGAACGGCCCGCGCTGGTTCGTTCCCAATGAGTTTGGCTTTCAGCGTCAACATGGGCATGATTCCGGTTCACCTCCAGCCTCCCATCAGGTCGCACATCTGTTCGATTATTCTCCAATCCGATACGTTTTTCCTGTCTTGAGAGCGCGCATTTCCTGATTAAGGCGCGAATTGCCGCGAACGAAACTTCCCGAGGGGGTCCGTGTATCCCCCGACTGAAGTCGGCGGGATTACAGCCCCCTCGGGCTCCCCCATACTTCTAAAAATCTATATCACCCGTTCCGTTTTTTGCCCTGTCAGGTTGCAACCCGCCGTGTGATCTCAACTTCCGCCTTCCGAAAGGTGCCGGGCAGCGGGGCCTGGACCTTGCGGATGCGGACGGTCACTTCCTTGAGGTGCCCGGCACCGCACTCCCTGAGGATTCTGTAGGCTAGTTCCTCGGCCACCGCCTCGATCAGGTTGTGGCTGGTCTCCTCGACCGTCTGGCGGGCCAACGAGAAGACGGCGGCGTAGTCAATCGTGTCCTCGAGCCGGTCGCTCTGCCCGGCGACTGAGAGATCTAAGTGGAGATCGAGGTCCAGCTCAAACGGCTGGGCCTTTTCCTTTTCGGCCGAGAACACCCCGTGCCGGCCCCAAAAAACCAGGCCGCCCAAAGAGATCTTGTCCACAAATCCGTACCTCCTAACCATTGTCGACACACTAATCATAGCAGCCTCCCATGCGTCAGCGCTGGATAGTTAATACGTCACGTCTTCTCCACCGCCTCAACTAGGTGGCCATCCCCTCATTACGGATGTTGTGAATCAACAGTGTCTCAAGTAGCTCATGTTGGCGAAAGCGTTCACTATCCCAAACCAAAGGGCCAAGAGGAAGATCGTAATCGAGGGCCACATCCGCAATCATGTTTAAAATATGATCTTTGAGTTCCAAGGTAAGGTTCTGAACCACGATGAGCACATCAATATCTGAATCCGGTTTGGCATCACCCCGGGCATAAGAGCCGAAGAGCCGAACCCCGAGAAGGTTCGCCTTCAACTCTTGTTCAAGGCGACGAGTTAGGTCGGTCAGGCAGGTTCGGATCGTTACGGGCACTTGGTATTGGCTGACCATAGTGATTTCCTCCCGCAGATGATTAAGTATCGAAGCGTCGATGGAGTATTGCGTCGGTCATGCGGGCTACCCGGACCATCGCCCGGACGTCATGCACCCTGAGGATGCTGGCGCCCTTCATTATTCCTACGGCAACGGTGGCGGCAGTTCCTTCAACCCGGTCATCCACCTCCAAGCCCAAGGTTTTGCCGATGAAGCTTTTGCGCGAAGTCCCGAGCAGGACCGGGTACCCCATGCCGGCCAGCCGGTCGAGTTCGCCGGCGATCTGGAGATTTCCGGCGGCGTCCTTGCCGAAGCCGACCCCGGGGTCGAGGATGATCCGCTCCCGACCGACCCCCGCATGGAGCGCCAGGTCGACGCTCTTGAGCAGCCAGCCGTTAATCTCGTCCATCATCCCCGGACCGGCCTCGACCTGGGCGTTGTGCATGATAATTACCGGAACCCCGGCACCGGCGACCAAAGGGGCCATTTCCGGGTCTAGGCGCAGTCCCGAGACATCGTTGACGATGTCGGCCCCGACCTCCAGAGCCGCCCGGGCAACCCCTGATTTGGAGGTGTCGATCGAGATGGGAAGTTCCGTCCGAGGACGCAGGGCCCGGATAACTGGCAGAACCCGCTCGATTTCCTCGGCCTCGCCGACCGGCCGGTGGCCGGGGCGGGTCGATTCCCCCCCGACGTCGATGATGTCGGCCCCCTCACCCTCGATCCGGGCCGCCTGCTCCAGGGCCTGGTCAAGGCCAAAGAAACGCCCCCCGTCCGAGAACGAGTCGGGGGTGACGTTGAGGATGCCCATGATGTAGGAGCGCCGGCCAAATTCGAAACGCCTGCCGCGAATGATCATCTTTTCAATTCTCCAAAATAAGACCAAAAACCGTGGTAGAAGCTCTGCATGCCCCTATTATTCCCGCGCGCTCTCTTTACGCTTCCCTAACCTTGGCCCAGGCCGCGGCCAGCATCTCACCGGCCAGGTCGATTTCGTCTTCGGTATTCCAGCGCCCGAGGCTGAGGCGTATGGCGCCCTCGATCTCTGACGCGGGCAATCCCATGGCCGCCAGAACGCTTGAATGAGTTACGGAGCGATCGTGGCACGCCGCACCCGTTGAGGCGGCCACCTCGTGTGCCTCAAGGAGAAGCTCATTGGCCTGTGCCCCGGGGAAGCTGACGTTCAGGGTATTGGGGAGCCGCAACTCGGGATGACCGTTCAGAGAGGCACCGGGAACTTTTTCCCTGAGGCGAGTCCAGAGGCGCTGCCTGAGCTTGAGCAAACGCCGGCTTTCATGGCCCAAGACGTTATGGGCAACCTCGGCCGCCTTCCCCAGCCCGGCTATCCCGGCCACGTTTTCGGTGCCGGCCCTCAGGCCGGATTCGTGCCCGGCTCCATGGATCAAGGGTTCGAGCTTGACCCCGCGCCTGACGAAGAGGGCCCCGACCCCTTTGGGACCATAAAGCTTGTGGCTGGCGATTGTCATCAGGTCGACCCCGAGTTCCCCGACCCGGGTCTTGATCTTGCCGACCGACTGGGCGGCGTCAGAGTGAAGGAGCACGCCGTGCTCCCGGGCGATATCCGAAATGACCTCGACCGGCTGGAGCGTACCAGTCTCGTTATTGGCGTGCATGATCGTAATCAGGAAGGTCCTGGCGGTAATCGCCTCGCGCACCTGCTCGGGGTCGACCAGGCCCTGCCGGTTAACCGGGAGGTAGGTGACCTGAATGCCCCGGTTCTCCAGAAAGCGGCAGGTGTTTATCACCGCCGGGTGCTCGGTTCTGACGGTAACGATATGATCGCGCCCGGAAGGAGCGGCGAGGGCCGCTCCCTTGATAGCCAGGTTGTTGGATTCGGTGCCGCCCCCGGTGAAAACTATTTCCCCGGGGTCGCAGCCCAGAAGACCCGCGAGGCGATCCCGGGCACGATCGACGGCACTGCGGGCCTCGCGCCCGAAATTATGCCCGCTGGAAGGGTTGCCGTAGGCCTGACGCAGGTAGGGGATCATTTCCTCGAAAGCGGCCGGATCGACCGGGGTCGTGGCGTTATGGTCCAAATAAACTCGGGCCACTCCGATCCCTCCCTCTAAGTCTTGAGGTAAAGCTCATGATACCACAGAGGGAGAGATTCCAACTATTATTTTTTGAGGTTTACTAGCCCCCGATATCGGGGGACAGGCCAAAAAAATGTTATCCTGAGGGTGAAACCTTTGCTCATTAAGGAGTCGATCATGTCTCCGTACTCCAGGTCGGTCGAAACCGCCCTCGGTCCAGTTCTGGTCGAGGGACCGCTGACGGCCGGGTTGCTGGCTGAGCTTGAAATGCACGTTGGGCTCAAAATGTTCCGACCTCCCAAGCGCCAGAAGGAGGCCCTGATCTCCATCGCCGGTCTGCCCGGAGGTCGAGTGACGGTCGCCCGGAGGGGCGAGACGATCGCCGGCTACGCTTGCTTCCACCCTCCCGACTCGTTCGAGCGCTGGTCGACCGGCAACCAGGGAGACGTCCTGGTGATGGGCATTGAGGTCGCCCGCGAGTACCGCGGGGGCGGCTTGGGCAAGGCCATCCTCGGGGTGACTTTCGAAGACCCGGAGATGGAGAAGTTTATCGTGATCTCAACCGAGTACTGTTGGCATTGGGATCTTGAGGGTAGCGGGCTGTCTCCCTTCCAATACCGGGACATGCTGACCCGTGTCTTCAGCTCGGTTGGTATGCAACCGCGTGGGACCGATGAAGAGGATATCGCCTCTCACCCGGCCAATATGTTAATGGTTCGTATCGGATCGCAGATTCCCTTCGACCGCGCCGTGGAGTTTGAAAGCCTGAGGTACCGAAAGCACGGCATCATCTGAAAAAGACCCGATCAGGGAGGAGAAGCCCCGATGCTGGTTGAGGAGATCATGAGCCGGGAACCGGTCACAATCGGGCCCGGCCAGACCGTCCGGACGGCCATGGCCCTGGCCAAAGCCAAGAGAATCCGCCACATCCCAGTCACCGAGGGCCCCCGGCTGGTTGGACTTATCTCCGACCGCGATCTGCGGGACGCCAAGCCCTCAATTCTAGGTAGCGAAAGCGATGAGTTCCTCGACTCGACTCTGGTCCGGGACATCATGCACACCAGCGTCATCACCGTTCATCCCCTGGATACGATCGGGGAAGCGGCCAGGCTTCTCTGCGAGCACCGGATCGGCTGCCTGCCGGTGGTCAAGGGAGGCGAGTTGGCCGGGATCGTCACCGAGACTGATATTCTGAGATCTTTAGTCAGTTTGACCGGAGTTGATAGGCCTGGTTCTCAGATCGAGATCGAGGTTGATGACCGCCCGGGGCTCTTGGCCGAGGCCGCGGGGATTATCAAGTACCACCACATCAATGTTATCTCGGTTCTAACCACCCCGGCCCGGGTTCCTGACCGGCGGGTGCTAGTCTTCAGGGTTGGAACGATCGACCCACGGCAGATCATCTCTGATTTTGAAGCTCACGGCTACCAGGTAAGGTGGGCCGGTCAGCCCCAGCCTTGATATGGCCAGAGCCGCATTCATCTATACCGAGGACTTCAACAGGTATCGCCTCGGCCCGGACCATCCATTTAACCCCCTCCGGCTTGAATTAACCGTCGATCTGATGGAGGCATGTGGGACCCTCTCTCCCCGGGAATGGGTGACCCCTCGCCCGGCCACCCGGGATGAGTTATTGGCGGCCCATTCGGTCGGCTATATTCAGGCGGTGGAGCTAGCCAGCCAGACCGGCGAGGTTCCCCGCTTCGCCGGCCATTACGACCTGGGCACCGAGGACAACCCAGTCTTTCTCGGGATGCACGAGGCGACCTCACTGCTGGTCGGAGCCACCCTGACCGCGGCTGAGCTGGTGATGGAAGGCAAGGTCGAGCACGCCGTCAACATCGCCGGCGGCCTGCACCACGCGATGACAGCGCGGGCCTCGGGGTTTTGCATCTACAATGATATTTCGGTGGCCATTCACTGGATCCAGAAGCATTACGGCGGGCGGATCATGTATATCGATACGGACGCCCACCATGGCGACGGCCCGCAATGGGCATTTTACGACGATCCCAGCGTCTTGACCGTTTCGTTTCACGAGACCGGACGCTTCCTCTTCCCCGGCACCGGCTACGTTCACGAGCGGGGCAGGGGTGCCGGGACGGGCTACTCCTTTAACGTCCCGCTGGAAGCCTACACCGAGGACGGTTCCTGGATCGAATGCCTCAACCGGACCCTTCCGGCCTTATTCGAGGCCTTCCGCCCGGACGTGGTCATCAGCCAGAACGGCTGCGACGGGCACGCCCTCGATCCCTTGTCGCACCTGCACGCCACGCTCCGGACCTATAAGGAAATCCCGGTCCTGGTGCACCAGCTCGCCCATAAATACTGTCGGGGGCGCTGGATCATCCTGGGCGGTGGCGGTTACGATATCTGGAGAGTCGTCCCCCGGGCCTGGACCCTGCTCTGGGCTGAGGCATCGGGCCGGCCCCTGCCGGCCGTCATTCCCGACACCTGGCTCGGACGCTACTCCGAACGTTCACCGGTGGCGCTCCCGGGCCTGATGCTGGACGATCCCTCCGAGTACCAGGACATCCCGCGGCGAATCGACATCGAAGAAAAAAACCGCCTTACGGCGGAGACAGCCCTCAGCGAGGCGCTGAAATTGATCCGAAGCTGTTAGGAGGTGATATCCATGATGGGACCCGGAATGATGCACGGGATGATGGGAAGTTACGGAGCCGGCGCTCCGTGGTGGATGTGGCTGATGATGATTCTGCAATGGCTGGTTCCCCTGGCGATTATCTGGCTGCTTTTCCGTTGGCTCCACGGGCGCGGCGGCTGCTGCGGCCACGACCATGGCGGCTCTCACGGGCACGGCGGCTCTCACGGGCACGGCACCGCCGGCGACCCCTTGACCGTTCTGAAGACACGCTACGCCCGGGGCGAGATCAGTCCCGAGGAATACCAGCGGGTTAAATCCGACCTGGAAAAATAGTTATTAAGAAAGTTCATCCCCGAAAGAAGTTCCGATCGCCCTGGCCACCCGGACGAGTTCACCGTCCGGGTCGACTTTTTTGAGCTGGCCGATGGCCTCGTCCAGAGTCACCATGCCGACGTCGATTCCCCGCAGGCCGACCATTTGCCCGAAATCGCCCCGAACCACGGCCTCGACCGCCGCCACCCCCAGCCGGGTCCCGAGGATGCGATCAAACGGGGTCGGGCTGCCGCCGCGCTGCAGGTGCCCGAGCACGGTCGCCCGGGTCTCAACCCCAGTAATCTGCTCGATCTGGCCTCCGAGGACGTTGGCGATCCCGCCCAGACGAATCGGATCGTGGCTCTTCTCCACCCGCCGCTGAACGACCATCTCCCCACCCTTGGGGTAGGCCCCCTCGGCCACCACGACCATGGTAAAACGCTTGCCCTGGTCGCGGCGCTCTTTGACCTTTTCGGCTACCTTCTCGACGGTGAAGGGAATTTCGGGGATCAGGATGACATGAGCCCCTCCGGCCAACCCAGCCTCAAGGGCGATCCACCCGGCATATCGCCCCATAACCTCCATAACCATTACCCGGTGGTGCGATTCGGCCGTGGTATGAAGCTTGTCCAGAGCCTGGGTGGCCGTCTCCAAGGCGGTGTCGAAACCAAAGGTCTGATCGGTGGCCGAAAGGTCGTTGTCGATCGTCTTCGGCACCCCGACCACCGGAAGGCCGAGTTTCCAGAACTGGTTGGCGATCGTCAGGCTGCCATCGCCCCCGATGACGACCAGGGCCTGCAGTCCGTGTTTCTTGACGTTCTCAAAGACCCGGCCGGAGACGTCGCGAAACTCGACCTGATCGGCCTGCTGAATTGGATATCTAAAAGGGTTGTCGCGGTTTGAGGTTCCCAGAATGGTCCCGCCCCGGGGGAGAATACCCGAAACAGCCTTCGGCTCCAGAGGCGTAATCAGGCCATGAATCAGCCCGGCATAGCCGTCTTTCACCCCCATGACCTCGATACCGGCCCGGGCGGCCGACTTGACCACGGCCCGGATCACGGCGTTCAGACCGGGAGCGTCACCGCCCCCGGTCAACACGCCGATTCTTTTAAGCTCTGCTGAAGCTTTCAATTTACTGCTCTCACCCCGCCTATTAGCTTGACCAACTCCCTCCTTCGACATATGGTCAGCCCTTCCTTTTTTGCAGAACAAACGGGCCTCGACTGAAGAAGCGAGGCCCGAAAGGTTCTATTTTTCGAGTACGGTAATCATTTTGGAGTCGCCGTCCCAGGTTACCTCAGCATCCAGGGCCTCCCCTACGAACCGGAGCGGCACCATCGTGCGCCCGTCTTTAATCTTGGCGGCTACGTCGAGTTTGATCTTTTGGCCGCCGACTTCAGCCTGGTCGGAGTTCACCGCCATCGAAATCCGGCGTTCTCCTTTCACCAGGGTAATCGTTTGTGTAGCCGCATCCCAGTTCACCTCGGCGCCGACCGCCTCGGCCATCGCCCGGAGCGGAACCAAAGTCCGGCTGTTCTCGATGACGGGAAGGACGTCAAACTTCGGCTTTTGTCCTTCGACAAAGACCTTGATCTCCTCAACCGGCACCCCCTGCTTTTGGGCCTGGTGGTACAGGGTCGAAAGCCTCTGGCGCAAGTGTGCGGCCCTTGGATCCTGGGAAACCGCTTTTTCGATCGCTGAAATGGCCTCTTCAACTTTCCCTTCGTTCTCCAGAACCTCGGATTTCAGGCTTAAAACCACAGTGCTTTCGCCCTGGACCAGATTTAGACGATCAAGGTGTTCCCGTGATCCGGTCAAGTCTCCGCTTTCTTTGAGCCGCCGGGCCATGGCCATCAGAGCGTGAGTGTTGGTCGGGTCTGACTCAAGTACCTGGCGGAGATTGGCCGAGGCCTCCTGGACCTTCCCCAGCCTAGTTAGGACCTGGGCCAGCCTGACCCGACCGAGGTGATCAGCCGGATTGGCGCCCAGCCTGGTCCTGAGATCAGCCTCGTGGATCTTGAGTTCCTGACTGTTGGCAAGGGGGGCTTGACCTGGGGCGCCGGCCCGTGCCGCTTCCTCCTCGATCTCCCTTTCGACTTTAGTGGCCTCGGCTTTGGCCTGCTCCTCTTTCATCCTGAGCGCGTCGGCTCTCAGCTCGGTAACCAAGCGATCCAGGCTCTTCCCTTGTTTTACCAGATCAATGATGTCCCGAGGGTTTTTGCCCGAAGTCTTGGCCAGGGCGGCTACCTTGATGTCAATGTCGATCGGCATCGTGCGGCCTGATAGTTCCCGCCGCTCCTCTGCGGTCAGGGTCAGGCCGCCCTTCATTTCCCTGATCTTAGCCTCAATCTCCGACCTCTTAAGCCCACGGGCACCAATTACCTGAGTCCAGGACTTGCCTTGGCTCAGTTCACCCACGAAATCTGACGGATCCCGCTTGGACATTTGGGCCGAGACGATCATCCTCAATGCCTTGTCTTTATCCAGACCGGCTTTCAGCATTTCCCCGACGATTTTGTCATCGACCCCGGCGGATCTAATCGCGCTTTCAGTTCGGACATCGACGTCTTCCGGCGGGCTTGATCCCTGACCATTTTGACCAGGGATGTACCTTTCGGCGATTTTGCCGAAGTCCCCGCCGGGAACCTTGATCCTCCCGATCACATCCTCCACTTTCCGGCCGTTAAGCTGGTCAGCGAGCTGATCCAGGGTCTGTCCGGTCAGTTTGGCGGCGATGGTCAGTTTGATGATATCCGACTCGGGAATCCCCTGGCCCTTGAGCTTGTCGACCCCATGATTTTCAACCCGGAACTTTTGGTAGAAATCCTGCGGCGGTTTTCCCACCTTGCCATCAGGCGGCATCTTGCCTCCAGGCGGCATCTTCCAGTCCGGTGGCATTTTGCCATCAGGCGGCATTTTGCCTCCAGGCGGCATCTTCCAGTCCGGTGGCATTTTGCCATCAGGCGGCATGGGCATCCCCTTGGCGTCGGGGGGCATCTTCCAGTCCGGTGGCATTTTGCCATCAGGCGGCATTTTGCCTCCAGGCGGCATGGGCATTCCCTTAGCGTCGATCATGTCCCGCTTGCCGTGTGGATCAAAAGCCGGTACACCTGATGCGGGTCGATCCGGTCCGTACTGGCCGCCCGGGCCTCCGCCTGCCTGCCCACCCGGACCTGCCGGCTGGGCCCCTCCAGGCGCAAAGCTCCCTCCGCCGCCCGGGCCTCCTCCCCCAGGCGCCCCGCCGAAGGCGGAGGCGGGAACCGCCAAAGAGATCACCATCGTCGCCACCAACAGAATTACTCCGAGTCGCCTGAGCAATTCAACCTCCCCCTTTCTTCAGAGAAACAACAAAGCCCGTCCGATCTTAGACCGAGGACGGGCTTCATCCCAAAAAACACCCATCAGCCTCGGTAGCCCAGCCGTCGGGAATCCGACCTGTTGACTTTACGCCCCCACCTTGCGGTGGGTTTGCCTTTATCGTGACTATTAATACTTCCTTTCGCCAAGATTCTCCAAGTTCCTTCCGTAAGTCCATTCTCCAGCGCCGTTTTTTGCCAATAATCACGCAACGGACCTGGACGTGGCCGGTGGTCATGGATGAAAAAGGGCCCCGGTCGGTCAGACCGGAGACCAGATTGATGACAAAGTTTCGCGGGAAAGCCCGCGATCTTTGTGCTGTTTGTAAGATATTATTTTAATTGTTGTTAGGAAATGGCCCTGGATTCAGGACACCTTACGACCCCGATCTGTAAGGGACAATACCGGGTTCAAAGGGTGCGATGGAAGACAATAAGACCGGCCGCCCCCTGGGCGTGGGAATTGCAGGTGCGAGAAACATGATCGCCCGATGTGAATCGCCCGGTGTGAATCGCCCATGCGGATCGCCCAGTGTAGATCATCAAGATTTCTTACCCCCTAAGGATGCTTTACTGGAAAACATTTGACGATTCGCCCCTGGTTTGCCCTGGATCTGATGGTTTGTCTCTCGGGTCCGATGGTTTATCTCAGATCCAATAGGTTGCCCTGGATCTGACAACTCATTGGTCCGCACGGGCAAAGTATGGGCTGCGATTTGCCCTAGGGCTGCGATTTGCCAAACCTGGCCCAATTTCACGCCCTGAGTCCTCGCTAGAATTTTTCCCCCAAAAACAACAACCCCGGCTTTCCAGGAATCCGGTCTCACTCGGACCGGATCCAAAAAAAGAAGGGGTTTGTTACAGAACTTGCTCTTAGAAGTATGGGGGAGCCCGAGGGGGCTGTAATCCCTCCGACTTCAGTCGGGGGATACACGGACCCCCTCGGGAATTTTCGTTCGCGGCAATTCGCGCCTTAATCAAGAAATGCGCGCTCTCAAGACAAGGAAAAACGTATCGGATGGAGAATAATCGAACAGATGTGCGTCCTGATGGGAGGCTGGAGGTGAACCTGAATCATGCCCATGTTGACGCTGAAAGCCAAACTCATTGGGAACGAACCAGCGCGGGCCGTTCTTGCCAATCCGCCTCGGATGGCATACGGTCTACGAAACCAAGTCGAAGGTGGCTCTTGCCGCCTGAGATGCCGCTGACTTTCAGCCGGCGGAGTACGTCACGAGATTTATTTCTCCAAAACAGTAATCATCCTTGAGTCACCATCCCAGCCGACCTGGGCGTTCATGGCCTCGCCGACGAACCGCAGCGGTACAACCGTGCGCCCGCCAACGATCTTGGCCGGTACGTCAAGGGTCACTTTCTGACCGTCGACCTCAGCTACATTCGAGTCAAGAACCATGGCCACGCGCCGGGCCCCCTTGGTCAAGGTGACTCTCCGGGCGGCACCATCCCACTGGACATCGGCACCCATCGACTCGGCGATGGCTCGGAAGGGAACCAGGGTGCGCCCGTTTTCCACGAACGGCCGGACATCAAAGTTCGGCTTGCTGCCCTCGACGAAGACCTTGAGATCCTCGGTCTGGACCCCCTGGCTCTTGGCCTTGGCGTAGAGCTTGGAGAGCTTTTTCTTTAAGTGGGCGGCTCGGGCGTCACGGCTCAAGGCCTTTTCCATGTCGGCAATCGCGTCCTTGAGGTTGCCCTCGCGCTCCCGGAGCTCGGCCCTCAGGGCCAAGACGGCCGCGGCCTCGCCACGGATCATGGCCAGTTTTTCAGCTTGCTCCTTGGCCCCGTTCAGGTCGCCGCGCTCCTTGAGCCTGCGGGCCATGACCATCAACGCCATGGCGTTGGACGGATCAGCGTCAAGAACCTGGCGAAGTTCGGCCATGGCTTCCTCAGCCTTACCGAGTTTGCCCAGAACCCTGGCCAACTTGACCCGGGCCAGATGGTTGGATGGATTGGCGGCGACGTTAGATTTCAGGCTGGTTTCTTCGGACTTCAGTTCTTCCTGGGTCGAAGCCGGAGTTGATTCGTCGGGGGCCACGGATTGGGCGTCGGAGGCCTCCTCCTCGATCTCCTGTTCGACCTCCTGCTCCTCGGCCTGGGCTTCGATGTCTTTCAGTTCAGCCGTGGTGGCTCCCAATTCGGCCGCTACGGTTTCAAACTTCTTCCCTTGCTTGAGCCGGTCAATAATCTCGGCCGGAGTCTTGCCCGTCAGCTTCGACAGAGCGGCCACCCTGAAGAAGATGCCGCGAGCCAGGCGGGCCTTGATCATCTCTTTCTTATGCTCGGGAGACAGGCGGTACAAGCCCTTCATCATCTTGACCCGCTCTTCGATCTGGGGCCGGGTGACGCCGTGCGAAGCGATCACCTGGGCCCATTTCTTGCCTTCGAGAACCTCGTTCATCAGTTTGGCCGGAGGCACCCCGGCGATGCGGGCGGCGGCGATTAACCGCAGGATATTCTCGCGGCTCAGGCCGGTCTGGCGCAGCTTGGTCACCGGCTCCTGGACGTCAGCGCCGGCGCTCGCGATGGCGTCCTCTGTCCGCTCGTCAACGTCCGAACCGGCGTCCTCGTCCTGGACATCCTTAGATTCGGCGGCCTGATCGACCGCGGTCTCGGTCTTGCCGGCGTAACGCTCGTGGATCTTCTTCAGGTGGTCGGGCCTTAGCTTGTGCTTGAGGATTACCGCGTCAACCTTGCCGTCTTTGACTTCATCGGCCAGTAGGTCGAGGCTCTTGCCAGTAATCTTGGCAGCGGCCGCCAGCTTGGCGATGTCAGCCTCCGAGACTCCCCGGGCTTTGAGCTTGGCCTCGGCCCCGGCGGAGGCACCGAAGCGATTCAGGGCGCGCTGTTGGGCCTTAATCTTGAGCCGGGCACCAGGGTCGACTGGGGTTCTCGACCCGGCGGCGGCGGCGGGGGCGGCCAGCGACAGGACAAAGGTGACAATCAGGAACAGGACTCCGATGCGTTTAACCATCAAACCCTCTCCTTTCGTTGGGAAACAAAATGGCCTGCCCCCGGTCCAAACCGAAGCAGGCCACAAGCTGTCGAAAACAGCAGATAACCCCAGCCTCGGTAGCCCAGCCGTCAGAAACCCGACCTGAGGCTTTGCGCCGCCACCTCCCGGTGGTTTTGCCTTTTCGGACCGAAAGCTTTTTGAATTCGTTTCATGGGTTTCGCCAAATTACGCCAAAGTCCTTCTTGATTCTGGCAAAACTTCTAGATGATATCCCCGATCGCCTCCAACAGCCGCTGGTTCTCCACGGGTCTTCTCACCGCCAGCCGGATCCAGGCCGGCCCCAGACCGTCGAAGGACGAGCAGTCACGGATCAAGATGCCCAAGGGTCCAAGGAGGGTCTGCAGGCGTCTGGCGTCGAGACCGGCCGGGCTCAGATCGACCAGCAGGAAATTGGCGGCCCCGGGAAGGGGCCGCAGCCCCAAGCCGGTCAGCCCCTGGATCAGCGCCTCGCGGGCCCGGGCGGTGAGCTCGCGGGTCTGGTCGGCGAATCCACGATCAGCCAGGGCCGCCGCACCAGCCGCCTGGGCCAGGGCGTTGACCGACCAGGGGTCGCGCCGCGCCTCCAGGCGCCGGACCAGATCGGGCGGCCCAACCAGACAGCCAAGACGGAGGCCGGCCAGGGAATAGAACTTGGTCATTGAGCGGACGACGATCAGTGGCGCGCCTGGGCGTTCTCCCGGGCCACAGGCGGCTGGACCGCAGCCGGCCGGACCGCCTGCGGCACGAGCCACCCGGGTGAGTTCCTGATCGTCGGGGCTGAAGTCAAGAAAAGCCTCGTCCAGCACCACGGCGGCCCCGGCCTCCCGGCAGGCCTCCAGGGTCCGGTCGAGCTGTTCCGCCTCGAGCAGCGATCCGGTCGGATTATTTGGGTTAGCCAAAAACACCAGGTCGGGGCCCCGCCCCTCCCGCCGGGCCTGGCTGAGGGCGGCCCTCAGGCCGTCGGGGTCGTGACGGAACCCGCTCGCCGCCGGGAGCGGGAAGGGATCGACGGCGGCTCCGGAGGCCAGGGCCGCGGCTTGATAACCCCCGAAAGACGGGACGGGGATCATTACCCGGGAAGGCCTCAGGGCGTAGCAGACCAGATAAAAGGCCTCGGCTGCACCGTTGGTCGCCAGGATGGCTTCGGGTGGCACACCGAGCCGTTCCGACAGGGCGTTCCTCAGGGAGCGGCAGTACCGGTCCGGATAAGGCGCGACCAGATGGAGGTTATCCCGGAGGGTTTCCAGAACCCCGGGAGGCGGGCCATAAGGGTTGATATTGGAACTGAAGTCAAGGACCGATTCCGGGTCGAGACCGAAACGGGCGGCAAAACCCAAGACATCGCCGCCGTGATACCTTTCCTTCAGGTCATCGCCCCCCATTGCCCCCACCCCCATTCCACTCACCCCCCACGGCCGGCGACCAAGGCCAAACCGGCGACCGTTCCAAGGGCCGCCGCCAGCACGGAAGTCAAGTACATCAACTGAATCACCCGGGCGATCGCCTCCGGCCCGAGATCCCGGACCGGGTCGCCGATGACCGGGCGGTGCGACGGAACACCGGAGTAATAATTAGTCCCGCCCAAGCGGGCCCCGAGCGCCCCGGCGGCCGCCGACTCCGGCCAACCGCTGTTCGGGCTGGGGTGCCTGGCGGCATCCCGGCGCAGGCAGCTCCAGGCTGCCCGCCAGTCGAATCCTCGCCGCCGGCCGAGCCAGAAGGCCGAGGCGACCATCAGCAGCGCGGTCAGGCGGGCCGGGATCCAGTTGGTCAGGTCGTCGATCCTGGCCGAGGCCCAGCCGAAATAAAGGTACCTTTGGTTCCGGTAGCCGACCATGGAGTCAAGGGTGTTGACGGCCTTGTAGGCCAGGGCCAGGGGGGCGCCGCCCAGCAGAGCGTAAAGAAACGGCGCGACAAAACCATCAGACGTATTTTCGGCCACCGTTTCGACCGCCCCGCGGGCGATCTCCGGCGGGCTGAGGTCAGCCGTGTCCCGCCCGACAATCTGGCCCAGGGCCGACCTGGCCCGCTCCAGATCCCCGGGCTCGCCGCTCTGGCGGTAGACGGCCAGGGGCTGGAGCACCTGAGTGGCGGCGTCGCCCAGGCTCTTGGCCGCCAGCGAGGCCGATATCAGCCACAGGTTTACA
>JBGFRN010000012.1:0-2555 GCA_041695105.1 Bacillota bacterium | reverse complement strand
TTGGACCGGGAGATTGACTGGACCAGGGGATGGCGAATTGCCGGAACAGGAACGATCCTGCCCGACGGTTCGGTCGGGGGCATTGGCGGGGTTGTGCAAAAGGTCTTTACGGCTGAGGCGGCTGGCGCTGAGATCATGTTTGTGCCTCGGGCTAATGCCAAGGATGCTCAGCGCGTGGCCCGCAAGGTTCGGGTAGTGCCTGTGAGCCATCTTAACGACGCCCTGGAGTTTTTGCGGACGAATCCGAAGTCCTACTGACAGCCCTAACCCGGCATAGCCGGAGCCACATATTTCCCTGCCACTTTGCGAAGGTGTTCAGACTTAAGGGCCTAAAGCAGCATTAAAGGCCTTCCCCGTGGGGGATACTAAGCTGTCCCGATCTCCCCTGAGGGTGGGTCTTTTTATGTCTCTGTATCGCTACAGCCACCTTGACCGCTATCGTCAAATCGTGCGCGTCTTCGCAAAACACGGATTCGGTTACCTCGTTGACCAGGCCGGTCTCGTCGGCCTGCTGTCCTTTCACGATCGGCTGAGGCGCCGAAAGGCTGGCTCTCACGAACGGCTTACCCCCGGGGCAAGGGTCAGGCAGGCCTTCGAGGAGTTGGGCCCCACCTTCGTCAAGTTGGGGCAGGTGCTCAGCACCCGCCCGGACCTGATTCCGGCAGATATCGCCGGAGACCTGGAGGGACTTCAGGATAAGGTGCCGACCGAGTCCTTCGAAGACATCCGACGCATCGTGGAAAAGGATTTGGGCCGACCGCTAGAAACGGTTTTCGCTTCCTTCGAAAAAGAACCGATGGCTGGAGCCTCGATTGGCCAGGTCCACCGGGCCGTGCTGCGGTCCGGGGAGGAGGCGGCCGTTAAGGTCCAGCGTCCGGACATTGCCCGGCGGATCGAAACAGATCTGGAGATCATGGCTGATCTGGCGTCAATCCTCGAAAGGCGGACCCGTTGGGGCAGATTCTACCGGCTGGTCGGAACCGTCGAGGAATTCTCGCGGACCATTCGCGCCGAACTGGACTACACCAACGAGGGGCAAAACGCCGACCGTTTCCGGCGCAACCTCGCCGGGCTTTCCTCGGTTTACATCCCGCTGGTCTACTGGACCTGTACGACCCCCAGGGTTCTGACCCTGGAGAGAGTCGAAGGCGCCAAGATCAACGATGTTCTCGCTCTCGAACGGGCCGGGCTCAGCCGCCCGAAAATCGCCCGCAACCTTTCAAACTGTATCTTCCGCCAAGTGCTGCGGGACGGGTTCTTCCACGCCGATCCACATCCGGGGAACGTTTTTGTCGGGCCTGGAGAAACCCTGATCTTCATGGACTTTGACATGGTCGGTCACCTGACCGGCGAGATGAAGGCCAAGTTCCTTCGGTATGTCCTGGGGGTGGTGCAGCGGGATCCGGAGGAAGTGGCGCTGGCCATCCTGTCAATGGGTGTTCTGCCCCGACGCTCCGATCTCCCCGCCCTCCGCCGGGATATCGAGCAACTCCAACAGAAATACGGCGAAATACCAATGGGAGACATGGAGTTCAGCCAGGCCCTGCGGGAGACTTTGACTGTTGCTCAACGCTACCGGATCAGCATTCCCACCGAGTACGCCCTTCTCGTCAAGTCTCTCGTGACCCTGGAAAGCCTGGTTGGCCGACTCGACCCCGACCTCAGTCTCGTCGAGCTGGCCGAGCCCTATGCCCGTGAGCTGATAACCGAGCGCCTATCACCGACGGCCCTGGGGAAGGATTTCTGGAGAAACCTCAGCGAGTACGGAAGGCTCTCTAGTGCCGTTCCAAGGCAAGTAAACCGTATTTTAGGTCAGATGGAGGAGGGCGAGTGGCGGTTCAGTCTGGAGCATGAACACCTGGACTGGGCGGTGGACCGGCTTGGCGTCTATGTGAACCGCCTGTCGGTTACCTTCATCGTGGCCAGCCTGATCATCGGAACGTCGCTCATCATCATGGACAGCGGCCAATCGGTTTTCAGCCGAATCCCGATTGCCGAGTATAGCTTCATCCTAACTGCCCTGCTCGGTGTTTGGGTCATTCTTTCGATACTGCGGTCGGAGCGGCACTGACCAAACAGGCTTGAGATGACAAAACAGCTTGAGTGCTGACAACTCTGACCAGGATTGAGTTGACAAAGGCCTACGGGTTTTTATATAATTTGGGGTGTGCCCAAAAAGGGCACGTGAGGTGCTGATTATGAGAATTGGCATTTCGGACCTTAAGAATGCGTGGGGTCGGAGCATCGAGGTTCCCCTGCGAAGCGATCTTCCCGAGGTCGAACTCGGCGCTGAGAAAGTCGCCTTTGTCAAGCCTCTGGAGGGAAACATCAGGGCGACAGGGGCCGATGACAAGATCCTGGTCGAGGTCAAAGCCGGTACGGTGGCCGAGGCGACTTGCAGCCGGTGCCTGGAAAGCTTTCGGACGCCAGTTCGCCTGGACTTCGAAGAGGAGTATCGCCCGGGCCAGGTAACACCCGGGCGGGAAGGCGAAGAACAGGAGGACGAGGAAGGCAAGACCTTCTCCCTCTATCAGGGCGACGAGGTCGACTTGTCG
>JBGFRN010000013.1:0-2562 GCA_041695105.1 Bacillota bacterium | reverse complement strand
CCGGGGCTGATCTGCCAAGAAGCCCGAGTAGCCGTACGAAGATGCCTGGCTATGAATACTTCCTGAAGATCACCGTAGCGTTCTGTCCCCCGAACCCGAAGGAATTGGACAGCGCCACGTTAACTTCCCTCTTTCTGGCCACATTGGGCACATAGTCCAGATCGCACTCGGGGTCAAGATTATTGTAATTAATGGTGGGGGGAACGATCCCCTCCTGGATGGCCTTGACCGAGGCTACTGCCTCGACTGCCCCGGCCGCACCGAGGAGGTGCCCGGTCATGGACTTGGTGGAACTGACAGCGAGCCTATGGGCATGATCCCCAAAGACCCGCTTGATCGCGACGGTCTCAAGAACATCGCCCTTGGGCGTCGAGGTGCCGTGGGCGTTAATGTAATCCACGGCTGACGGATCAAGTCCAGCGTCCCGGAGGGCCAGAGCCATCGAGCGGCGACCGCCATCCCCTTCCGGCGCCGGTTCGGTGATGTGGTGAGCATCAGCGGTAGTCCCGTACCCAACCACCTCGGCATAGATTCGGGCGCCCCTGGCCAAAGCGTGATCCAGGGATTCCAGCACCAGCATGGCCGAGCCCTCGCCCATGACAAAGCCATCCCGGTTGGCGTCAAAAGGACGTGAGGCCTTCTCCGGCTCGTCATTCCGCTCGGACATGGCCTTCATTGCCGCAAATCCCGCCACCGCGATCGGAACGAAGGATGCCTCGCTTCCCCCGGTGAGCATGACATCGGCGCCGCCACGCTGGATCGTGTGAAAGGCTTCGCCGATGGCGTTGTTGGCTGAAGCGCAGGCCGTCACCGTGGTCATGTTCGGCCCCTTGGCGCCAATGAGAATCGCCAGTTGGCCCGCCGCCATGTTGGCGATCATCATGGGGATAAAGAAGGGGCTGACTCGACGGGGTCCCTTCTCAATTAACACGTGAATTGATCCGTGAAGGTCTCCATTCCGCCGATTCCGCTGCCGATGATCACCCCGACCCGTTCAGCGTCCTCGTTTTCCAGCTTCAATCCGCTGTCGCCAACGGCCTCCTTGGCCGCTGCGACTGCAAACTGGGTGAAGCGATCCATACGGCGCGCTTCCTTGCGGTCAATGTAGTTAGTGGGCTCGAAATCCTTGACTTCGGCCCCGATCTGCACTTCGATGTTGGCAGGATCGAAACGGGTAATGCGCCCCACTCCGGAACGTCCGGCAATCAGCGATTCCCAAAAAGCTGACACTGAGAGGCCTACCGGAGTAATGGCGCCCAGCCCAGTGATGACGACGCGGTTTCTCATGGCTCTCCCCCTGCGTGATTTCCCTTCATCTAGGTGCGCGACACCCGGGTCTCCCGCTCTAGGCAAGGTTGTTTTCGGAGTTCTCTTTCCGGTTATTTCAGGAGTTCTCTTTGATGTACTCCACCGCATCCTCAACGGTGCGGATACCCTCGGCATCCTCGTCAGGAATCTCCAGGTCAAACTCCTCTTCCAGAGCCATGATTAGCTCCACGATGTCCAGGGAGTCAGCCCCCAGGTCATCAATGAACCTGGCTTCGAGTGTGACTTGTTCTTCGTAGACTCCAAGCTGGCTTACGATGATGTCCTTGACCTTTTCAAAGATCGCGTCTTTGCTCGCCATCGTTTCACCTCCCCCCTTCCATCCCGGTGCTGCCACCTACCATGGGGTTGACAACCGAGATGGGTTTGCCCCGCCAACGGAGGCAAAGTCCTTGAACTCACTGCATGGTCATACCGCCGTCTACAGCCAGGGTTTGCCCGGTGATATATTGTGCACCTTCAGAGGCGAAAAATACCACTGCCGCCGCCACGTCCTCGGGACGCCCCAAACGGGCCAGGGGGATCTGGTTAATGAAGGCCTCCTTCACTTCGGGAGGGAGGTCTTCCACCATTCCTGCCGCGATGGCGCCGGGAGCTATGGCGTTGACGGTAATGCCTCTTGAAGCAAGTTCCCTGGCCACAGCTTTCGTAAAGCCGATGACCCCGGCCTTCGCCGCTGAATAGTTAGCCTGCCCCGCATTGCCGGCCAGACCGGCAACAGAGGCAATGTTGACAATCCGCCCGAACCGGGCCTTCACCATCGGGCGGGTCGCAGCCTTGGTGCAATTGAATATTCCAGTGAGGTTGGTCCTGATGACTGAATCCCAGTCTTCTTCTTTCATCCGCATCAGCAGGGTGTCCCGCTTGATGCCGGCGTTGTTGACCAGGATATCCACTGCGCCGCCGCGTTCAAGGGCCTCCCGGATCAGAGCGTCAGCTTCCACGGGTACCGAGACGTCAGCCTTTACGGCGAAGGCCACCCCTCCACGGTCCGAGATTTCCTTGACCAGAGCCTCGACCGCTTCGGAATTGCGGGCGTAGCCCGCGATAACCTTGGCCCCCTCGGCAGCCAGCGCCAGGGCGATCGCCCGGCCCAAACCGCCGGAAGCGCCCGTCACTACTGCTGTCCGGCCCACCAGCATCATCTTAGCAAACCCTCCCATAGGAATCAAGGAGTTTCTCAAGGGACGCCACGTCTTCCAAACTGGCCACCTGGGCATCCGTGTTAATCTTCTT
>JBGFRN010000110.1:0-2570 GCA_041695105.1 Bacillota bacterium | reverse complement strand
CTACTGCTCTGCTGATGCCCTCCTCACAGGCTATCGCTGACGGCGTGAAGAAGGATAAGGCCGCCATCGGATATGTGGGACTGGCTTACGTCAGCAGTGACGTGAAAGCTCTGAAGGTCGCCAAGGAAGCCGGCGCCGAGGCTGTTGCTCCCAGCGAAGAGAGCGTGCTGAGCGGCAAGTACCCCATCTCCCGTCCGCTGTTCCTGTACACCCCGAAGGAACCCACGGCTCTAGCCAAGGCCTTCATCGACTTTACGCTCAGCCCCGAAGGGCAGAAGATTGTCACTGAGGTAGGTTTTAGCCCGGTAAGCAAGTAGTCGTCCCTGCTAAGGGTGAGCGGTTGCTCACAATCGCAGATCTTGCGTGCTCGCCAGATCTGGCGAGCCGGTTAGCTCCACAGCAAGTTGTGGGCGGTAGGGCTACTCAGAAAGCCAGTTCGCCGGATTCTGGGTGGCAGCTAGTCTACCCGCCGCAAAAAGGAGTCCAGGGTCCCGTCTTAGGGAGGGGCCCTGGACTAATCTCCGAAAGGAGAAGAGTAATGACCGAAAAAGTGATAGAACGTCTTATCCGAGCGACGGGCTATACGGCTATTGTCGCCCTTATCCTCATATTCGTGTTCCTGGTCAAAGAGGGCTTTGGGCTGTTCAACGACATCAGCCCTATTTCCTTTTTGACGGGCAAGAACTGGTACCCAATCTCGGATCCGCCGAAGTTCGGCATTCTTCCGATCCTCCTGGGCTCTCTGTGGGTGACCGTCGGAGCCGTGACTCTGGCTCTCCCCTTCGGCATTGCCGCAGCCATCTACTTGGCTGAGGTGGCGCCGCCTGCCGTCAGAGAGATCACTAAACCGGTGGTTGAGCTTCTGGCGTCAATCCCGTCGGTGGTCATCGGTTTCGTCGGTGTTGCTTTCGTGGCTCCTTGGGTCAAGGGAGCGTTTAACCTTCCCACCGGGTATACTGCGCTGACTGGGGCGATTCTGCTGGGGTTTATGGCACTCCCAACCATCATCAGCCTTTCTGAGGATGCGATCCGGTCGGTTCCGAAGTCTTATGCCGAAGCCTCCCTGGCCTTGGGAGCCAGCAAATGGGAAACGATTATTCACGCCATTGTCCCGGCTGCGGTACCGGGGATCGTTGCTGCCGCTATGCTGGGCGTGGGACGCGTCGTCGGGGAGACCATGGCGGTCCTGATGGTTACCGGGAATGCTGGCGTTATTCCGACCTCGTTCCTGCAGTCGGTGCGCACCATGACTGCCACCATCGCCGCCGAAATGGGCGAGACAGTTTTCGGGAGCCCGCACTATGAGGCTCTGTTCGCTATCGGCCTGGCCCTTTTCGCCATAACCTTTGTGGTCAACCTGATCGCCGATTTGGTGCTGCGGCGCAACAGGGAGGTACGTTGATGTCCAAGGATCTGACCCAAAAAATCGCCTTTGCCGTCATGGGACTGGCCACTCTGGCCGTGCTCCTTCCCGTCATCCTTGTTATAGTTATGCTAATAGCCAAGGGGTTTCCAGCCATATCATGGGAATTCCTCACCGCGGCGCCGATCAAGCAGATGAAGGCCGGGGGCATCTTTCCGGCTATCCTCGGAACCCTTTACCTGGTCATCGGGACAGTTCTGGTCGCCATTCCCCTCGGAGTAGGCTCCGCCATTTACCTGACCGAATATGCCGGTCAGAACTGGGTTACCCGCTTGATCCGGCTGGCCATTGTGAACTTGGCGGGTGTGCCATCGGTGGTCTACGGGCTCTTTGGCCTAGGGCTATTTGTTCTCTTTCTGGGCTTTGGCGCCTCGATTCTGGCTGGTTCATTGACTCTGGGCCTGCTGATCCTGCCTTTGATCATCACGTCCACCGAAGAGGCTTTAATGACAGTGCCCAAGAGTTTTCGTGAAGCCTCTCTCGCCCTTGGCGCGACCAAGTGGCAGACGATCCGGCATGCCGTTCTGCCCTACGCCCTTCCCGGAATCCTCACTGGGACCATCCTTGGGGTGGGACGGGCGGCGGGCGAGACAGCTCCGATTCTCTTCACCGTGGCTGCCTTCTACCTGCCTCGGCTCCCGAGTTCGGTTTTTGACCAGGTTATGGCGCTGCCCTATCACCTCTATGTGACGGCGACGCAGATCCCGAATATGCCGAAGGTCAATCAATACGGCACCGCCCTGGTGCTGCTCGGGTTGGTCCTGGGAGTCAACCTGGCGGCGATAATGATCAGGATCCGAGTTCGCCGGTCGAGAAAGTGGTAGGGACAAGGCCCCTGCGCTCGCAGCGGATCCTTGGCGACAAACCATACCGAAGCTGCGGCAAGAACAAGACCCCTGCGCTCGCAGCGGATCCTTGGCGACAAACCACACCGAAGCTGCGGCAAAAACAAGGCCCCTGCGCTCGCAGCGGATCCGTGCTCAATGTGGGAGGTAACTGACGATGAATGACGGCTCAGTCAAAATCGATGTCGGCGACCTGGACCTTCACTATGCTCAATTCCATGCCCTCAAGGGCATCAACCTACAGATCGCGGATAAGGCCATCACTGCCCTCATCGGTCCCTCCGGATGCGGCAAGTCCAGCT
>JBGFRN010000269.1:0-2576 GCA_041695105.1 Bacillota bacterium | reverse complement strand
GAAGCGCCCTCCGGGGATCAGGCTCTTGACATCATCAGGAACGAGCCCGTTGATCTGCTCCTGTTGGATATCATGATGCCGGGACTCGATGGACTGGCGGTCTGCAGGGAGGTTCGCCAGACCACTGACCTGCCCATTGTCATGGTCACTGCCAGGGGCGACGAGTTGGACCGAATCCTCGGCTTTGATTTGGGGGCCGATGACTACATTGTGAAGCCGTTCAGCCCTCGCGAGCTGGTCGCTCGGGTCAAGGCCCTTCTTCGCCGCAGTACTCAAAGCCCGTCGGAGAGGGGGGTCCTCAAGGCCGGGGTTGTGGTAATCGATTCCTCTTCCCGCAAAGTCACTTCCGATGGCCGGGTGATAACCCTCACCCCCAAGGAGTACGACCTCTTGTGGTTCCTGGCCAACCGCCCGGGCAAAGTCTTTACTCGGGAACAACTGTTGGAGCAGGTTTGGGGCTACAAATTCTTCGGCAGCCTCCGCACCGTTGATACCCATATTAAGAGACTCAGGGAGAAACTGGCCGAGGGGCCAGCTCAGGACTACATTTCGACTATCTGGGGAGTAGGTTACAGGTTCGAGGTAGAGCAGTAAGTCCGAGGTGGAGCAAGAATGTTCAGGCGCCTAGGCGGCTGAACGTGGGCGAGGATGCCTGAAAGAGCAGTAAGTCTGAGGTGGAGCAAGAATGTTCAGGAGCATCGTGGTCAAGATCTGGCTCGGTATGGTGCTCCTCACCCTGTTGGCTTCGGTGTTTCAGGCGTTTGTTCTCGGGCGATTCTTCGAGAATTTCTATTTTGACCAGCGCGAAAAGCAGGTCCTGGACAGCGGCAAGAAACTTGCCGCTCTTGTCAGTTCGGGGGCCTCTCAGGAAGAGGTCAACCGGCAAGCCTGGTATCTGGCTACCTATCAGGGACTGTCAGTAGCCGTGACTGATCAGTGGGATTTTCCGATCGCCCGGTATGGCGTCACGGCTTCGATTGCCCGTGAGCCCGACCCTATCACTGGCGAGAAGAAGGTTAAAGTGATCCCCCGGGAAGACATCATCATCCGGAGGGGTATCATCCCCGGCTTTGAGAACATGGTCAGTTCCGTTCAGGTACCGATCCTGGTTGAGGACAGCATCGTGGGGCGCGTTCGCCTATTCGCCCCAACTGCGCCCATCAGCCTGGTGATAGCGGAAGTACGAAGGCTGATCCTGTATCAGGCCGTCACTGTGGTAGCGGTGATGACGCTGGTGGCTTTCTTCCTCTCCAGGACACTTTCCGGCCCTCTGATCCAGATGGATCGAGTCGCTAGGGGGATGGCTAGCGGGGATTTTAACCGACGAGTGAGGGTCGCCACCAACGATGAGATCGGCGCCCTCGGTCGGACCATTAATTCCCTATCGGAGCAGCTCCAGGGAACTCTCGAAATGCTCTCTCGGGAAAAGGACCGTCTGGCCCGAATTCTGGAAAGCATGAGCGACGGCGTGGTCACCTTCGATGTGGACAGGCGGGTCGTCATGGCTAACCACCAGGCTGAGGCAATGGTGGGGGCGCCCTCCCCCGGCTTTGAGGAATCTCAGCCGGGAAAAGCCCTGGCGTCCCTGGCGCGGGAGTCGCTGGTTAGCGGGACTCCCGGCGAGGCCGTGCTGGGAGTCGGCAACCGCGAGCTTGAGGTCAGAATGGCGCCCATGCGAGGCGATTCGGGAGACATTGCCGGTATCGTGACTCTGCTTCATGACGCTACGAAGGAGCGAGAGGTCGAACGAATGCGCCGGGATTTTGTCGCCAATGTCTCTCACGAACTACGAACCCCGTTGAGCTACCTTCAAGGGTACGCCGAGGCGGTCCTGGACGGTATTGGGCAGGATCCGGAGGCACAGAGGAAGTACGTTGAGATTATCCTCGATGAGACTCTACGGCTGCGCCGTCTGGTGACGGATCTGCTTGATCTTAACCAATTGGAGGCAGGACGTCTGCCGCTGTCAAGAGAGCCTTTGGCCCTTGCGGCGCTGTTGAAACGCGTCCAGTTTAAGATGGATGCTGTTGCCCACGAAAAAGGCGTCAGACTGAGCATAGCGATCTCATCTCCACTGCCCTTGGCGCTGGCCGATGAGGATCGAATAGAGCAGGTGATCATCAACCTGGTCGACAACGCGATCCGACATACGCCGACGGGCGGGTCGGTCACTGTCGCTGTCCGGCCTCATGCCGAAAGCGGTGAGGTGTGGGTTTCGGTCATCGACACCGGAGAGGGCATTCCTCCGGAGGAACTGGAGAGGATCTGGGAACGGTTCTACAAGGTTGACAAGGCTCGGATCCGGAGCGGGGGTACCGGTCTGGGCCTGGCTATCGCCCGTAACATCATTCTGGCCCACGGCGGACAAATCAGGGTCACGAGCCAGCTCGGGGAAGGCTCTGCTTTTTCTTTCTCACTGCCCCTGTCGGCAGAGGGCGCCGCCCAGTCCCCGGCGAATTCTTAGGGCGCGAATTTCCATCCGGAGGTGCGCTCGCTATGAAGAAAAGATTCGTCTTGGCCCTGGATCAAGGCACAACCAGCTCCAGGGCTATCCTGTTTGACCGCCAGGGAATGCC